>CAUQSL010000005.1:0-86420 GCA_963520775.1 uncultured Peptostreptococcus sp.
ATGCTGTCGCATAAATTTCGGATTTTATTCATCAACGCTAGTTGACAAAGAACCATAAGATAAAGTAAAGGCTATGCTCTAAAATTCCACTTAAAGCATAGCCTTTTTATTATAAATTATTTGTTATACAAGTCCTATTAATGTGCAAATAAAATGAATATCAAGTGGGCAGATATACCAGCACACAAGCCACCTATTGTATGGGCAAGAATCGCCTTACCTGCAAGATTTCTAGACTTCAAGGCATCCATCATGCCTATATGAGTACTTAAATAACCTGACCAACACATACCCATTGCTGTAAATACAGCTATATCATTTGGATGAACCGCTCCATTTTTTATAAATTCAGGAACTAGAGATATAGCCGCCCCTACTGCTCCTAGGGCTGTTATTGGGAATGCTATAGCTTCTGGTGACTTAAATCCAAATAGTGGTTCTAGTATAAAACTTATCTTTTGACCTATATAAGGTAGTAACTTAACACCTTCATAAGCACCTCCAGTATATCCTGCTTTACCTGGTCCAAAAGTCAACATCATAACAAGTGTACAAACAATTAAAACACCTGGTATTATAGCCACGCCCATATCAACACCATTCATACCACCTTCTAATAAAGAATCTAATACTCTTTGGAAAATATTACCTTCTCTTACTAGTCTAAACTCTTTATTAGAGTCAGAATCAAGGCTGCTCATTGTTTCATCATATGGTTCCATTGCCTTGTCACCATAGTACTTTTTTGTTTGCATCAACATTATTCTAACACTGACAATCGAGCCAATTATAGCTCCAACATTACCTATTAAGGCTGGTGCTATAAATGCTTTTCCCTGGGCTATCATAAAAGTTGTAACTATAAGACCCATACCAAAAGCAGTACCAATATTACAAAGGGCTGGTACCTGGTATTTTCTAAAATACTGAGTAAATGTCTTATCTTTTGCAAATGGTATAATTGCTGGATTATCAGATAAGTATGTAGCTACAACACCTGTAATACTAGCACCTGGTAGACCCCAAATTGGCTTCATCAAAGGTGCAAATATCTTATTAATCAAGGCTATAGCCCCAAACTCAGATAATAAACTACTAATAGCACCAGCTAAAACAGCCATAGCCATTATCAAAAGAACTGTATTTAGTAAAAGATCATGGGCAGTTGCCATCATCGTCTTAAACATAGGTCCTGCTCCCATTATGCTTCCTAACCAAGCAAAACCACCAATAAATATCGTCAGAAACACAAAGGTCTCTATACCAATCGCTTTAACTTTTTTCCTATTTTCCATTTTTTTCCACCTTCCGAGTACATCTCGTTTTTTTATTATTTTCCCTGTTAGAGGCCTGGTACTTAGACCATAAATCCGGCCTCCTATCTTTCGTTATCTTCTCTGACTCTTCTAGTCTCCACTTGTCTATGTTACCATGATTGCCTGACACTAAGACAGACGGCACCTCCGCCCCCCTAAAGTCCCTGGGCCTAGTATACTGGGGATACTCAAGTAGATTATTCTCCAAACTTTCATCTTCAAAGCTCTCATTCCTGTTTAAAACACCTGGTATCAACCTAGATATGGCATCAATCATGGTCAGTGCGGGGAGCTCTCCCCCAGTAAGTACATAGTCTCCTATAGATATTTCTTCAGTAACAATCATATCTATAACCCTCTGGTCTATACCCTCATAGTGACCACATAGAAGGATACAGTCATCAGAATGTGCAAAGTCCTTTGCCATGTCCTGGTTAAATATCCTACCCTTGGGTGATAGGTATATAACCCTTGGTTTATCAATATTATGAGTCTTGATTATATGCTCATAAGTTGAAATAATGGGCTGGGGTGTCATTACCATACCTGCCCCTCCTCCAAACGGATAGTCATCAACCTTCTTATGCTTGTTTTCCGAAAAATCTCGAATATTATATAAATAAACTTCTAAAATTCCATTGTCTATTGCTTTTTTTATCATACTTTCTCCTATATATGCAGCAAATATATCAGGAAAAAGTGTCATTACATGTATTCTCATTAGTCCAAAAGTCCCGGCATAGGATTGATCTTCATCAACCTATTTTTTGTGTCAATATCCGGCACAATCTCGTACGTTGCAGGAATAAGATACTCCTTAGAATCCTCATCCTTAACTACATATACGTCATTTGCTGCATACTGCAGAACATCGACCAGTTTTCCAATTTTTTGACCATCTATAGTCTCTACATCCATACCTATCATATCAGCTATGAAAAATTCGTCCTCATCCAATTGGTATGACTTATCCCTATCAACATATATAAACTTGCCAATCAGGGCCTGAACTGATTCAATAGTATCATAACCTTTCAACTTAACAACTATAGAATTGTTGGATGCAGTTACAGCGCTTTCTACCAGGTACTTTTTCTCCCTATTATTACCTATGAAAAAGTATTCCAGATCCTTAAACCTATCTATCTTGTCTGTATGGGGGTATATTTTAATTTCTCCTTTTAAGCCCCTGGTAGTCACTATCTTACCTAGCTTAAAATATTCCAATTTATCAGTCACTTAATTACCTCCTAGCATTATTATTAAGGCTTTCTTCTTGAATAAGCCTAGTCTCTAAGTCGCTAAGAAAATTTATTTTTTAGCAAAAAAGGATTAGGCAAGCCTAATCCTCTACTATTTCTAATGTTACATTTACTTTCTTCTTGTTGGACACTGATTTTAATACAGTTCTCATTGATTTAGCGATTCTGCCTCTCTTGCCGATCACCTTACCCATATCTGAGTCATCAACCTTGAGCTTAAGTAGGATTTCATCACCAACTACAATTTCTTCGACTAGCACTTTATCAGGATTGTCAACAAGAGCTCTTGCTATTCCTTCTACTAGTTGTTTCATATTATCGTCTCCACCAAAAATTACTTAGATTCTTTAGCTGCTTCAAACTTTTCAATTATTCCGTTTGATACGAATAACTTCTTAACAACTTCAGTAGGCTGTGCACCTGTTACCAACCACTTGATTGCCTTTTCTTCGTCAATCTTAACCTGCTTTGGTTCTGTTAATGGGTTATAGTATCCTATTTCTTCAATGAATCTACCATTTCTGGGCGATCTAGCATCTGCTACTATTACTCTGTAAAAAGGTTTCTTATGAGTTCCCATTCTTCTTAATCTTATTTTAACTGCCATTTCTAAATACCTCCAAAAATTTAATATATTATAATTTATTTTCAAACAATGAATCTGCTAACCTAAAAAGGTAACTTAGGCATCTTAGGGAAACCACCCCTTTTCATCTTGCCCATCATTCCACTTGACTGGAACATCTTCATCATTTTTTTCATTTCATTAAACTGCTTTATCAGCCTATTAACATCTTGTACTCCTGTACCACTACCTCTAGCAATTCTCTTTTTTCTAGAAGCGTTTAATATCTGTGGATTCCTTCTCTCCTCAAGGGTCATAGACCGGATAATTGCCTTAGTCCTATTTATTTCCTTGCCCTTGCTATCTAGGTCACCAATCTGACCCTTTAGGTTACCCATACCAGGGACCAATTCTAAAAGCTTGTCTAGTGGGCCTAGATTTTGAACCTGCTCTAGCTGCATCAAGAAGTCTTCAAAGTCCATTTCATTCTTCTTTAGCTTCTGACTTAACTCCTTAGCCTTTTCCAAGTCAAGGGCTGATTCAGCCTTTTCTATCAAACTAAGTACGTCTCCCATACCAAGTATTCTAGATGCCATCCTATCTGGGTAGAAAGGTTCCAAGTTATCAAGCTTTTCTCCCATACCAATAAACTTGATAGGCTTTTGTGTTACAGCCCTTATTGATAAGGCCGCACCACCCCTGGTATCACCGTCTAGCTTGGTTAAAACTACTCCGTCAACACCAAGTATCTCATTGAAACTCTCAGAAACATTTACGGCATCCTGACCCGTCATAGAGTCAACTACTAATAATATTTCCTGAGGGTTTACCTGAGTCTTTATATCTTTTAATTCCTGCATCAAGACCTCATCTACATGTAGTCTACCTGCTGTATCTATAATAACCACATCATTTGAGTGGCTTTTAGCATGTTCAAGGGCCTTCTTGGCTATCTCCACCGGTGAAACCTGGTCACCCATAGTAAATACTGGTAGGTTTAGCTTTTCACCTACAACCTCTAGCTGCTTAATGGCTGCTGGCCTGTATACGTCACAGGCAACTAGTAGTGGTGACTTACCATCTTTTTTTAGGTAACCACCCAATTTACCAGAAGTTGTAGTTTTACCTGCACCCTGTAGACCAACCATCATTATAACAGTTGGTGGCTGTGGCGAATATGTCAACTTGCTCTGAACATCCCCCATAAGGGCTGTCAATTCTTCATTTACTATCTTTACCACCATCTGACCTGGTGTCAGGCTCTTCAATACCTCTTCGCCTACACAACGCTCTTGTACAACCTTTACAAAGTCCTTTACAACCTTGAAGTTAACATCCGCCTCCAAAAGAGCCATCTTGACTTCTCTCATAGCTGTCTTAACATCAGCCTCAGTTAGTTTTCCTTTGGACCTAAGTTTTCCAAATGCGTTTTGAAGTTTGTCTGATAATCCTTCAAATATCATTATATCAACTCCCTAATCTTGTCAATTAATTCTATAAGCTGACTTGATTCCTCAAGGTTACCACTTTTCTTGCCTAAGTTTTCTACCTTATCAGCTAGCTTGTTAATCTCTTCATCTATATTCTTGAACTTTTTTACCATACCTAGCTTGGCCTCATAGTCTCTTAAAGACTTTTCAGACCTCTTCAAGGAATCAAATATGGACTGCCTAGATGTGCCTAGTATATTACTAATCTCTCCTAGTGAGTAGTCCTCTTCATAGTACATAGACAAGATGTCCCTCTGCTTGTCTGTCAACAAGGGACCGTATTGACTATACAGTATTTCGATTTCTACCATCTTTTGAATATCCATATTGCCTCCTATCTGTAAAGGTCTTACACTTTACATAAGTAATATGATAAACCATGGTTTATAAAAAGTCAAGCATTTTAAGAAAAAAGTGTAAAGTATTTTACCTTTACACTTTTTTGGTGTTTGGTTTTATCAACGTGAGCCATTATATTTTTTATATTAGTTTAGTACTGATAATGAACGCATTACCAAATCTATATCCCTATTTTCCAATTCTTGAATAATATGTAAGTATGTTTTTTGAGTCGTGTTCATACTAGAATGCCCTAAACGTCTTGCAACACTTGCGATAGAAACTCCTGCAAACAAAAGTATTGATGCATGAGTATGCCTTAGACCGTGAACTGAAATGACAGGTACATTTGCTCTTTTGCAGTATCTAGATAATATATCATTAACAGTCGAATTATAAACCTTTCCTTTTACAAATATTGGCTCCTCTTCTGATAAGCCTTTAATTAGTTCAGAAAATTGAATTACCATTTGCCAATCAATTTGAACTTTTCTAATTGATGACTTGTTCTTTGTCGGCATAAATCCCCCTTCACCCTTATAATTCCATGTCTTACTTACAGAAATTGACTGATGTGCAAAGTCAAAATCCTTTGGTGTTAGGGCAAGTGCCTCTGAAAACCTTAAACCTGTCTTAGCAACAAGTAATATAAACCAATCCCAACTTATCTCAGAAGATAGGTTGAGTGTAGAAATAAGCGTATGTAATTCAAACTGGTTTAAGTATTTTATTTTCTTATTCTCACTCGGAGTCTTACCCTTAATTATGGCTTTCCTAGTTGGATCTCTATCAATCAAACCTTCATCAACAGCATCTAAAATGGCCCCCTTTAATTGGTGGTGAAAATCCATAGTTGTTTGTCGCTCATGAGTTATAGCATAATCATTTAAAATTTGTTGGTAAGAAATTCTGTTGAGTCCAGATAATTTCAAGTCTGGAGCAAGTTTTTTAAGCCATTTTTGGGTCATTTTATACTTATCTAATGTTACATCCCTAATAGCGCCTTCCTTGTATACGGAAATCCATTTTTTGTAATAATCACAGAATAACTCTGTATTTTCTTCCTTATTTTTCATTTTCCCTCCCATTTATAGAAAATGGCTCACGGTGACAAGGAAAATGCCCTATTAATTTTTAGAAATATCTAAAACATCTGATACTCCCTACTAAATGTCAATACCACCTTTTAAAATAAACTCACGAATTATCTTGTCAGCCTTAATATTTGCTCTAGCTTTGCTGATTTCAACTCCCTCTTTCTTTTGGAAATAAGCCTTTACCTTATCTTTATCCTTGGTAGCTTTCAAGACTTCGAGTCTTCCAAACTCATCTATGGTACTTTCTGTCAATTTTAAGTCCATCATAGTCCTAAGCTTTTCTTCGTCTAAACCTAATATCTCTGCAAATCTATGAATTTGGTCATTCTTTCCCTTAAACTGATAGTCTGTTATGTAATCTCTAAAAGTTTTCCCCTCTTTAAGGGACACATCACCCCTTTGTAGGTCATGTAGAAAAATATTTGCATATTTTTGTTCTTCTTGATTTAATGTTGCAAAGGTATTATGAAGGTCATTTAATGCATCTTCCTTAAATTCCTTTGATATCTCATCCTTATGTAACACCTTTATATATTTTTCGAATCTACTATTCATATAGTCAGAATCTATTCTACCCGTATCAATTTCAGTAATATAACCTTCAAGATAAAATGGTACATCTTCCTTAATTGATTCAGAATCATTGCGATGTATTTCTTTATATCTCTGAACTAAAATTAAATATTTTGTTTCATCAAAATTTAGTGCAACAAGTTCTTTTTCACCATTTTCTTTTTCAATCTCATATGATGGATTCGACCATTTAAATCCCTGTATCTTTGCTGCCTCTAAATGCTCATTAAGTGTTTTAAATAAAGATGCAAACTTGGCAACAACCCTTTTATCATCTGGAAGCTTTGAAAAGTCCGCCCTATTTGCATTTTTGAATAATTCGTTTATATCAGCAAATAATACATTCATTTTTTCTATATTCTTGTGTATCTTATTTACAAAAAGCCCTATAGATTTATTTCCGGAATAAAGACTTACAGCTTGGCTTATATTTCTTTCCATTGTATGTGGTTTTCTATAATATCTAATCGTTCCAAATGGTTTATCTGGTCCAAATAGCCTATTAGTTCTTGAAAATGCCTGTATTATATTTTCATATTCCATCATCTTATCAAGATACAAGGTGTTCACCCATTTTGAATCAAAACCAGTAAGCATTTGATCTACAACTATTAATAGGTCAAGCTGCTTATCAGGTTGCCTATCAATAGCCTTATAGTATTCTTTATGTGCCAGTCTTAAAGCAAGGTCCTTTTTAAAGGCTGCATGTGTTCCCAGTGAAAAATTTTGTTCATACTTCTTATTATAATCGTCTATAATTTCTACTAGACCATCTTGTTTATACTGTGCTTTGTCGCGTTCTTTTTCAGAAATACCCTTAGCATCAATATTAGGGTCAAAGAGGCATGTTGTCTTCAACCAAGGCAACTTTTCTTTAAACAAATGATAATATTCTATTGCCTCCGGTATACTACTAGTTGCCAAAATAGCATGAAATTTTGATCCTCGGCTTAAGTCAAACCACTTATCCGCTATATCCTCTATAACCTTGTTTCTATGCTCTGATATTGCATATTGTGAATTAGGTAGAAAGTCTTCAATACCCTTGATATATTTGCCATCGTCATCAGTATAGCCAGCCATTTTTACTTTTGACGAATCCATGTAGTCAAAATAAATATGTTTTTTCCTATCATCCATGTTTATTTCATCAAGATTTTTCGCTTTTGCTCTTTCCATTGCAATACTACGACGTACATCACTATCTCTAAAGGTCATGACTTTATATATATCAAATCCAAGGACATTCTTATCCCTTATACCATCAGCAATACTATACCTATGGAGTTCGTCACCAAAGACAGAAATTGTTGTGCTCATTTTCTTTTCATTTTCATCCTGTATAGGTGTTCCAGTAAATCCAAAGAAAACAGACTTTGGAAAAGTATTTTTAATAGTTTGAAGCATTTCTCCAAAAGTTGACCTATGTGCCTCATCCACTATAAATACAATACGTTTTTTATTGATTTTTTCTATATCATCAGCTTTAAGACCTTCTTCTTCGTCCTTTATCCTACTCATCTTTTGAATAGAAGTAACAATCAAGGTATCAAGGTAAGAATCACTCTTTAGTTTGGAAATAAGTGTATAAGTATTTTCAGTAGACTTCACACTAGACTCTTCATTACTTATCCCCTTAGATTCCCCAGCGAATCCACGGTACTCGCCCAAAGACTGGGTTCCTAGTTCAATTCTATCCATTAAAAATACAACTTTATCTGCTTCTTGTGAATCAGCGATAAGTTGGGCTGACTTAAAACTTGTCATTGTCTTACCAGAACCAGTTGTATGCCAAATAAAGCCACCACGCTGGTTGCTTTCATCCCACTTAATCTTTGCTACTTTATCTGAAATTGCATTTGCAGCATAATATTGATAGCTACGCATTACCTTTAATATACCATCTGATTCATCAGCAATTGTATAAAAACCAATCAACTGGTGGGCCATTGGAATAGATAATAATGAGGATGCTATTTCCTTCCAATCGTTTATAGGTTCATTATTAAAATCTGCCCACTTAAAATAATAATCTGAGTTAAATCTTCCATCTGGTCCTGGATTGGCAAAATATCTAGTTTCATTAGGTGTCATAGCCACAAATACTTGAACAAGGGAAAACAAACCTGTAAATATACCCTCTTTTGAATACTTTTCAATTTGATTACAGGCTTGACTGACCGGAACGCCACTTTTCTTTAGTTCAATATGAATTACTGGCATACCATTAATTAAAAGCATTAAGTCACCACGACGGTCATTCAATATCTTTGACTTACTTGGAAATACTGGCTGCTGAACAATCTGATACCTACTCTGACCAGCTGCTATTTCTCTTCTATCATATATTTTTAAACTAATTTCTTTACCAAGGTGTTCTAAATCATCAGGGTTATCTCTTTTTATGGATACAGTTTTTCCATTTATAAATTCATTGAGTTTTATAGGTGTACGCAAGGAGTTAATTTGTTCTAAAATCTGTTGCATTTCACCTTCAGTCAAGGGATAATTATTCAACCTATCGATACCACGGTTATTATCGAACAGTATATTTGCCCAGTTTTGTAATAGCTCAGATTCTGTAGGATATTTTATAACATCCTTTTCCCATCCCTTGTTAGATAAGATATTTATTAACGTTTCCTCAAAGTCTGATTCGTATTTAAAGGTCATATTTTCTAACTCCTTCCAAATTTTTGTTGTATTTTTTATAAAAAGTCCATTTTCCATTGATTGTTTGATTTGTTTTAGTAATTTTAGCTTACACTGATGAAGGGTAATAAGGTGATCGAGGTTGCGAAAATATGCTCCTATTTGCTTCTGTTCCTGATATTTTGGAATAGATAAATCAAAATCGGATAGCGCTTCTTTGGTTATTGTTTTAATTGTTCCTCCTGGTGCTTTCCGAGCTTCATCTATAAATTTTTGCTTAATTATATATGCCCAGAAGGTCTTATCAATTTCAGCCTTATATTTTTCAAAGATTAGGACTGTCCTATCTACAAATGCCTCATATTGCATGATTGCAACACGCCCTATACTTCCTTGTAAAGTAACTAATACCGAATTTTGCTCAGCAAAAACACTCATAGGTTGAGCTAATATACTGATTTTTTGTTTGGTATCTTCTACTAAATTCATTTCATCTGATACATCAGCCACTTGAACAAATGGCATTGCTCCATTGCCATCATACCATTCACTTTTTCCATATGGTTGAGGAAACGAACCACGCCTATATATAGCTACTTCTCCCAGCTTACGCTGTTCCCAAGTTAGTTTGAAATTTTCCTATATTTATTCGTTTTTTATCAGAAAATGAGTAAATATATCAATCAATTAAGTATTATTTCAATATTTTTTCCAATATTATGTTCAATAAATTTGCTTCTATATCATTTTTTAGAATTTATATTGTGTATTTCAATTTGCAACTATTATTTTTTACTCATTTTATATTTTTATTTAATTAATACCATATTATCCTATATTATTTTGCCAAAAATAACCTTATGTATACTAAATAAACATCTTTTCAAGGCATGATTTTTTAATATTCTTCAACTTTTCAAGTTTTCGCTGATGAAGGGTGATAAGGTTATCGAGATTATAGAAATACTCTCCAATTCTTGTTTCTTCTTCAATATTTTTAGGGAAGAAAATACTATATGAAGATAGTTGCGGAACGGTCAACTGTGGAACACCTGTTGATTCAACAACTACCTTGTGATTATTTATCGCATTTTCTAAGAAGTAGCAGTCGTGATTTGAACGAATAGCCAAAAGCCTTACAACAGGCGTAAAATCAGTCATTCTTGCTTTAGCAAAGCCGACTTCACCTCGCCCAGTTACGGTAACAGCAGGGGCTTTCACTCTGTAATAATCATCGTAATAACCTACTATACCGCCATTTGTAAGTGCATTTGCGTATATTGGATATTTTCCGTTTTCAACTATCTTGTTTTTATTAATATCTCCACCAGCAAGTATCTCGATAACTTCGTTCCCTAACTTACGCTGTTCCCAATCTTCCGTAAATCCAGAAAATCTTATATCTGGAACAATTTTACCATCACAAGGAAACATTTTTTCAAGCATAGACTTTTTAATATTCACTAATTTATCATACTTTCGCTGATGAAGGGTGATAAGGTGGTCGAGGTTACGGAACATAGTAACAATACTATCTTGTTCCGTTCTTGTTGGAAACGAAACAGATACTTCTTGAATATCCGAATTGTGGATATGAACAACCGATTTTCCTTGTGCCTTTTTTGCCAGTTCTTTTTGTGGTTCACCACTTGAGAAGGTGAGTGCTAAAAACAACGGGTTAATGAAACTAAATGGTCGAAGAACATTCAGGTCTCCGCCAAGCAAAACCCCTGTTTTTTCAACGGCTGAAGCTCTTGCAATGTCCTCGGCTGTCTCTCCCGAAGCAGGAATAATTACTTCATTTCCTTTGCTGTAAACTGAACCGTCTTTCGGAGTAGCAAAAGTATCTACCTCGCTAATAGAAAATTGATACTTTGTGTAGAGTCTACCGTACAAAATTATCGGTGTTCCGATTTCTGTCAAATCGCCCTTGGAATATCCATTTCCTTTTGAATATTCAGCGATGTCCACAGCTTTACACTGTTCCCAATCTTCCGTAAATCCCTTAAAGCGAATTGCAGGCTTTTTTCTATCTTTCATACTATTCACCCAACAAAAGTGCCTTGAATTCACTTAAGCCCTTCATATCATATTCATTACCTTCCAATTCATCTATCATTGAAGCCAACTTAATTTCAGTCTCTTTGATTTCTTTTTCTAGTTCGAAATATGTTGTCTTATACTTTGACACTAGTGCTTGAATCTTAGAAACTAGGTTGTCTACAATTGTATCTGGTAACTTATTTATGCTTTCTAATAGGTTTCCAATCCATTTTTTATCAAGTAATTCACACACCATTGAATCTGTTAAATTTTCAATAGTCTCTTTTGTAAGCATGTGAAGTTTGGCTGTTTCACTTTTTATTTCCTTTTTTAAGTCTTTTTCTTCTTTTGATAGTCTTTCATACCTGTCTAACTTATCAATAAAGGATTTTACTTCTTCTGTATGTGCTTCTTTTTTTAGTTCCTTTAGTTTTTTAGTTACTTCCTTAGCAACAAAGGCATCATTATTATCATTTAATACCTGACCATCTTTTTCTTCTTCTGTCAAATCTTCAATAATTTCTTCATATAGTGATGGTATTTCAGCTAATCTAGCCTCTTTTTTCCTAAGTTCTTTGTATCTATCTGATAGAAGTTCTTTTTGTACTAGTTCAAATGGTATAACACGACCAACCCATCCGTCTTGGATTTCTTGTTCCTTGCCATCTTTCTTTTTAGTGACTAAATTTGGATCAACTTTTTTTGTCGCAGCAAAGCCTTCTGTCTGTATTATTTCTAAGTCGACTGCTATCTTTCCCCATTCATCATCTAATATTTGATATGCTTCATACTTATCTATCAATGGTACTTGATCTAAGCGTTTGAAAATATTTTCACTGATTACATTTTCAGACTTGCTAATTTCAACATATTCCATTTTTTCTATCCACTCTTCTTTTAGGTATAGGTGGAAATCAGCAAAAGCATCTTTAAATGCGTTTTCAAAAGTTTTAATATCAACGTGATTTTTAATTGTATTTTTTATATCTTCTGTAGCAAGTTCAACATAAGGTATATCACTATTAGTAAATAAGGCTGACTTTAAAGTTGGAAATGCCTTCCAATATTCTTCTAGACCATCTATTTCTGTCATCGGAATACCACCAAACATTGAAGCATATAGATCCCATGTTTCGGCAGGTTCAGATGAATCTACATATCTTGGTATGTTCAAATTGTAGTCGTTACTCCTGATTTCTTCCCTCGATACAAGCCTAGAGAACTTATCAATACTTTCTCTATTCATTACTGCATCAACGATTCTCTTAATATCAGAAGCTCTTAACTTATTGTTTTTACCCTCTTTTATAAACCCTTTGGAAGCGTCAATTATTAGGGTGTCTGTATTTTCTCTTTTCTGTTTTAATACTATGATAATTGTTGGTATGCCTGTTCCAAAAAATATATTAGCTGGTAAACCTATTATCGTATCAATATGGTTATTTTCTATAAGGTTTTTACGTATTTGTCCTTCTTCTCCACCCCTGAATAAAACTCCATGAGGTAGTACAATAGTCATAATACCATCTGGTTTTATATGGAATAAATCATGTAACAAAAAGGCATAATCGGCCTTTCCCTTTGGTGCTAAGCCAAAACGAGAGTATCTTGGATCATGTTCCTTATTTGAAGGGTCCCAAGCTTGTGAATACGGAGGATTTGATACTACAGCATCTACATAAAGAGGATTATATGTATTTACTGGATCATTTTCATCAAAAAATGGCCAATCCTCCTCCAAAGTATCTCCATTTCTTGTGACAATATTATCTGGTTTGATACCTCTCATCACTAGGTTCATTCTAGTAAGGTTATAGGTGTTTTCTTTTAATTCCTGAGCATAGTACTTAATATTATTAGATTCTTGCATATACTTAGAAATACTATTACCTATATTTATTAACAAGGATCCTGAACCACTTGTAGGGTCATATATTTTTATTTCTTTTTCTCCTTTTAAATGTTCTGCTACAATTTCTGACATCAAAACAGAAACCTCATGAGGAGTATAGAATTCACCAGCCTTTTTACCTGCATTTGCAGCAAACTGACTTATCAAATATTCATATATAAAACCAAGTACATCATAGTCTTGCTTTCCATCCATTGGAATATCTTTAATCAACTGTAATAATCCACTTATAGCCTTAGTCTGTGAATTTGAGCTATCTCCTAGCTTACTAAGACCCGTCTGTAGAGTATCAAATACCTTATCAAAAACTTTTTTATGAGTTGGATAAATCAACCTATTAAAGGCGGACAAGGCATCTCTTACGTCTGATACATCAAAATCTCTCCCCTTAGAAATCCAAGTTGAAAACAAGTTTTCATAGGAAATAAAGTATCCAATATTTCTCTGTACATATTCTAAAGTCTCAATTTCATCTTCTCTTAGATCTTTAATATCTGCATCATCAAAGTCATTTTCCTTTAAGAATTTTATTTCCTGATCTGATAAATACTTGTAAAATATAAATCCTAGAATGTAGTCCTTATATTCATTTGCTTCAATCTTAGAACGCATTTTATTTGCTGACTCCCAAATTCTATTTGCAAGTTCCTGTTTGTTCATTGACTTTTCCCCCCCATTATATTTTTTATTATTATATCAGCTATCTTTTAAGTCTATTTTTATTTATTAATTATATCGACTAACCAAATATAGCATCAGTAAATGAGTCTGCATCAAAACTCTGCAAGTCTTCTGCCCTTTCACCAACACCTATCAGCTTGACTGGCACATCAACTTCTGACTTAACCGCTAGGACTACACCACCCTTGGCAGTACCGTCTAGCTTAGTCAGTACTATACCTGTTATATTGGCTACTTCCTTAAAGGTCTTGGCCTGGCTAACTGCATTCTGGCCTGTGGTAGCGTCTACTACCAATAGAACCTCCTTCTTAGCCTCTGGGTATTCCCTGTCTATTATCTTAAATATCTTGCCTAGCTCATTCATTAGGTTAGCCTTATTGTGGAGCCTACCTGCCGTATCGCATATTAGTAGGTCTACCTTCCTAGCCTGGGAAGCCTTGATTGCATCAAATACTACTGCACCTGGATCTGCCCCTTCATGGTGCTTGATAATATCAACATCTACCCTCTTGGCCCATATATCTAGCTGTTCAGTTGCTGCCGCCCTGAAGGTATCTGCTGCTGCCAACATAACCTTTTTCCCATCTTTTTTATACCTTTGAGCTAGCTTACCAATAGTAGTGGTCTTACCTACACCATTTACGCCTACCATTACTATCACTGCTGGTCCTGGATCAAGGTCGAGTCCTGAGTTCCCCTCCTTAAGGATTGAGGCCACTATTTCTTTTAATAGGTCTCTTACCTCTATAGGGTCCTTTACTCCTCTTTCCTTGATCATATCCCTTAGACGGTCGATTATCTCCATGGTAGTTGTAACACCAACATCGGCAGTTATAAGTATTTCCTCTAACTCTTCTAGAAGGTCTTCATCTATCTTTGTATAAGACTTAAGAAGGCTGTCTATCCTACCTGTTATATTATCCTTCGTCTTTGATAGACCTGCCAGTAGTCTGGCAAAGATACCCATCTTCTCCTTGTCAGAATCCTGACTACCATCACCATCTACTTCTTCTATTATTTCTTTCTCTATTATTTCTTCCTCTATTGTTTCTTCTTCTGTAATTTCTTCTCCAGCCTGGTAATCAGCCTCTTCAATTTTTTCAGTTGCTTCAACTTTTTCTGCTTCTTCCACCTGAGCTTTTTCTTCCTCTGAATCTTTCTCTAGAATATCTTTGCTAAGGTCTTGATCCTGGATCCTTTCTTCCTTGATTTCTCCCTGTGAGGTTACTTCTTCTATTCTTTGGTCCTGTGGAGCATTATCACTGATTTCTCCCTGGATCCCACTTTCATTTAGTCCTTCTTCCAAGTTTACTTCCTGGTCAGGGTTTTCATTTTTGTTTGCATTTTTCTTCCAAAATTTAAACATAAAATCCTCCTATATATATCTAGGAATTTTCCACCATTTCCTGGGCCTCTTTTAGCTTGATGCCTATAATTGATGAAATTCCCTTTTCCTGCATAGTTACACCGTATATAAAGTCTGCAACTTCCATAGTTCCCCTCCTGTGAGTGACTGCTATAAACTGGGTATCCTGACTTAGTTCTTTCAGGAAGTCACCAAACCTATAGACATTTACATCGTCTAGTGGGGCCTCAATCTCGTCTAGTATGCAGAAAGGTGTTGGCTTTGATATTAGGATAGCAAATAGGATAGATATAGCTGTAAGGGCCTTTTCACCACCAGATAGCAAGGAAAGATTTTTCATCTTCTTGCCTGGAGGCTGGGCCTTTATTTCTATATCACAGGATAGGATATCTTCCATATCTGTAATCCTAAGTTCTGCACTACCGCCACCAAATAACTTCTTGTATACCTCTACAAAATTCTTATTTATTGTATCAAAATTGTCAAGGAACTCACTCTCCATATTTACTACTAGGTCATTAATCAATGAATTTAGAGATATTATTGACTCTTCAAGGTCTTGTTTTTGTTCCTTATAGTAGTCATGCCTTTCCTTTACTTGTTCATATTCTTGGATTGAATCTAGGTTTACATTACCCATAGACCTTATTTTTTTTCTTAAATTATCGATTATATCTTGGTCGATAACTAGGTCTTCAACCTTGTATTCTAAGGCATCGTCATATGATAGGCTATATTTTTCAAGTATGCTAGACTGGAGATTGTCCCTACTTGTAATCGACCTATCCAGCTTAGCTTCTAACTTATATTTGTCTTCTATCAATTCATTGAAATCTCTATCCCTCGTCCTTAGTTGTGACTTGGACTCATCTAAAGATAACCTAAGATCGTCCCTATCTGCCTTCTTATCTAATATCCTATTAGATAAGTCTTCTCTAGCCTTGTCAAGGTCCTTTACTTGGCTGGTATAGGTTTCTATCAACAAGTCATAGTCATTGATAGCCTCTTTATTTTCCTTTATCGATCCTAGCAAGCTCCCAAGATGTGTCTGTGATTTTTCTATATTATTTTCTATCCTGTCTACCTCTAGCAATTTGTTTTCAAATATTTGTTTGATCCTTACTATATCCAAGTTTTTATCATTAAAGATTTTTAAAGACAAGTCATGTTCTTCCTTAGCCTTATTTAGTTTTTCAGTTAAGTCTTGTATTTGGTCTTGATTGCCTTGGACCTTCTCTTCTAGGACCTCTATCTGCCCCTTAAAGCTAGAATATTCTTCCTGATTTTTTTCTATATCAAGCTCTAGCTTAGAAAGTTCCTCTTGGTTATTGGCGCATTCCAACTCCCTATCCTTTAATTTGGCTTGTGCTAACTTTAACTCTGTATTTATTGATATTATACTATTTGACAGGTCTTCTTTTTTTAACGTGATTTTTGATACTTGTGACTCTTGGCTTTTCTTTTCTAATTCCAAGAGGTTAAATTCTGACTTACAGCTATTAATTTGATCTTCTATAGTGTCTATCTCTTGTCCTAACTCACTTATAAGTCTCTTTCTCGATAATATGTTTCCACTTGCTTTAAGACTTCCACCCGTCATAGACCCACCTGGGTTAAGTATATCTCCATCTAGAGTCACTAGCTTGAACCTATGTCCTGTTTCCTTAGCATATGCTATGGCATTAGTCATATTATCTATTAGGATAACTCTACCCAAAAGACTCTCTACTACAGACCTATATTCATCATCAAAATCTACTATTTCACTGCATAGACCAAGTGGTACTACCCTCGTATTATTAGCTAAACTTAGTTTATTAGATCTCATACTTGTTTTTGGTAGGAATGTAACTCTACCCAGGTTTGATTTCTTTAAATAATCTATTGACTTTTTTGCTACATCTTCATTTTCAACCACCACATTTTGTATTGCAGCACCTAGACTAGCCTCTATTGCCTTTTCGTACTTGGCAGGCAAACTAATTAATTCACCTAAGGCACCACATATACCTTCAATAGACTTATTCTTTAGGATTTCCTTTACCCCTTTATTAAAACCTTCATGATGATTTTCCATATCAATATATGTGTTTCTTCTTGACTTTATACGACCTAGGTCCATATTAAGATCTCTATCATTTTTAATGACCAATTCAATGGATGTCTGAAGACTAGCTAACTTATTCTTAGCTTGATCTAAGTCCTTGTCTAAGTCCTCCATAGTAGTTGCTAGACAAGAAGCTTCCTTATTCTTTTCTTCTATGTATTTTTGTAATTTTTCTATTTCATCTGCCTGTAGAACCAACCTAGCCTCTATCATAGTCTTAGCATTCTTTAGATTATCCATATTTGCCTGACTCTTAGCAAGACCTGTAGATAGGTCCTGTTTTTTCTCTAAAATATCGATTGATACAGCCTTATTTAAGTCCATTTCTTCACTTACAGATTCCAAATAAACTTGGGCCTTTCTCTTATTATCATAGGCCTTATCAAGTTCTTTTTGAGATTCCTCTATCTCATACGATATTTTGTCAAGATCTTTTTTAACCTTGTCTAATTCCATCTTATCAACCTTAATAGATGACTCTAGACTTCCCATTTCACTTTCTTTTCTGGATATATCCCTTAATTGACTATTAATTTTTTCTTGAGATATTTGTATCTCATTTTTTTTACTAGAAATTCCATCATTTATATCTATCAGATTAGAATTCAATTCTTCTAATAAGCTATCTGACTCATTTATTGATGCATCTAATTCTTGTATCTGACTTTCTATACTTAATCTTTCTGAAGATATTAGGTCTAATTCCTTGTCAAGTCCAAGTAATTCATCTGACATAGTCCTAATAGATTTATCCATATGACCTGTCTGTCTGATAAAATCATTTAGTTCTAGCTTTTTTAATTCTTCACTTACTACTAGGTATTTTTCTGCCTTTTTCGACTGATTCTGTAGAGGCTTCAGTTGATTTTCTATTTCATAAAATATATCTTCTATTCTTGCCAGGTTATCACTGGATTTTTTTAGGTTTCTTTCTGCTTCATTTTTCTTGTACCTAAACTTTGATATACCACAGGCCTCGTCAAATATCTTTCTCCTATTAGCAGGGTTATTGCTAAGTATTTCTTCCACCTTACCCTGCTCTATTATGGAATAGCCATCCTTACCAATACCTGTATCTAATAATATTTCTCTTACATCTTTTAATCTACACGTCTTATCATTTATATAGAATAATGACTCGCCACTCCTGTATACCCTTCTTCTAATTATCAGTTCCTCAGAATCTATATCAATTTCAGACTGCGAATTATCTAAACTAATAGCAACTTCACAGTAGTTCATCTGTTTTTTAGTATCAGTTCCTTGGAAGATAACATCTTCCATCTTTTCTCCCCTTAAAGACTTTATACTTTGTTCACCTAGAACCCACCTAATAGCATCAGAAATATTACTTTTACCGCTACCATTTGGCCCTACTATTGTAGTTACACCCTTATCAAAATATATATCCGTCTTTGTTGGAAAGGATTTAAAACCTTTTAATTCTAATTTTTTTAAATACACTCTTACCTCCGACTAGTATAATTTATACACCTTACCCAAAAATTTATACATATCACTAAAGCTAATTTGTGAAATTACCCTTGAATCCAATTCTACTATAATTTCATCAACTAGATCCTCTTTTACACCTGTCCTGAACCTAGCTCCATATTTTTCATTTATATATATCCTATTTGACCTCTTATCCCCTACTATAGCAGATATATTTCTCTTGTCGGAATATACTACCAATTCATCAAAGTCCTTAGCTACTACTGCATCTATATAGTCTCTTATCATTCTAGACTTTACGAGTTCCCTAAAGGCTGGATGATGGGGACCATCAACAACATCAATACCCAATTGAATATCGTCAGTTGCCTGTAGACCAACCCTTATAATGCCAATATCATTAGTAGAGTAGATCACCATAAGTTTTTTCACTATTTGTATTGAATCCTCTAAACTAAAGGGTTTGTAAGATCCTTCTATGTATGCCCTTTCAAGTCCTGTATCCTTAATAACAAGGGTTGGATATATTCTTACAAAATCAGGTCTAATCCTTGCAAATTCTCTAGCTGTTTCAATACACTTTTCCTCAGTGTCACATGGTAGTCCAATCATTTGCTGAAGTCCAAGTCCAAGTCCTTTTGCTTTTATCATTACAGAACTTTCATATACTATCTGGCTAGTGTGTCCTCTTAGACTTTCAACTAGGACATCTTCATCCATAGATTGAACTCCTAGCTCTATTATAGTGGTACCATAAGACTTTACTAAGTCTAAGCACTTGCTATCTATACAATCTGGCCTTGTTGACATCCTTATATCTTTAACAAGTCCCCTATCCTTATACTCTTTTGCAACACTTAATAGTTCAACCTGTTTATCCTCATCTATTGCCGTAAAACTTCCACCAAAAAATGCTATTTCAACATATGTGTCAGGCTTGATTGTAAGCAGGCAATCCTCTATGATTTCCCTAGCCTTATCACCTGTCATATCTGTTGATATACCTGTTATCTTTTTTTGGTTGCAAAATATGCAATCATGAGGACATCCCTGATGAGGCACAAATATGGGTATTATCTTTTTCCCCTTCATTTTATAGTTCTCCCATCTTTATTAGGGCGTCCCTAGCAGCTTCTTTTTCTGCTTCTTTCTTATTTTTACCCTTGCCTAATCCTATTACATCCTGACCACACTTGACTTGCATCTCAAATTCTTTATTGTGGTCAGGACCACTCTCTCTCACTAACTTATAGGAAAGTTTGCCATTATTGCTCTGTATTATTTCCTGTAAAATCGTCTTGTAGTCTCTGAAGATATTTTCATCAATATTCTTTAGTATTGTATCTCTTAGGTTATATAGTATAAACTTTTCGGCTTCTTTAAGTCCTCCATCTAAATATATAGCGGCTATAACAGCTTCTGTTGCATCTGCTAATATAGAGTCCCTATCATCTCCACCAGAATTTTTTTCTCCCTTTCCTAAAAATAAATGCTCACCTAAGTTAATTCTTCTAGCCACCTCACTAAGAGATTCTTCACAAACTACATTCGCTCTTAACCTTGTTAACTTACCTTCTGGTAGGTCTTTTTTAAGTTTGAATAGATAGTCACTAACCACCAGTCCTAAAACTGAGTCTCCAAGAAATTCAAGCCTTTCATTGTAATCAAACTCCTTATGTTCATTAGAAAAAGAAGAATGGGTCAAGGCTGTCTGTAAATAACTTTTATTTCTAAACTCATATCCAATCTTATCTTCAAACGCCCTCATAATTTCAGCCATACTTCCTCTTATTGATGTCATATTCACCCCTCCTTATAAAAAATATAGCTATAAAATACCTGCTCATTATAGGCAGGTATTTTATAGCACTAAATTAGTTTACTCTTGACAAATATTCGCTTGTTCTTGTATCAATCTTTACCTTATCACCTACATTGATAAATAGCGGAACCTGAATAACCGCACCAGTTTCAACTGTTGCAGCCTTTGTTACATTACTTGCTGTATCACCCTTTATTCCCGGTTCTGTATCGACAATTTCTAGATCAACAAAGTTAGGTCCTTCAACCTGGAATGGAGACCCTTGATAGAATCTTATTGTTGCAACTTCATTTTCCTTCAAGAACTTAATTGCATCTTCTACCTGTTCGTAGTTCAAAGGAATTTGATCAAAAGTTTCCTCGTCCATAAAATAGTATAGTTCTCCATCATTGTATAAATACTGCATCTGCTTAGTTTCAATATTGGCCTTAGGGAACTTATCACTTGGGTTGAAAGCTTCTTCCCTTATAGCTCCTGTTATTAAGTTTTTATACTTAGTTCTAACGAATGCAGCACCCTTACCAGGTTTAACGTGCTGAAAGTCAACTACTAGACATGGCTGACCATCTTTTTCAAATGTTACACCTTTTCTAAAATCACTAGCTGTTACCATCTTATATCCTCCAAAATTATAATTAATATATTTATCTTAATGATTATATCACGTAATGGCTTGATTTGTCTAGTTTACTGAGTCAACAATGGCCAAGAAATAGCTATTAATTCTATCTAATTTTTTCTGGGCAATCTTGTCTTCTTTATCAAGTGTTCCTATATATATCTTAATCTTCGGTTCTGTTCCAGATGGTCTTAGGGCTATCCATGAGCCATCTTCAAGTATATACTTAAGGACATTCGACTTAGGGAATCCATCTACGCCTTCAGAAAAGTCTAAAACTTGTCCTATCTTAATACCATCTATATCTTCCATTTTAGTAGACCTAAAATGATTCATTATTCTCTTAATTTTATCGCTACCCTCTATGCCCTCAAGGTATATGGAAGTTGTTTTTTCCCTGTAATACCCATACTTAGCATATAGGTCCATTAGACCCTCATATAGGGTCATACCCTTACTCCTGTAGTATAGGGCCATTTCAGAAATCATCAGTGTAGCAACTACACCATCCTTATCCCTACACTGGTCTCCTATTAGGTAGCCGTAACTTTCTTCGTAACCCATTACAAATGTCTGAGAATGGTCTTTTTCGTACTGAGTCATTTTATCACCCAAGAACTTAAATCCAGTCAATATACTAACAACATCAACCCCCATTGACTTGGCTATATCTGCTCCAAATTCAGATGTTACAACTGTCTTTATTATGCAGGCATTATCTGCCAACCTACCCTTTTCCTTCAATCCTGAGATGGTGTATTCAGCAAGTAGTCCACCTATCTGGTTACCTGTCAATAAGACAACACCACCAGCAGAATTTTTCACAGCCACACCAACCCTATCACAATCTGGGTCATTTGCTATAAGAATATCCGCATCTTCCTTCTTTAGAAGCTCAATCCCCCTTGTAAGGGCAACACTTTCTTCTGGGTTAGGAGTTTTTATACCTGCAAAGTTTGGATCTGGCATTTCTTCTTCTGGTACAACTAGGACATTTTTAAAACCACTATCCTTTAATACCCTAAGAACTGGTACCCTTCCAGTACCACAAAGTGGCGAATATACAACCTTGAATTCCCCTGCATATCTTTCTATTATATCTTTTCTAATTACATTAGCCTCTACAGCATCAATGAAATCATCATCAATTGAACTTCCCAATAGTGTCATTCTGGCTTCATCTTCCTTCTTGAAGGCTGGTATTGCAGAAAAGTCCTTGATAGTTTCTATCTCAGCTAGAACCTCGTCAGCTACATGAGGCATTATCTGGGCCCCATTTTCACCATAAACCTTGTATCCATTATACTGTGGTGGATTGTGACTAGCTGTAATAACTATACCCCCTATACAGTTTAGTTTTCTTACCGAATATGATAGCATCGGCGTAGTCCTTAAGTCATCGAAATAGTATACCTTCATACCTGCAGCAGCTATAGTCCTAGCAGCCTCAATACAGAATTCTCTAGACATATTTCTGTTATCGTGAGCTATAACTATACCTCTTTCGGCAGCCTCATCTTCATTTTTCAAGAAATAGTTGGCCAAACCATAAGAGGTTCTCCTGACAGTATATATATTCATCCTATTTCTACCAGCTTCTACAACACCTCTAAGTCCAGCTGTACCAAACTCTAGATCACGATAAAACCTATCTTCTATTTCCTTTTCATCGTCCCTTATCGCCTCTAATTCTTTTTTTGTATTATCATCAAAATAGGGTGATGTCAACCATTCCTTATATATCTCTTTATAATTCATTGTATTCTCCTTTCAGTTTGTTATATAAATATCCCATTATCTTAATTATAACCTTTTTTCGTATAAAGTACACATGAAAATTTTTAATATAATACATACCAATATTTAACTCTACTTTACCCTTAGTAAATTGTTTACTTTCACAAACTCTTAATATTATACAACTACTATTATTCATCTACTTTTATTCATCTACTTTTATTCATCTACTTTTACTCATCTACTTTTATTCATCTACTTTTATTCAATATACATTATTAATATTACATATATTTTGATGAAAGATATAATTAAAAAACCCACTCGAAATTGAGTGGGTTTTCTAAAAAAATTTTAGAAAGTAATTAGCTTAAATATATTGAGAATTTATAAGTCGATTTTCACACTTATATTTTGACCATATTCTGTATTTCATATCTTATATGTAATTAAGAAATGATCATTTTTTAATTGCTTTTATTTATCTCTGTGTCCGTCACCTTTTCTCTTCTTTATAGTTGCCTGAGCTGCTGCAAGTCTAGCAATTGGTACTCTGAATGGCGAACAAGATACATAATTTAGACCCTGGTTGTAGCAGAATTCAACTGATGATGGTTCACCACCGTGTTCTCCACATATACCAAGCTTAAGTTCTGGCTTAGTTTCTCTCCCTAGCTTAACTGCCATTTCAACAAGTCTACCTATACCTTTTTGGTCTAGCACCTGGAATGGGTCTTTTTCTAGTACGCCCTTTTCAACATATTCACCCAGGAACTTGCCAGCGTCATCTCTTGAGTAACCGAAGCCCATCTGAGTAAGGTCGTTTGTACCGAATGAGAAAAAGTCAGCTACTTGGGCTATTTCATCAGCGGTTACACAAGCTCTTGGTATTTCTATCATTGTACCTACTGTGTAGTCAAGCTTCATACCAGCCTTTTCCAATTCAGCATCTACAGTTTCTTCTATTATTGGTCTTAACATCTTTAACTCATTTACAGTACCTATTAGAGGAACCATTATTTCTGGCTTAACTTCAAAGCCATCCTTCATAGCTAGTATAGCCCCTTGTGCTATAGCCCTAGCCTGCATTTCACATATTTCTGGATATGTAACAGCCAGTCTACAACCTCTGTGTCCTAGCATTGGGTTAAATTCGTCAAGATCCATAACTCTCTTCTTTAATTCACTAGCAGCCACTCCCATCTGACCAGCCAATTCAGCTATAGCCCCATCTTCATGAGGTAGGAATTCATGTAGTGGTGGATCAAGAAGCCTAACATTACAAGGCCTTCCTTCCATAGCCTTGAATATTCCATGGAAGTCTTCTCTCTGGAATGGTAGCAGACTGTCTAGGGCCTTTACCCTGTCTTCTACATTATCAGCAAGTATCATCTTCCTAACTGCTGGTATTCTATCTTCTTCAAAGAACATGTGCTCAGTTCTACAAAGACCGATACCTTCTGCACCAAATTCTATTGCCTTCTTAGCATCTCTTGGATTATCTGCATTTGTCCTGACCATCATGTCTCTTATCTCATCAACCCAAGACATGAATACACCAAAATTACCTCCAACTTCAACACTTGTCATAGGTATCTGACCTAGATATACACATCCTGAGGAACCATCTATTGACATATATTCGCCTTCCTTGATTACAAGGTCGCCTACCCTAATTTCTCTAGCCGCTTCATCTACTCTTAATTCACCACAACCAGCTACACAACATTTGCCCATACCTCTAGCAACAACTGCAGCATGAGAAGTCATACCACCTCTAGCTGTAAGGATACCTTCTGAACTTACCATACCTTCTATATCTTCAGGAGATGTTTCTTGTCTAACAAGGAGTACCTTTTCCCCATCCTTAGCATGCTTTACTGCGTCTTCTGCATAAAAATACACCTTTCCTGTAGCCGCTCCTGGCGATGCTGGAAGCCCCTTAGCCAACTGCTTAGCATCCTTTAGAGCCTTTGTATCAAATGTTGGGTGTAATAACTGGTCTAACTGGTTAGGCTCAATTCTCATAACCGCTTCTTCCTTATCTATTACACCATCATTTACAAGGTCAACTACTACATTTATAGCAGCCTTAGCAGTTCTCTTACCATTTCTAGTTTGTAGTATGTATAGCTTAGCATTTTCTATAGTGAACTCTATATCCTGCATATCCTTGTAGTGGGCTTCAAGAGTATGAGTTATTTCTACAAACTGATTGTACATTTGTGGCATTTCTTCCTTTAAAGTATCTATGCTCTGTGGAGTTCTGATACCAGCAACAACGTCTTCACCCTGGGCATTTATCAGGTATTCACCAAATAGCTTGTTTTCACCAGTAGATGGGTTTCTTGTAAAGGCAACTCCTGTACCTGATGTCATACCCATGTTACCGAATACCATTGACTGGATGTTTACAGCTGTACCAAGGTTACCTGGGATATCATTTAACTTTCTGTATACTATGGCTCTTGGGTTGTTCCAAGATCTGAATACTGCCTCTATAGCTAACATTAATTGTTTCTTAGGATTTTGTGGGAAATCTTCTCCTATTTCAGTCTTGTATATCTTTTTGAATTCTTCAACTATAAATTTTAAATCTTCAGTTGTAAGATCAAGGTCAGAGCCGTATCCTCTTTCTTCCTTTACCTTGTCAATAACGTTTTCAAACTTGTACTTAGGAACCTCCATAGCAACGTCTGAGAACATCTGTATAAATCTTCTATATGAATCATAAGAGAACCTTTCGTTATTTGTTGCAGCCACTAACCCCTTTACACTTGTATCATTTAATCCTAGGTTTAGTATCGTATCCATCATACCAGGCATAGAAAAAACTGCACCAGACCTCACAGATACAAGTAATGGGTTTGTTTCGCTCCCAAGAGTCTTGCCTTGCTCTTTTTCAAGTTGGCCTAACTTTACATCAATTTGATTTAAAACTTCTTCTACAATTTTGTTACCGTTTTCATAGTAGTCATTACAGGCCTCAGTAGTTATGGTGAAGCCCTGTGGAACTGGTAGACCTATATTGGTCATTTCTGCTAAGTTGGCCCCTTTACCACCTAGCAGACCTCTCATATCCTTGTTACCTTCATCAAAGCTGTAAACAAATTTTTTAGTCATTTTATCCTCCCAATACTATATTTCATAATCTTTTAGAATAGCCACACCGTTTTCTTTCAGCAAGTCTAAAATTATACCTGCTGTCTCTTCAATAGCCTTATTAGCTACATTTATTACAGGACATTTTAGGTTTTTCATCACCTTTTCAGAGTAGTCCAACTCTTCAAGAATCCTTTCAAGTTTTGCATAGTTAGCACTACCTGATAGACCCATCGATTTCAATCTTTCTACCCTTATTGTATTGAGTTTCTCAGGTGAATTTGTTAATCCTATTATCCTCTTGCTTTCTACTTCTGCCAATTCTTTTGGAATAGGTACCTCTGGCACTAGTGGTACATTAGCTACCTTTAAATGCTTATTTGCCAGATACATACTAAGTGGAGTCTTTGATGTTCTAGATATACCTACCAAAACAACATCTGCCTTTAATAGCCCTCTAGGATCCTTACCATCATCGTATTTTACAGCAAATTCTATGGCCTCAACCCTCTTGAAATACGACTTATCCATCTTCCTGATAAGACCTGGTTCTCCTAAAGGTTCTACTCCAGAAAGTCTTTTCATTTTCTTCAATATATGAGTCAAAAGATCCATGTACTCTATATTTTCATTTTCACAGTATTCCTTGGCATAATTAGCTAGGTCAGTATCCACCAAACTATACATAACTAGAACTTTTTTGCCCTTAGCTTCTTCAAATACATCATTTAGCAAGTCTTTATTATTTATATAAGAGAATCTCTTAATATCCCAATTATCGTGGTTTGGAAACTGGTATATGCATGCTTTTGCAATTGATCTTGCAGTTTCTCCCAAAGAGTCTGATACTATAAATATAGTAGAATTATTTTCCATATTACCTCCCATAAACCATCTGTCAAGCCTATTCTGTCACCTCAACAAACAGCCTATTTATTATTGTTTTTGATATTTTTCCTACAACTTTCATTTTTTGTTTATCCCCGTTTTCATATCTCACAACAGGTAAACTATCAACTTCTCTTTTCATTAATTTCGAAGCAGCCAAGTTAATTAGCTCATCTTCTTCAACAGTTGCTATATTAGGGACTCTGGTCATTATCATGCCAACTGGTAATTTATTAACGTCAGCACCACCTAGAGTAGCCTTTAATAAGTCCTTTCTTGATACAACACCGCATAAATAGTCCTTATCATCTAATATGAAGACTCCACCAGAATCTTCTAAAAAAATATTTACTATTACATCATATACAGAATCACCCTGTCTAGCTGTTAGTGGTACACCCATTACAGATGATACCTTAGTATTTTTCATAGATGGACCTTCATTTGAAAAGTTTCCTTGTCCTACATAAAAATAACCAACCTTTGGTCTAGCATCCAAAATTCCTGTCATAGTCAAAACTACTAAGTCAGATCTAAGTGTTGCCCTCGTAACCCTAAGTTTTTCTGCAATTTTTTCACCTGTAATAGGTTCATTTTCCCTAACTATAGCAATAATCTTCAATTGCCTATCATTAAGTTGGATAATAATCACCTACCTCACAACATATTCATATTAACACATTTCACACATATATTGTATCATATAAGTTTCAAATATGATATACAGTTTCTATATAGTATATTATAATACTGGTCTGGTTATTAGGCAAGACTTATTTTTTTAGGCTCTATGTCAAATAACGTTGGTGATAATTTAAATCAACAAAATCTATTAAATTATGCGGCAGCATCAATAGCAAACTTATAGCTAAGGATGTTGCCCTTTTGTATTTTATACCTTTCCATTAGCATTATCCTTGCCTTAAAATTCCTAAAACTCCTATATCCGTAGGATACTCTTTTAATTACCTTTATCTTGTTATTTTTACCCTCCACCATAGCATTCGTATAATCATATTTTAATGAGTTAACCACATACTTTCTAAGCTTTTTAAGGCTTTTTATACTCTTCCTAAAACACAGTGGTATATCATCAGTCCTAGTATTTAGAATATCTTCAAGCATAGCTACATCATTTTTAGATATACTTAATAGGAAGTTTTGATAAAAATCGTAGGCCTTTTTTAAGTTTGGAAATTCTTTTAACATATAGTCTAATATATCAATTGAACTAGTCATATTTTTAAAGTGCCTATTCTTGTAAAAATATATGCTGTTTAATTCCCAGTTCTTCGTAAGCGGTATTTTCCAGTATTTCTTAAGTATTTTATACTCTCTAGAACTGGTATTAAGCTTCTTCATCTCATTTATCCTTAACTTGTTTAGCTCTCTCGTCAAAAGCTGTACTATGTGGAATTTATCGACTACAATATTGGCATTTGGAAAAACCCTCTTGGCAAGATCAATATATGGCCTATACATGTCTGTAGTCACATATTCTACCCTTTCTCTAACCTTCAAGGGATAGGAATTAAAATACTCAAATAGGTATCTTTGTCTCCTATCTGCCAGGATATCAAAAATGTGACCGCCTTCTAAATCAGTTAAATTTACACTCATAGACGCATCAACTGTATTTACTGACTTAAATTCGTCTATTGATAGAATCCTAGGAAGATAATTTTTTCTTCTCCTATCTTCAGTTAAACGAAGTATTCTGGCAACACTAGTAGGAGATACACAGTGTTCTCTTGCAATCAAGTCCATTGACTTAGTCTCACATAGGTTTAAAACTATTGACCTTTTAACATCATTTGATATGAAGCACCCCTTATCTACGATAGGTGTTTTAGCCATAAATGTTGACTCACAGTGCTTACAGAAAAATCTTTGCTTTTTAACCATCAGTATCAAAGGGTTTGTATTAACCCTATTAAAAAGTATTTTTACAGTCTGGTTTCCATTTTTAATTATGTCATGTTTTTCGTTAACTATACCACACTTAGGGCAGCACGTCGGCCCATATGAAAGCTTTCCCCTTAGTACTGTATATTCTATCCCCTTAATATTTTCTTTTTTATTTCCTAAAATTACTAAATTCTTATCGTTAATTCCCAAGATTTCTGTTATACTAGCATTAGAACACATATCATTTCTCCTTATTGTTTTTTTCGCGATTTAAATTATACACGAGATTTGATCTGTGTTCCTATTTTTTTGCAAAAATTTAGCGTTGGGAGAGAACTTTTTCTCTCACCAACGCTAAATATTATACAACCTTTTTTTATTACTCAGTATTCTTGCATTTTTTTTCAGATGTTAGTTAGAACTTGTACAAAATTATCAGTCATTGCTATAACTCTATACATTTTATTGCTTAAAATCACATCAAGTCCCTTTGATATAAAAAAACTTTTGGTATCACTGGTTTTAGCAAGCCCAAAAGTTTTAATTACATCTTATACATATTATTAATTTTTTATATATTATTAATCTACTTAATACTTGTAGTCTTTCTAGTATTTATATGGATACTAGCCTACTTATTATAATATTTTTTATCTAGTTAGAATATTGATATACTCGATATTTTAATTTCTTACCCTACTCATCAACAAGGCTGATGATATAGCTACATTTAAAGATTCTGCCTTACCATACATAGGTATCTTAACTAAAATATCAGAATTGTCTATCCAAAATTCATTTATACCATTAGCCTCATTACCTACAATTATGGCACATGATTCTTTATATTCCACTTGATTATAGTAAGTGTCAGTGCTCAAGTAACTAGAGATTATTTGACTACCAGACTTTTTTAATAAGTCAAGTATAACTTCTTGACTTTCTAATAGTATATCCATATAAAAACCTGATCCCATAGCTGATCTTACAACCTTAGGATTGTATACATCAACACAACCCTTTGTCATGCAGATAAGATCAAACCCCATTGCATCAGCCGTCCTAATTATAGTCCCAACATTACCTGGGTCTTGAAGCCTATCCATTATCAGTATTTTCTTGTGTTTGTTAGGATTATAGTCTTCTTTAGAAAAGTCCTTCATCCTAATTATAGCCATTATTCCTTGAGAGTTTTCCGTATCACTCACCTGATCATACAGGTCCTTTGATAGGGTACAAATACTATTATTTCCTAGTTTTAGATTAAATTCACTTCCCTCTCTTATAACAATCATCTCTATATCAGCTTTATATTCAAGGGCCAATTCAATAGTCCTTAAACCTTCAGCTAAGTACATTTTTTCTTTATTCCTTTTTTTTGATATTAAAAGGGATTTTATCTTCTTAAATTTTTCATTATCCTTACTCTTTATATAAAGCATCATGAACTCCTATTTTTAATATAGGAGTCCTTACTTACCATCAATGCTATTTCTTCTATAACTCTAGTCTGTCCAGCAATTACTATAATATCGCCTTCCTCAAAGTCTTCACTAGGTAATGGCGGTACTTGAAAATCATCATTTCTTTTAACTCCTACAACATTTATATTATATTTTTTTCTTACCATCAAATCTATTAAATTTTTCCCTATCCAAGATTTAGGAACTGTTACTTCAAATACAGAATGTGTATCATCTAACTCCATAAAATCAACCACATTATCAAAAGCTAATGATTTAGCAAGTTTTACACCCATATCAGATTCTGGAAATATAACCCTATCAGCACCTATTCTTTTTAAAACATTCGCTTGTAAACTATCTTTAGCTCTACTTATCACCATAGGAACACCTGCTTCTTTTGCTATAAGCGTTGCCATAATAGAAGCCCTCAAATCTCCACCAATAGCAATTATTGCCACATCAAAATTATTCAAACCTATACTTTTTATAGCCTGTTCATCAGTAACATCTAATATAGCTGTATCATCGATTTCATCAGACATTTGCTGAATAACATCCTCATCTATATCAATTAACATAACCTCCTGACCTGATTCTATTAGTGTTTTTGCAGTAGTACCTCCAAATCTTCCTCCACCAATTACTATAAACTGCTTCATTTTTCCTCCTAACCAACTAAAACCTTATCCTCAGGATATCTAACCCTTTTTTTCTTATTCTCACTTATAAAGGCTGTGAATATCGTTAATGATCCAACCCTACCAGTAAACATTAAAATAATTATTATAACCTTACCAATAATATTTAAATGATTAGTTCCACCTATTGATAACCCTACTGTTGCCATTGCTGATGAAACTTCAAATGAAGATGCTAGTAAATTAAAATACTTTGAATCTTGACTTATATTTAAGAAATATACACCTACAATAAATATTGTGATGGCAATCAAAAATACACCAAGAGCTTTTCTGAATACATATGTATTTATCCTCTTATTTTTGATAGTTATTTCATTTTCATTTTTTATGAATGATTTTAATGCTATAAATAATACTGCTAGTGTAGTAGTTTTTATACCTCCGCCTGTAGATGCTGGTGACGCTCCTATAAACATTAGTATTATCATAGCAAATAATGTCGACTCCCTAAATTTACTCAAATCAACCGTAGCATATCCTGCGGTCCTAGTTGTTACAGATTGAAAAAAAGAAATTTGAACTTTTTCAAATAAGGACATTTCATTCATAGAATACCCCATTTCACCAAATAGAACTACAAAAAAACCAATAATAATTAGTATCACAGTTGTTAGTAATGTCAATTTTGTATTTAGACTCATTTTCTTCAATTTTTTTTTACTTATAACATTTATTATTACTGGAAAACCAATACCACCTAGAATTATCAGTATAGATATAGTTAATACAACCAGTGGATTATTATAATAAAGTACCATTGATGAGTATTCTCCTGACACATTTCCCATAAGATCGAATCCAGCATTACAAAATGACGATACTGACGTGAATACAGAATATCCTATTCCCTCTAAAAAACCAAATTGTGGTATAAACACTAGAGATAGAATCACACTGCCTATAGCTTCAATAAAAAAAGTATATTTCATTATATTTTTTATAAGCCTTACACTTCCTGATAATTCATATAGGTTTAAGGCTTCTTTTATCAGAATTCTTTGTCTAAGATTTATTTTTTTTCTTAAAGCTAGAGCTACTAGAGTTCCAATAGTCATAAAACCCAGTCCACCTACCTGTATAAGTAATAAAATTACAATCTTTCCGAAAAGTGACCAGTGTATACTCGTATCTACCACTACTAAACCTGTTACACATACTGCTGACGTGGCAGTAAAAAACGAGTCAATAAAATTAGTAATGTTTCCACTTGAAGAAGCCAATGGACTAACGAGTAAAAATGTCCCTAATAAAATAAGTAAAATAAAACCTACCACAATCATTTGCCCTGGTTTTAAAATATACAATAAAGATGGATATATTTTCTCATTATCTTTCATTTGCTCCTCCATTTAAATAATATCATGCTTTTTAGTATATTAAATATTATTAATACTATTTCAAAATTTATATCTTATTGTATTTGACCTATATATAGGTTTACCATCACTATCTTCTAGTACTGAAAAAATCTTTTTTAAACCCTTATATCTTCCTTTTTTTACCAGCAAAGTCTTGTCATCAACCAGGTCTACCTCTACTTTTTCTCCACCAATATATAAACTGACATTTTTATTCATTTCACGACCCCTAATATAGAATCTGCCATCTTTCTGATATACTGACTCTAGCTTCATATCCCTGCTAGCTAATTGTAGTCTATTATTAAGTATTGGTTCTTCTCTTTTCTTTAGAAAATATTTTTTCCCAAACAGTATGTCATATTGGACTAACTTTAATTTTTCCTGATAGTCTGACTTGCCCATAAGATACGCATGTATCATATTTACCGGGCTATATTCAAGTCCTGAAATATTCATAACCATCGATGATAGTTGGTAGGCTTGGAAGTCTTTTGGTACATCTTTCTTTTGACTGCCAATATTATCTACTATTGCAAACAAAGATGAATACTTATCCAGTCCAGACCTATTAGTAGTTATGATATTGAGGGCTGGTAGGTGGTCTCCATATAAAACTAAAACATACTTCTTTTTTCTAGCATCTAGACTAGCCTTTAATTCTTTTATAAAAAGGTCCATTTCATACACCTGGTTAGCATAATAGTTTATTTGATTTTGGTCTTGCTTTGCTAACTTAGAATCTATCAGTTTAACCTTATAGTCTAGATCCATGCTACTTGTAGGGTACTTACTATGACCCTGAGTAGAAATTGTATATATAATAGAATTAGACTTATTTTTATTTAATTCATCAATTATATATCTAGTTAAAATCTTATCCTTTGGCCACCACATAGGTGTATATTCTACATTTGTCATAGACTCTAGACTTATGAATTTTTGATAACCTATGTTTTCATACCCTTCTCGTCTATTATAAAAGTTGGAATTGAAGTTGTGAATGGCTTCAGCCTTATAACCATATGATCTCATATGACTAGCTATTGATATTGAAGGTTTTCTTGCTAGAAAAGTTTGATATGGAATTTCTCCCTGATTTAAATATTCAAAATTAAAGCCCGACATCACTTCATATTCAGTCCTCGCTGTTCCACCACCAGTAACTGGTACATTCATCAATCCAGATGTATACTTCGACATCATATTTCTTAGGTTTGGCATAGGGTCTTTATCAAATTTACAATTCCTAATTCTTGTTGGATCCATAAAAGCTTCTAATTGTACAAATACTAGGTCTGGTCTAGCATCCTTACTTTTTATGATCCTCTTATCACTTTTAACCTGCTTATCTATATATGACCTAATAGCTAATATGTTATCCCTACTATACTTATCTGGCTTTGTCCTTATAGACAAAATAGTCTCATCTATAAAAGAAAAAACCAGACCGTTTGTTTCATAAGACAATTCTGGATCCCAGGCTATTGACGATATTATCTTGCTAGATTTAAGTTGTGGTACCAAAATCAAGAAAATAGTTAATATAAGAAAATAAATAATGGGATAATTACTATTCACTATTCTCTTATCTTTCTTAAATTTTCTATATAAATATACAGACAATAATACCACTGTAAGCAAAAATACTACTATACCTACCATAAATTTAGGATCTAAAAAAACACTAGCTATATTTATAGCCTCCTTGTATGATACCAAATCATATGGTGATAGGGGCATACCCCTTAACCTATACAGTATAGAACTACTAAAAGCCAGTATAAGTAATATAATACTGCTTATATAACAGTAAAATACCTTTCTTTTTACAAATATAGATATGGCTACTATAACGAAAATTAAGAAGTAGTTTACAAAAAATTGGACCGGAAAATCTAAGGCGAAGTCTATAAATCTAATAAAACTCCGCCTATTGATAGTCTCTATAAGGCCAAACAAAAACATTGAATATATAAATAAAACTAATAAATCAAATTTAATTTCATATTTCTGTTTGTTATATCTCATAATTCTACCTATTTGTCGCTGCTGCACATTTATTTAATACACTTTGGCTAATTCCACCTAAAGATACTAAAGATCCAGCACCCTTTAAAACTGATTTGTCATTATTCTCATTAACTAGCACTATAGGTGCATTATTCCTTCCAGCTAAAGGTCCTCCTGTTAAGGCATCAACCAACTTATAACCATCACTTAAAAGGTACTTGTATGGTCTTTCTTTATAGAAAGTCCTTATTACCTGTGAGTTAGTCAAAAACCTACTGTTGCCACTAACTCTTTTAGCAGACAATGAGTTTACAAGTCCTGTTGATATAGAATTTACTCCACCTATTGCATACACATTCTTTGTAGTCTCAGATATTGACCTAGCTGTATCACTTATGTCAAAACCATTTGTAAGTAGGATTGGTTCACCATCTCTAGCTGCTACAGCAGATATACTCATGGCATCCGCCTCACCCCTACTTCCATTTGCAATAAAAACCTTACCAACAGACCCCTTTATATTCAAAATTTCTCTGGCAACATTATTACTTGTATCATACCTATTATCTCCACCAATCCTCTTGACTGTGAATCCACCCTGGCTTCTCAACTTATTTTCTATATTAGAACTTATAGAGTTATCAGACCCTATAATATAAATCTTTTTAGCAATTTCCATTCTTAACTGTGTTTCATTTGGTATACTATCCCTATGTACTAAAAGAATCGGTGCCTTTATTACTCCTGCTAATCCACTAGCACTTAAACCATCTGCCAACTTATTTTTATCGGCATTTACTAAAATTACCGAATCATATAGACCGTATTCTCCCGCTATGCCACTTGCTGTAGCATACCTATCTATCCCTCTTATCTGCTGTATTTCATTGTATGATAGGGCATCAGCATAAGCTAATCCACAAGTTAACATACTTAATGATAATACTAGAGATAATGCTCTTTTCTTAAGTTTCATATTATACCTCCCACACTTCTATTGATACGAAAAGACAGCCATAAAGGCTGTCTTCTACTTTTCGAATACTATCTTTCGCACTCTTGGTTAGCAACTGTACAAGAAGTCTTGCAAGCAGACTGACAAGAAGTTTGGCATTCACCACATCCGCCCTTTGCTGCACTTTCCTTTAAAGTAGCCTTTGAAAGAGTTTTTACATGTTTTTTCTCCATGATAATCCCTCCAAAATAATTTTTATATTATCATTATACCACACAAATTAAAAAATGAGTAGTATTTTTCACACACTAGTTCTTACTACTGTTCTAATTTTTCTTCAACCTCAGCAGCTTTTTCATCTTTTGCAGCCTTTTCAATAACTCTACCTATGGCCCATTTTTCAAATGGCACCTTAGTTCTATTTGGTCCTAATTCAAGTACTACTCTATCTTCTTCAACCCTTGCTACCATAGCAATTATACCACCTACAGTAACAACAGTATCTCCTTTTTCTATAGAGTTTCTCATTTCACTAAGTTTCTTTTCTTTTTGTTTTTGTGGTCTTATTAGTATGAAATAAAATATTACAAATATTAATATCCATATACCAATTCCCATAATCATCTGACTTTGTGGCATTTTATACCCTCCTTAATATTTTGATTAGATCGTATATGCTATATTATAAACCATATGCCTATTATTTACCATAATATTTTTTAAAGAAGTCATTTTTATAGTCTAAAAGTCTATCTTCTTTTATAGCATTTCTTACATTTTCCATTAATTTTAATAAAAAGTGTAGGTTGTGTATTGTTAAAAGTCTTGCCCCCAATATTTCATTGCACTTTATTAGGTGTCTAAGGTAGGCCTTTGTGTAGTTCCTACATGTATAACAATCACATTCTGGGTCTAGACTGGTAAAATCCTCTGAGTAAGAGGCATTTCTAACTACAACCTTCCCCTGACTAGTCATTGCTGTACCATTTCTAGCAATTCTTGTTGGAAGCACACAGTCAAACATATCTATCCCTCTTAAGACTCCTTCTAAAAGGTCATCTGGAGAACCTACACCCATCAAGTATCTTGGCTTGTCTTCTGGTAGTAGAGGTACTGTATAATCCAAAACTTCATACATCATATCTTTTGGTTCACCTACACTTAGACCACCTATTGCGTATCCTGGTAGGTCTATAGATGTTATTTCTTTAGCTGACTGCTCTCTAAGATCTTTATACATACCACCTTGTACTATTCCAAATAAAGCCTGCCTATCTGGGTACCTATGAGAAGACTTACATCTTTGTAACCACCTCGTCGTTCTTTCTAGCGAGTTTTTCACGTACTGTCTATCAGCTGGATAAGGAGCACATTCATCAAAAGCCATTATTATATCTGAGCCAAGAGCGTTTTGAATTTCCATTGCCTTTTCCGGAGATATAAAGTGTTTTGAACCGTCAAGATGAGATCTGAATTCTACCCCCTCTTCTTTTATTTTCCTAAGTGGTCCCAAGCTAAATACCTGAAATCCACCACTATCTGTTAGAATTGGCTTATCCCAATGCATAAACTTATGTAGTCCCCCTGCCTTTTCAACCAATTCATGTCCTGGCCTCATATATAGGTGGTAGGTATTACTTAGTATTATTTGTGAACCTATTTCTGTTAGTTCTTCAGGTGTCATAGCCTTTACAGTAGCTTGAGTACCAACTGGCATAAATATTGGAGTTTCAACTATGCCATGTGGTGTATGAAGTCTTCCCAATCTAGCACCTGTCTGTTTACATTTTTTTATTAATTCATATCTAACTGCGTACATATACTTCCTTTCTTCTTATTTCGTATTTTTAATCCAACTTAGTATTTCGTATTTTTAATCTAGTTTTTTATTTCATATTTTTAATTTAGCTTTATATCTTATTTTATTTTTTTTATTTTAGGAACATAGCATCTCCAAAACTAAAAAACCTATATGATTTATCTACTGCTACTTTATAAGCATTTAATATATTTTCCCTGCTGGACAAAGCACTTACCAACATTATTAATGTTGATTCTGGTAGATGAAAATTGGTTATCAAATTATCACATATCTTAAACTTGTAACCTGGATATATAAATATATCAGTCCAACCACTACTTGCTTGTATAGTTCCGTCTTGCTTAGATGCTGATTCAATGGTTCTACAACTTGTAGTGCCAACACATATAACTCTTTTCGACTTTTCTTTTGTCTTATTAATTGTATCAGCTGCCTCTTTTGATACTATAAAAAATTCAGAATGCATCTTATGCTGGTTTACATCATCAACTTTAACAGGTCTGAATGTCCCTAAACCAACATGTAGGGTTACAAATACTATATTAACCCCCTTATTTTTTATTTGGCTTATTAGTTCATTAGTAAAGTGCAGTCCTGCTGTAGGCGCAGCTGCTGAACCATCATTTTTAGAATATACAGTTTGGTACCTTTCCTTATCCTCTAGTTTTTCTGTTATATATGGTGGTAGTGGCATATTACCTAGTTTATCTAATATTTCCTCAAAAATCCCTTTATACTTGAATTTGACCAACCTTGATCCATCTTCAAGTATGTCAACTACCTCTGCTAATAGACTTCCATCACCAAATGAAAATTTAGCACCTATTTTTGCCCTCTTTCCTGGTTTTACAAGAGTCTCCCAAGTATCATCTTCATTCCTTTTTAGTAATAAAAACTCAATCTTACCACCAGAACCAACCTTTTCTCCAATAAGCCTAGCTGGTATCACCCTAGTATCATTCAATACTAGACAGTCACCTTCTTCTAAATAGTCTATTATATCCTTAAAAACCCTATGTTCTATCTGGCCTGTAACCCTGTCTACTACCATTAATCTTGAACTTGACCTATCTTCAATTGGTACTTGTGCAATCAAACTTTCCGGTAGCTCATATTTAAAATCACTGGTTTTCATATTTCACCTCAATTACTTTTTATTTATTCTTTCTGTCATCATAAGGAATACCTAAATGCCTGTATGCCAAGGGCATAGCTATCCTACCTCTAGGAGCCCTATTTATAAAACCTAATTGTAATAAGTAAGGTTCGTACACATCTTCTATTGTGTTTCTATCCTCTCCGATTGAAGCCGCTAATGTATCAAGACCCACTGGTCCTCCATTGAACTTTTCTATTATGGTCATCAAAAGTTTCTTATCAACAAAGTCTAGACCCAAAGAGTCAACACCTAATAACTCTAAGGCTGCTTTTGAAACTTGATCTGTAATATTGCCATCAGCCTTTACTTGAGCAAAGTCTCTTACCCTCTTAAGTAGCCTATTAGCTATTCTTGGAGTCCCTCTAGACCTTCTTGCTATCTCGATTGCACCATCATCCATAATACCAGCGTTTAATATCCCAGATGACCTACGAACAATCTCAGCTAATTCTTCTTCATTATAGTAATCCAATTTGCATATTACTCCAAATCTATCTCGCAATGGATTTGTAAGCATTCCAGCCCTAGTTGTCGCTCCTATGAGTGTAAACTTAGGTAGGTCTAGCCTGATACTCCTGGCAGATGGACCCTTACCAATTATTATATCAAGGCAAAAATCTTCCATAGCAGGATATAAGACTTCCTCTACACTCCTATTTATCCTATGTATTTCGTCTATAAACAAAACATCATTTTCATTTAGATTTGTCAAAATTGCAGCTAGGTCACCTGCCCTTTCTATTGCTGGACCTGATGTTATCCTTAAATTTACTCCCATTTCATTGGATATAATACTTGCTAATGTGGTTTTGCCAAGACCTGGAGGACCATATAAAAGCACATGATCCAAGGATTCGCCTCTTGACTTAGCAGCATCTATAAAAATCCTCAACTGCTCTTTTGCCTTTTCTTGACCCAAATACTCATCTAAAGATTTTGGTCTTAGACTATTTTCTATATCAAAATCTTCTTCCTTCATAGTGGAAGTTATTATACGCTCTTCATCCATAATTCCTACCTCCTATTAGAATTTAAAATTTGTCTTCAAAATATATTCCAAGGCCTTTTTAACGATATCTTCTACTCCCATACCTGGTTGTTTAACAAAATCAACTGCTATCTTTGACTCCTGACCTGTATAGCCCAAAGCTACTAGGGCATCAATTGCTTCACCATCACTACTAGAATTCACAAGTGAATTTGAAGCTTCAATAAGGCAATCAGTTCCTATGCTCAGCTTACCCAACTTATCTTTTAGTTCCAATACCATTCTTTCAGCTGTCTTCTTCCCAACACCTGGTGCCTTTGACAAGGTCTTAGTATCAGAGCTAGAAATATATAAGTGAAGTTGTTGTGGTGTTGCAAAAGAAAGAATCGCTAGACCCAACTTAGTTCCTATCTTTGATACAGAAGTTAGTAGGTTAAACATTTCTAACTCTTCCTTGGAATGAAAACCGCATAGACTTATATCGTCTTCCCTAACTATCATTTTAGTATATAGCTTAGCCACTTCTCCTTCATTTAGTTGTGACAATGTATTGTTAGATACATTTAACTTATAACCAATATCATTATTCTCTATTATCACATAATCTATATCTATATCTTCAACTATACCCTTTATATATCCTATCATTTTTCACTCCTATTTAACAAATTTACTCAGTTCTTTACCCATCCTATTTGAATGAGCATGGCATATAGCCACAGCCAGGGCATCTGCAACATCATCAGGCTTTGGAACTTCACTAAGATTCAAAAAAGATGTTACCATTTTTTGAACTTGACTTTTATCTGCCCTACCGTAGCCACATACTCCCTGCTTAACTTGTAGGGGAGTGTATTCGTAGGTCGGTTTTGAGTGGTGTTGACATGACAAGAGTATTACACCTCTAGCTTGAGCCACTGTAATAGCTGTTTTTACGTTTTTATTGAAGAAAAGTTCTTCTATTCCCACTTCATCAATATCATACATATGAAAAAGCTGATTCATCCCCTTATATACTCTTTCCAATCTTTCGACAGTTGTCATACCCGCTGGTGTTGTAATTGCACCATAGTCTATGGTTCTAAACTTGTTATTTTTATACTCAACTAATCCATAACCAATAATGGCCAAACCCGGATCTATACCTAAAATTATCATAATACCTTCCTTCTATAGCTTATAACTAATAAGCCTGTAAACATTACATTTAATTTTATCATATCTCTTAAGATATAACAATTTTAATTGTTAGAATTTTTTTTAATTATCTAGACTACTTTTATAGGTAAGTGTTATAATATATCTATAGATTAGTTACTTAAACAGATTAGTTAGTTAAATAATTTACAAGTCTAGATGTCTTGTATATATCGTTGATAATATATGTATTTTAGTGGGAGGTTTATATATGGATATTATTCAACTTGGTAACAAACTTACTGAATATAGAAGAAATAATAGTATGACAATCAAAGACTTTTCCGATTTATCTGGAATTAGTACGGCCTTGCTTAGTCAATTAGAGAGAGGGGTTGGAAACCCTAGTTTGAGTATAATGAAGGCAATATCTGATGCTATGAATACTAGTCTGTCTTCTTTATTTGAAGAGCCTATCGTGTTAGAAAATTTAGTTAGGCGCTCCGAATCTTTATCCAACATTGTATATCCTGCTAGAGAAAATTTAGAATTTCAAGTTCTTACAACAAGGACTAACTCTCAAAACATCAACTTAGTAAGAATTTTGTTTCACTCAAACTCTGAGACAGCCTTCCAACCTCTTGGCAAAAACGTATGCGATGATATAATACATATAGAAAAAGGTAACCTAATAGTCCAGAGTAACAACGGTAAATCTATCCACCTAAAAAAAGGAGATACTATGAGAATTACACCTGATCTTAAATATAAGTTCAGAAATATTACCGACCGCGATGTCCATATAATCTTTGCAACAAATAAACTTGAAATAAGATAATTTAGTACTTTCATAAACATAAATTTATTTAAAGACCTAGCCTACTATATCCAATCGTAAGGCTAGGTCTTATATTTATTATTCTTTATCTTAATTTTATGTAGATCTTTAAATTTTCTGTTTTTTATACTTACTAATAAGTTTGTATAAATTTCATTTAAATATATATATTTTTTTATTTATCTAGAACAACTATTTCAAGATTTCTTCTACCAAAATTTCTCATATTAGTTGCTGATTTCATAAATATATCTATCATTGTGCCCCTGATAATGCCACCAGTATCATTGGCTATGAATACTTTATCATAGTATGGAACATACACTTTAGAGCCAAGTGGTATAACCTTTGGATCAACTGCAATAGTGCCCCATCTTGGTCTTTGTCCTGTTGCTGTAATAGTGTCTCCAGTATAGGCACTGGCATTAGATATATATTTCTTTCCACTTCCAAGATAGTTACCACTTTTATCATAGTAATTCACCTTGTCATTTGAACTATAGCTAGAGTATGTACTTGTCTTTCTTATAGGTATTTCCCTATTATAACTTCCATCTTGATTAAATTCATATACTCTTCCATTAATATTTTGTGTCCCCTTCACCATATGTCCATATGAATTAAAGTAAAACCACAAGCCACTTATCCTATTCCATCCCTTTAAAGGCTTACCATCTGAACCTATATATAGGTGTTGACCATTTGAGCTTGACCACCCGCTAGTTTCCATAATTGTATGAGCATCTGCTACGACAGAGCCAAAACCCATAATTAAAATAAAAACCATAAAGCTTATTTTTGTAAATATATTTTTCATATATTCCTCCTTTATTTGGGAGTATAATTTCTAAATTATAAAGAATACACCCTATTATGAACTAAACTTAATAGGCTAACGATCTCTAAATATTTTCGTCTTTTTTTTGCTTTTCCGCCTATATTTTTGTTTCTTTTTTGTAACTTTAAATTTGTCTACACTTATATTCTAATATAAAAATTACAAAAAAGCAACTTTTTTTATATTCCCACCAATTCTATTAGCTACAAATCTTGATTTTGTAACGATTTTGTATTTTAAAAAAGATTACATTTTGTAACTTATCATCCTAATGATAATAGTTAATTTGTTATTTATATTTCTACATACATACTAATATTCAAATAAAATTGGTAAATATTTTCTATATATCACTTTTATTTATTATATTTATATTATATAATTGAGTATATTAACCTGAAATATATTTATAATAAAGATTAGATTGGTGGTGCAAGATGAATTTAACAATTAACATAGAAATGCTTTATTTTTTACTTGGTATATTGGCTTGTATTGTCTTAATATGTGTGATTATATTATTAAAAAAGCTTATTAAATTACTGGAACATATTGACAATATAGTAGTTCAAAACACTACAAATATAGGCCTTTCTATAGCCAAAATTCCAATTATACTTGATAATGTTGACACAATTACAGATAAGGCCAAAGACGTTAGTGAAGTAGCAGTTGATATAAGTAATGATATAAAAACTGCCAAAAATACTCTAAAAACTGGGATAATTAAATCAACAAATATAGCCTCAAAGGCTAAAGACCATTTTAAAAAAAGTTAAATAAAAAAGGACTCTTTAGATCCTTTTTTTATTTTCACAATAACTATTATTTTTAAATGTTATCACGAATTATAATATATATTACACTAATTCAAAAGGCTATGAACATTTCGCCCATAGCCTTTTTCTATTTCAATCTAAAGAAATACTAAATTTATTTTATATTCAACTAAATCTTATAGATATTCTTTAATTATGCTAGATGCTCTTTAGCAACTGCCACTAACTTTGCAAATCCTTCTGGATCAGCTATTGCTAATTCTGAAAGCATCTTTCTATTAACTTCTACTCCAGCCTTCTTTAGACCGTTCATGAACTTAGAATAAGACATATCGTTCATTCTACAAGCTGCATTTATTCTCTGTATCCATAGCTTTCTGAAGTCTCTCTTCTTCTGCTTTCTACCTATGTAAGCATTCTTTAATGCCTTCATTACAAACTGATTTGAAGTCTTGAAAAGCTTACTTCTTGATCCCTGGTATCCCTTTGCAAGCTTCAATACCTTTTTATGTCTCTTATGGGCATTCATACCCTTCTTTACTCTTGCCATTTCTAATCCTCCTAAATACTAATCTTACTTGTATGGTAATAATTGTGCTATTCTCTTTGCATCGCCATCACTTACTAAAGTTGACTGTCTCAAGTTCATCTTAGTCTTAGGTGATTTCTTTGTAAGTATATGACTCTTATAAGCCTTTGCTCTCTTTAGCTTTCCGCTTCCTGTTCTCTTTAATCTCTTTGCTGCACCTCTATGTGTTTTCATCTTTGGCATAACAAAATCCTCCTCTCAATATTTATCTATTTCTTTGGATCTATAATTGCAACCATATTATTTCCCTCAAACTTAGGGGCTTTATTTGGTTCTCCAAACTCACTCAACATTTCTACAAACTTTAGCATTACTTCCTTACCAATATCCTTGTGACCAAGCTCTCTACCTCTGAACCTAAGTTCAACCTTTACCTTGTCACCCTTTTGCAAGAACTTAGCAGCTTGGTTTGCCTTAGTATTAAGGTCATGATCACCAATACCTGGTCTAAGTCTTACTTCCTTGACATTGATTACTTTTTGTTTCTTCTTCGCTTCTTTTTCCTTCCTAGCCTGCTCATACTTATATTTACCATAGTCCATAATCTTGCAAACTGGAGGCTTTGCATTAGGTGATATCATTGCAAGGTCCAAATTCTTTGAGCTTGCTAGTTCCTTTGCTTCCTTAGAAGTTACAACACCTAACTGTTCTCCTGTTTCAGAAATCAATCTAACTTCCTTAACTCTTATTTCTTCATTGATAGCTATTTCTTTACTAATCTTAGAACACCTCTGCTTTCTTAAAAATAAATCTCCAAATGGAAATCTCTATAGTACGAAAAAAAAGACGGATATAAAAATCCGTCATAAGTTCTAAAATAAAACAGCAAAATAAACTACTGATTAAACTTATACAACCCTACTAGCCAAGCTGTAAGGTGAGAACGGATTCTACTTCTTTTCATTACTTTACTAGTATATTATAAAAAAAACATCTATGTCAAGTTTTTTCTGAATAAAAATAAAAATATTTTTGTCTCTTTAAACTTTAAATAAAATTCACTTCATTATAGACTTGATTCTAACATAAAGCTCTAATCATCTAATACTTACTATGCCGAGATAATTTCGTAACCATCTTCAGTTACTAAAATTTGGTGTTCCCATTGTGCAGACAGGCAACCATCCTTAGTATATGAAGTCCATCCATTTTTTTTATCAACATATACTTGAGCCTTTCCAGCATTTATCATAGGCTCAATAGTAAATACCATTCCCGGCACCATCAACATTCCTGTATCCCTTCTGCCAACGTGTGACACAAATGGTTCTTCATGAAATTCATTACCTATTCCATGACCTCCAAACATAGTGACTACTGAATAGCCTCTGTCCTCTGCATATGCCTGTATAGCAGCACCAATATCTCCTATATGCCCCCATGGCTTCACTTGTTCTAAACCAATCTTAAGACACTCTTTAGTTACCTCAACTAGTTTTTTTGCTTCTTCACTAACCTGACCAACCATATACATTCTTGATGCATCAGAAAAATATCCATTTTTTATTGTTGATACATCTACATTAATTATGTCGCCATCTTTTAAAATTCTATCTTCTGAAGGAATGCCGTGACAAACTTCATCATTTATAGAAGTGCAACAGCTCTTTGGAAAACCTTCATAGTTCAATGGTGCTGGTATTGCATCATGATCAATCGTATAATTATGAACTAACTTATTTATATCCTCTGTAGACATACCTGCTATAATCTTATCTTCTAAATAATCTAAAACGCCTGTATTCACCTTGGCACTTTCTTTTATAGCTTCTATCTCTCTAGGAGTTTTTATATTAAACCTATCAGGTACAATATGTCCCTTCATAGCAAAGTCTTTAATTCTATCATCTAAACTCATATGGCATTTTTTATATTTTAAACCACTGCCACACCAGCACTTGTCATTTCTATCCATATAAATATCCCCTTTCATATTATTTTGTAACCAATAAATTACTATTATTCCTTAAAAAATTTATAAACCTACTTATATTATACCAAAGAAAATTGTATATTATAGATTTTTTTATAATAATTTATAACATATATTTATTGATATTTTATTTCATTATACTTTATTAATAGTTTTTCATTATACTTTATTAATAGTTTCTTCATCATACTTTATAAGATATTTATTATTGACTTTTTTATAAGTCTTACACATATATTTTTTTATTCTTTTTCACAATTCTTCATTGCATCTATTTCAATAAATTATGTCTATTTTTAATAAAAATATATAATTGTATGGGTTCAAATTAACTTTTTATCCTATGTTTTACACAATGGTTGACTTTTTAGTTCCTGAATTGATAAAATTGTACTTGTATTATATATTAATAACTTATAGGAGGAATTATGAAAAATAAGAATTTAGCAAAACTAACACAGTCTGCAATACTCGCAGCCCTTTGTTTTATTACTTTCACCTACTTACAAATTAAAATACCTGTTCCTGGTGGAGATGCAACTTCGATACACTTTGGTAATGTATTTTTAGTTTTAGCGGCCCTACTTATTGGGGGCTTTTATGGTGGACTTGCAGGTGCTATCGGTATGACTATTGCAGATATTATGGATCCTGTTTATATACTAGTTGCGCCGAAGACCTTTGTATTGAAGTTATGTATCGGCTTAATCGTCGGTTTAATTGCTCATAAGATTGGTAGAATTAACCATACAAATGACTCAAAAAAAGTTTTTAAGTATGCTCTTTCTGGCTCTATAATAGGTATGGCCTTTAATGTATTTGCTGATCCTATAGCTGGTTATTTTTACAAGATATATGTATTGGGTCAACCTGCGAATGTGGCAAGTATATTAGCAAAATTTAGTGCTGGTGCAACCTTCTTTAATGCCATTACTACAGTTATAATTGCAATGCTTCTATACACAGCCCTAAGGCCAATACTAATAAGGTCAAATCTTTTAGCTGACTATAGTTTAGATTCAAACATCTAGTTCTTATATATAAACTTGTGTGAGAAATTAATAGTCTAATACCAATTACCTTTAAAAAAATATAGTCAAACAAGTGGGAAGATATTTTTTCTCCCTCTCACTCCACGGTTTGTGTCCTTGGTCACTCCGCCGTTCAATTTAGATAATAAGCTAAACAACTAGTGAGTCCTCGCTTTGCGAGGATTTCTTTTGTTATCTTCAAGGATTCTCTACTTTTTCTACCGCCTGATAATAATCTGCAAATCTCGCCATCAGCTCTCGACAATAACCTTACAAGTTGACTCGACTTCATCAGCAACTAAGCCCTACATGAACTTTCACCACATACTGACTACATACTAGTCACATAATAAAATAGATAGGTTACTACATAGTCAACCTACCTTTTTTATATACCATATCAATAGTTCCCGAGAATATATAACTTCCTATATTTTAAATACTACGCCTATAATTCCTGCTAAAGCGATTAAAAAGATAGGATGTATACCCTTTTTAAAGTACTGTATCAAAAAAATTAGACCTGCCAAAATTATTGGTGGCCATCTAAAATATCCACTTATACTTGCTTGATTTTCCACATTTAATAAAGATATCTGAATAACACTAAATGCCGCTGCTAAAATAAGTCCACTTGAGGCAGGCCTTAGTCCATAAAAAATACTTTTTACTAATTGCGATTGATTAAACTTATCTAAAATCCTATATACGATTATAATAATGACTAAGGATGGTAAAACCATTGATACAGGTCCCACAATAGACCCTATCACTCCAAACTCCTTAAATCCTACATATGTAGCCATATTTATACCAGTCGGTCCAGGGGTACTTTGGGCAATAGCTACCATATTACTAACATCTACTGGGCTATACCAACCAGTCTTCCTTCCTATATCATATAAAAATGGTAGGGTTGCAAGACCTCCACCTATAGCAAATAGTCCAGTAGTAAAGAAATAATAAACTAGTTTTAAAATTCCTAGCAACTAATCCACCTTCTTCCTTAACCTGATGTAGTTAATTATGAACCCTAAAATACCTGCAACAATCACTAATATAATTGGTGATACTATATTCATTATGGCTATTAATGCTACTAGTATAAATATTATAGCAGTAGCTATATCTACAACTGATTTTTTTGCCATATTATAAACAGCATTTAATATCAAGATACATACACAGGCTCTTATTCCATTGAAGGCATGTTCAACTAGTTCCAAACTAGCGAAGTTATTTAAAAAACCGGCTATTATTCCTATAATCACAATAGATGGAAATATAACACCTAGTGTTGCCGATATAGCTCCTAGCAAACCTCCTACCTTATATCCAACGAAGGTGGCTGTATTTACTGCAATTACACCAGGAGTTACCTGGCTAATGGCAAAATAATCTAAAATTTCATTATCACTTGTCCAACTATTTTTTTCTACTACCTCTTTTTTTATCATGGGTAGCATGGCATAACCACCACCAAAAGTAAAGCTACCAATTTTCGCAAAGGCAATAAATAAATCAATTATTAACTTCATTTTTCACATCCATAAAATCAATTAAATATATCGAGTTTAGTCTAACTTTTCATCCTTTACTTCTTCAAACATCCACCTGCTAGCTGCACACTTTGGACATACCCAATTATCAGGAAGATCTTCAAAAGCAATCCCTGGTGCTATACCATAGTCAGGCACACCTGCTTCTGGATCATATACAAAACCACATGGTCTACATTTGTACTTTTTCATTTTTTTTACTTCACTCATAATAATAACCTCCATATCAGTACAAAATTAAATAATTAATATATAGACTATCATACTCTGATATTTATAATTTATGCCTAGTCCATACATATATATATTATAATACATAATAAAAAAAAGTGAAACAAAACATAAAATGAATTGTTCCACTTTTTATTTTTATAAATAAATTTATCAGATTTTAAAAATAAACCTCAATAATTTTGCCAATTAGTTATTAGTATAATTGTCAAAATAACCTTGTACAAGTACTATAGGTGTTCCCTTGTCACCTGATCCACTTGTAAGATCGCATAAAGAACCTATTAAATCTGTAAGCCTTCTAGGTGTTGTTCCTTCTGACTCCATCTTACCTACTAAAGAAGCATCCTTTGTCTTAATTCTTTCAGATATTGCCTCTTTTAGGGCTTCACCTGATAAGTCATTAAAGTCATTATCCGCTAAGTATTTTAGCTTTAATTCGTTAGGCGTACCTTCTAGTCCCTTAGTGTATGCTGGCGATACAACTGGATCTGCAAGTTCCCAAATCTGTCCTACTGGATCCTTAAATGCACCATCACCATATACCATTACTTCTATGTGCTTACCTGTCTTACTCAATAACTTTTCCTGTATATCATAAACAAGGTCTGTACAATCATTTGGAAATAATTTTACACTATCCTCTGTAGACTTATTTGAACCTAACAATCCGTATAAGGCATTATAACCACTTCCATCAACAGATTCTCTCAAAATTTCATCCATACCATAAACTGTAGCTCCAGCAGCCTTTAATATCCTACTAGTCCTCTTCCTAGTATGAATATCACAATTTATTACATTCTTAGTATAGTTTAAAATTTCAGTCGCATGATTAGCAAAAACAATTTCTACATCTGCGCCTGCTGACCTTACAACTTCGCTGTAATAATCTACATAATCCACACCTGTAAATGGATGTATATTTTGACCAAATAATTCTCTATACTTTTCTAGTGTTAGAACTGTTGAATATGGGTCAACCCCCTTGTCATCTAACTGGTTTTCTGTCAATAATTGGTTACCAACTTCATCCCTAGGATATGATAACATCAAGACAATCTTTTTAGCTCCCATTGCCATGCCTCTTAAACATATGGCAAACCTATTACGAGAAAGGATTGGAAAAATTATACCAACAGTTTCTCCACCAAACTTAGCCCTTACATCCTTGCCTATAGCTTCTACAGAAGCATAGTTCCCCTGACTTCTAGCAACTATTGACTCTGTAATACCAATTACATCCCTATCTCCAAGCTCAAAACCATCTGTTTTAGATGCTTCTATTACTGAATCAACTATTATTTCTGATAAATTATCACCCTGGCGAATTATAGGGCAACGTACTCCACGTGCTACTGTACCAACATTTCTTGTCATACTTATCTTCCTCTTTCATTCAATTCAAATTTATTGTAAGCAATATTATAAACTGTAAGCAATATTATAATACAAAAATTATATAAAAATTTACTTACATCAAGTTACAAATATATAATACTACAAATTGTGAAAATAAAAAAGAAGAAATCGAATATTTTTTCTATTTTTAAGATTATTGTTTAAATCTGTCTGTCTATTTTTTTGATAATTTGATTTTTCATTAGATAATTATAGAAAAAAACGCCAGATTGGTAAAGTCTGACGTTTTGCACATTTATAGTGCATGTTATTATGGTAGTTTTGTAAAAAAACAAAAAGTAATAGCATCTTAATCTTCTAAATATGTCTAAAATCGGTTATTCATATATAATAAACCTTGGTTACTTACTAGAACCATTACTTCGAATAACTTTTACCTCAAATAAAGAAAACAATAAGCTTTTTGCTTAAAATAAGACTGTTTTAATTATCAATATGATTATTATATATTTTGACTAGGTTCTTATATTACCTATAAATACTCTATAAAGTTTACCTAAGCCAAATATACATGTTTGGGAAATCCTTTACATATTTATATTAACATACTTTTTTTTATAAGTCTATACTTTTTCTAAAAAAATAGGATATATTTTTCAGAAAAATATATCCTATTTTTTTAAAACTTGCTTATTTGTTTTTATTTTTTTATGTTTTTTACAAGTATTAGTATGTCATATTTAACTTTTAAAGCCTATATGCATATAAATAAGGTCTTTTAGTATAGTTCTTATAAATTATTGCTAGATAAAAATTCATCAATATGTACTTCTATGTCTTTGGATGTAGTTAAATTTAAAACTTCATCAGAAAGTTTCCTCATATTTTCCAACGTAACTGAATTTATTAACCTTCTAGCTCTCAATATTGATATAGGTGACATAGAAAATTCATCAAGACCAAAACCTAATAATATAGGTATCATCTTTTGATCTCCTGCTGCTTCGCCACACATACCAACCCATTTACCTTCCTTATGAGCATTTTCTATTACCAACTTTATTAATCTCAACACCGCAGGATTGAACTGGCTATATAGGTAACTAATTTTTTGGTTCATCCTATCTACCGCACAAGTATATTGTATCAAATCATTAGTTCCTATAGAGAAGAAGTCTACATGCTTAGCCAGTATATCAGATATCAAAGCTGCAGATGGTATTTCTATCATCATACCTATCTCTACATCATCGGAATAATCTATTGACTCGTTTTTCAAATCTTCCTTAACTTCTTGGCAAATTACCTTTGCTGCTAATAGTTCTTCTAGACTAGAAATCATTGGAAACATAATCCTAAGTCTACCATGTACAGATGCCCTATATAAGGCTCTTAGCTGGGTCTTAAATATTATAGTCCTATCTAGACACAACCTAATAGCCCTATAACCTAAAAATGGATTCATCTCTTCTTCCATATCAAAATAACTAAGTTTCTTATCACCACCTATATCAAGTGTTCTTATTACAACAGGTTTGCCTGCCATACCTTCTAAAACTTTCTTATAGGCTTCGTACTGAATATCTTCACTTGGAAATTCATCACTATTCATATATAAAAATTCAGTCCTATATAGGCCTACCCCTTCAGCATCATTTTTAAGTAACCCCCCTATATCATCAGGAGTACCAATGTTACCTGCCAATTCTACCCTTTTTCCATCTATAGTTTTAGACTCTTGTCCCTTCAACATAGATAATAATTTTTTATCTTCTTCAAATAGTTTCTTTTTCTCTTTATACTCGTCTAGTATATCTTGTTGTGGATTTATATATACCTGTCCTCTATCTCCATCAAATACCACACAATCACCATCTTTTACTTTACTTGTAATGTCATTTAAGCCTACAATAGCTGGTATTTCAAGAGTTCTTGACATAATAGCTGTATGTGATGTCCTTCCTCCAATATCAGTTAAGAAGCCTTTTACCATAGACTTATTCATACTAGCTGTATCAGATGGGGTTAAATCATGAGCTAACAAGACTACTTCTTCATCTATAGATGAAAGATCTACTACCTTCATACCTAAAATATGTCTTAACACCCTATTGGTAACATCCTTTATATCTGCAGCCCTTTCTTTCATATAGTCATTATCCATTGATTCAAAAATGCTTACAAACATATCCTTTACTTCATTAAGGGCATATTCTGCATTAATATATTCTGATCTTATTTTATTTTCTGCTTCACCTACAAACTCCGGATCCTCTAAAACCAGAATATGTGCTGCAAAAATTTGTGCCTCTTCTTGCCCTACTTCGTGTTCAACTCTTTCCTTTACCCTTTCTAATTCAGATTTCGATAGGTCAACTGCATCATTTAGTTTTTTTATCTCATTTTCAAAATCATCTACTGATTTCTTTTCTATTACAATTTGACTTTCTTCCAAGACAAGTGCCTTCCCTATCACTATACCAGGCGATGCTCCTATACCATTGAATAACATGCTTACCTCCTTTAAAAACAAATAGAATGTTAAGACCAATTCTTAACATTCTACATCGTAAATTATTTTACTTTTCTCCGAAACCGCTTTCTATCAATTCTACTATTGAGTTTAATGCTAGTTCTTCATCTTCACCGTGTGTTTCAATGACAACTTCTGTTCCCTTGGCCAAACCTAACTTCATTATACCCATAATTGACTTGGCATTTACTTTTTCACCACCACAAATCAATTCAACACTTGATTTGAATTCCGATGCTTTCTTGACAAACATACTAGCTGGTCTAGCATGTAAACCAGTTTCATTGATAATTGTAACTTTCTTTTCCATAATAACCTCCCAAAATTCTTTACTTAGTAAGTCTAAACTTATTAAACTTTCCAATATACATATTTTGACAATAGGTATGACAAAATAAATCTAAAGGTCATATTTCGTCCCCCCTATTTTTAACAAAAACTATTATACCTGTATTTTACCCCAAATAATTAAAAATTACCAGTTTTTTATTTAAATAAACTTTAATATATAAGCTGTAGCTTATACTAAAAATCATACATATCTTCCATCTATAATAGTTTTAAATTAACGAATTTTCCTATATTGCCCTATATATACTTCATTAGCTTATTATTTATCTTGGTTTTTATTAAGATTTCGTATACTTTTTTGTCTATTTCTCCTATATTATGGTGTATTTTACCTGTAGTTTATCCTATCTCTTATAAGAGCAAACCTATTATCATCCACAAACTTTAGTATTCCCTCACTAATACCCTTAGCTATATCCTCTTGATATTTTTCTTTTTCAAGTTTTTCAGCATCATCTTTGTTACTAATAAAGCCACATTGTATAATAGCTGCTGGCATCTTGGTGTATTTTAAAATATCAAACTTTTTTTCCTCAACCCCTCTATCCCTCATATTTATATAAGATATAGTTGTATTTTGTAAGCTTTGGGCTAATAATTTAGATAAATTTATTCTTTCAGGCTTTGAACTATTTTTATTTGTATCATCTTTTAAATTATTTCCTTGCTTATCTCCAGTATTACTAGATATATCACCTCTATTTGAATTTTTATTATTTGAAGTATTATCTACTTTATTTTTTTCACTGACCCTAGCTAAATCATTATTTTCTCCTATAGACTTGCTATTTTTACCTACAAAAACTCTTTCTTCACTATTATTACCCTTAGACATTTTATTTGTTTTATCTTCTTTTAATGCACCAAACCTATCCTTATCCTTTATAAGGGATTCGTACTCTATATTTTCTGGACTAACATAATAAGTGTCTATCCCCGAAGCATCATTCTTACTAGCTTGAGCATTTAATCTGATGGATATGTATATATCAGCTTGATTTTTTTTTGCATAATCAATCCTATCTTCTATCTTCTTATCTTCATCATAAGCCCTCACCATTATAACATTTATATCTTCCTGTTGTGATAGATTGTCTTTAACGTACTTCGCTATTTCAAGATTAATATCTTTTTCTTTTTGATTACCCCTATATGCCGTCATTCCTTGATTTTTACCACCCCTTGCTGCATCAATAGCAACATTAATAACCCTTCTTTTCTTCTCTTCCATTAGGGCTATAGATTTCTTATTTTGAAGCGCTTCTAAGGCGATTTTTTCTTGGGCATTTTTATGGCTAGACCAAACCAACCTACTTATTGTAAAAATTATAAGAAATATAATAAATAAGACTAAAAATAGCCTCGATTTAACTATTTTACCCTTCTTTTTTTTATATTTTTTCCTTTGCTTATTTTTTACACTCTTGTATCTATCACTCTTTCTTGGCCCTCTGTCTTGACCTTGTCTCTTACTTGTATTTTTTTCCATACCTTACTCCCTCTTAGTCAATAGCAAAAACTTTTTTTATGGTTGATACCACTCCAAATTCGTTATTAGAAGGAGCTGTATACCTAGCTATTTGTTTAATTTCATATACAGCATTATCCATTGCATAACTATAATATGCTTGATTAATCATTTCAAAGTCGTTCATCTGGTCCCCAAAGGCCATAGTCTCTTTGCTTCTAATATCAAGATATTCTTGTAACTTAGATATAGCTACACCCTTATTTGTACCTTTAGGAACAATATCTAACCAATCAAAGCCTGATGTACATATGCTTGCTTCATTCGAAAATTCTTCTACCAAACGTTTAAAATCTTTGTAGTATCCATTTTTCGAATTTACGGAAATTTTTACAGGTAGGTCTTTTATGCTTTTTAGATCCTTTACTATCTTATACTTAGGTAGATATATCCTAGCATTTTCCAAAGACAACTCATCTGTCTTATCTATATATGAATACTCTGGAGTACAGTAAAGTACTCTCATGTCATCTAAGCCCTTGAGCCTATCCAAGAACCTATCACTAATATCCTTTTCAAGGCTAGCATTAACTATCAACTTACCCTCTATTTCCATAACAGCTCCATTTTCAGCTATATATAATATATCATCCTTGTGTTTACTAAATATTGACTTTAGGCTTGCCAACTGTCTTCCACTAGCTGCACAGAATTTTATGTTATTTTCTTTTAAGTACTTAAAAACTTTGTCGAATTCAGGACTCATCTCCTTATTATCATTTAAAAAAGTCCCATCCATATCCACAATTATTAACTTTATCATAAGGCCTCCTGATTTTATTTATTATCTTTAATATTATATCATATCTATCCCTATATAATTCAAATAAAAAATTATCATATTTTACATATTCCCCTTTACTAGTTTAATTATATTTAATATAATAGTCTGTGTAACTTTACAGAAAAGAAGGTGATTTTTTTGTCTGCTCTAAAAAAATTCGTAATTTTTCTAGCAGTCCTAGTTGTAACTATCCCTGTAGTATTTGCCGGGGTTGTATATTCTAAACTAAAAAGTATGCAAATTAATGATAATTTTGATATGCTTGCATCAAATAAGTACAAGTATGACAATGAAATTATTAATATACTTTTGGTAGGCAGTGATGCAAGACCTGGTGAAAAGGTATCAAGGTCTGATTCGATGATGATATTAACCGTAGATAATAAGCATAAGAAATTGAAATTAACTTCATTGGGTCGAGATACATACGTTAGGATACCTAATCATGGATTTGAGAAGTTGACACACGCCTATGCCTATGGAAAGGAAAAATTATTAATACAAACTATAGAAGATAACTTCAAATTAGATATACAAAACTATGCAAAAGTTGACTTTTTCTCCTTTATGGATATAGTCGATGCCCTAGGTGGTATAGATATAGATGTTAAAAGTGAGGAAATTCCTGAATTGAATAAGTTTGTATCTGAATGTTATAGTTGGAGTGAACATAAAAATGGTCCTCTTAAATACTTTAAAACTCCTGGTAAACAAAAACTAGTTGGATATCAAACACTTACATATGCTAGAATCAGAAAAAGTGATGGTACTATGGAGAGAGATGATAGACAAAGAAAGGTTATAGAGGCAATAATCCATAAGGTAAATGGAATATCTATTTCAAAATACCCTAAACTACTGGATGCTATCAAACCTTACGTAAAAACTAATATGACACCTACTGATATAATGTATTTAGGAAAAGATGTCCTTTCCATAGGAAACTTGACTATAGATACTATGCAGTTCCCACTTCACCCAGAAAATGAAACTAGGTTGCCTCACGCAGGCTATGTAATACCTTTTGAAACATATGAAGTGGATATACTTCATAAGTATATATTCGATAATATAAAGTCTACACCTTCTGAAATTGAAGCTGCTAGGCAGTCTTGGAAGGATGCCGGAAATAAAACCCAATACATAAGTAATCCAGAATATATGTATAGGTCTAATCAATAGGGCTAAATATATTAAGTCAAAACTATATAAAATTTAAAGTGGAAGATCTAACTCAAAACAGTTTTCATCTTCCACTTTTTATTTACTCCCCTAATATATTTTAATCTTGTTTTTACCATTAACCTCCCTACTTTTATCGCTTTTTTATCCAATTTATCATATTTTACTGTATTTTATTTTGTCCTTTCTGCCATTTTCTTATCTTTTACTATTTTTTATAATGTCAATTATGGTTAATTTAATATTAGTATTATATACTTAATAAATATGAAAGGTTGGTGTTTAAATGTTTAAACTAAGAAATTTTGTAAGAATTCTATTTATATTAGTCATATTAATACCTCTTGGAACCTTTGCTTTAACCAGTTCCATACTAAGTGATATTCACGATTCAAATATTGATACTTCTAGCCTAGAGGATAAATCACATACTTATAAGGATGGTATTAAAAATATATTAGTCATGGGTACAGATGCCAGACCTGGAGATACAGTGTCTAGGGCTGATTCTATGATGATTTTAACAGTAGATAGTATTCATAATGATATAAAAATAACTTCACTTGCAAGAGATAGTTTCGTTGATATTCCTGGTCATGGTAAATCTAAATTGACACATGCCTATGCTTATGGAAAAGAGGGGCTACTAATAAAAACAGTAGAAAACAACTTCGATATAGATATAGATGAATTCGTTAAGATAAACTTCCAGTCCTTTATGGCAATTATAGATAGTCTAGGTGGAGTTACAGTAGATGTTACAGAAAATGAGCTTGCAGAACTAAATAAGTTCATTCCAGAGACATATTCATGGTCTACTAAAAAAGACAAAGAAAAAATGCAACTTATAAAGTCTACTGGCAGACAAAAGTTAAATAGCTACCAAGCCCTTTCCTTTGCAAGGATAAGGCATAATGATTCTGCCTTTGGTAGGGATGGTAGACAAAGAATGATTGTATCTAGTATTATGAAGGAAATTAAGGATACATCCTTTATTAAATACCCAATTATATTAAAGGCAGCTGCCCCATATATTGACTCAAGTATGTCAACAAACAAAATGATAAAACTCGCTATGGAACTACTTAAAATAGGACCTAATAATATTAAGCAAGAAGAATTTCCTCTTGTTGATAAACCTGAGTATACCACTAATGGTATATATGGAAGGTATGGATGGGTTATTCGTTTTAGTCCTAAGTCAGTCAGCTACCTTAAAGGATTTATATTTGATGATATTGAGTACTAAACAAAAATTTATATATTTAAATTATACTAATTGTATTAAAATAAGCGTTGGTAGGGTGATTGCTCTACCAACGCTTATTATTATGAAAGTAAATTATATATATAGATCAGTGTAACTTATAATAAATTTTTATCTTCGGCATTTCTTAGACTCTTCTTTACCAATTTTGATAAGCCTATAAGACCTATTATATTAGGAATCACCATGATCCCATTAAACATATCCGCTAACTCCCAAACTAGGTCTACACGTAAGTACGTACCTAATATTATAAAAACTAAAACTAGTTGTCTATATGGTCTTAACCCCTTTTCTCCAAATAGGTACCTTATATTTGCTTCACCGAAAAAGTACCAACCTATGATTGTTGAAAAGGCAAAGAATAGTAGGGCTATAGCAACAAACACTAAACCAAAACTACCAAAACCAGTTTCAAAGGCCTTTTGTGTTACAGCAATACCTGTCTGACCTGATAAATTTGCACCTGTAGCTATTATAACAAGTGCACTAATATTTAATACTACAAATGTATCTATGAATACTCCCACTATTGCAACTAGCCCCTGTTTTGTTGGATCATCTACCTTTGCAATCGCATGTGCATGAGGTGTAGATCCCATACCAGCCTCATTGGAGAATAAACCTCTAGCAACACCATACCTAATTGCATCCTTAACTACAATACCACTCGCACCACCAAGTACAGCACTAGGATTAAAAGCTCCAATAAATATCTGTCTAATAGCATTTATTGTTTCTGTACCCATCATTATAAGTATTATTAGGCCACCTAATATATAAAAGGCTGCCATAATTGGAACTATTTTTTCTGTAAAAGAAGCTATTCTTGCAACACCACCAATAAATATAAATCCAGATATAACTGCTAGAATAATACCTACTACTAATGGATTTAGATTAAAGGCAGATGCAAAGGCTGTTCCTATAGAATTGGCTTGAACCATATTACCTATAAAACCAAGAGCCAAAACTATAGTAACTGCAAAAAAGGATGATAAAAACTTACTATTTAATCCGTAACGTAAATAATAAGCCGGACCTCCACTTATATGACCATTTACTTCCCTTTTAAACAACTGGGCTAAAACAGCCTCTGCAAATATAGTTGCCATTCCAAAGAAAGCACTAATCCACATCCAAAAAATCGCACCTGGCCCTCCAGATACTATTGCAGTTGCTGCACCAGCTAAGTTACCAGTTCCTACCTGGGCAGCTATAGCCGTTGCAAGAGATTGGAAGGAAGACATCCCATCCTTTCCTGCTTTTTCTCCCTTTAAACTAAACCCCTTAAAGGCTTCATTAAAAGCCCTAGTAAATTTTCTAAGCTGTATACCCCTTAGGCTTATAGTAAAATAAATACCACAACCTACAAGAATAACCAGTAAGATTACTCCCCATAAGACACTATTTATGGAGACTACAATATTTAATAAAAAATTATTCATTAAAAAACCCCCTGTATTATATTTTATTTATTATTTAAATCATATAAAGATAAGATAATGTATACTTGGGGGTTCTAAACTTTAACCACTTATTTAATAACGCCTTCAAGTAAAGAATATATATTTTTATATGAATTAATATTAATGCCTCCACCTATCTGGTATAGTAGGCTTGTACTCCTATGAGCTAGTACATTTTTTTGATAGCTTGTTAGACTTGAACCTGCCAATAATATTGGAGAGTCAGTCTTTTGGGCAAAGGAACTTACTGTAATAGCATCTATTGGTGCATCGCTCCTTGCAACGAATACTTTTGGAGAAAATGAGTTTGGATAAAATTTTTCTACAACTCTTGTGTTTGTTTCTATCCTATCATTTCCATATATCCTATTATTAGCCAAGCTTATTCCTAAAGCTTCCTCAACGCTTCTTATCACATTATCAGATAAACTATTTGGACCACCTATAAAATAAACATTCTTTATTCTCTTATTTTTCATCCAATTTAACAAGTCTTGATGTATAAATTCTTTTGATGATACTAATATTGGACTCCTATTTTTTCCTGCCTTAGATGCTATTGATAAAACATCGACTAAGGCTTCCTTACTAGCTATATATACAGTATCTACTTGCCTTTCTTCTGATAATTTATCCGCTATTTTTCTTGACACTAATTCAATTTTAGAATCATTTATTTTAGATATACTTATATTGAATAATTTTCCCTTTATACTTGCTATATCACTATTTATAGCAGAGCTATCCCTTCCAACAAGTATTATATTTTTCGCACCTAACCTTTTTATTTCATTTATGGTATTGTCACTAAGTTTGCCTGGATAGCTAAGTAGTATTGGTGCATCATAACTTGCTGCAAGTGGACTTGATACAAGTCCTGATAAAAGATCCTTTCCATTAACTAATATTACACTTGATGATCCATTCTTCCAACCTTGTTGACTTATTTTTATAGCCGTCTCTGCCCTATCCCTACCCCACAACTTATTTTGGTAGGGATTTCTTCTATTAGACTCTACACCTTGGTTATGATTATCCGCTTTATATATAGATTTTAAGTCACTTGCAACCTGGTCTATATTGACTATATCCCTTGCTGAAAAAAATACACTTCCCTTTATTTCCTTATAATGTCTATTTAAGTCAAGCTGATTTTTAATTTCTTCAGCCACATTTTCTCCATTATATTCGGATTGGCCATGTTTATATATGCCTTGACCTATATATAAGTCAACACCTGTGCCTCTAACCTGGTCTGACCACCATCTAACAAGGGTTGCATAATCAGCTCTTGGATGACCTATTTTCCAGTAAACTTGTGGTACAACATAGTCTACCAAACCATTTTTAATCCAGTACCTTGTGTCCGCATACTGCTTGTTATATGATTCTCCTCCATTTGTTCTTGAACCATTTTTATCATTACTTGAATTTCTCCATATACCTGCCGGACTTATTCCAAATTCAACACTAGGTTTTATTGACTTTATTCTATCCCTAACTGTTTTAACCATATTATTAATATTTGACCTTCTCCAGTTATCTATATTACCATTGCCGTATTTACTAAAGGTATCAGAATCTGGAAAACCTGGCCCTGGATAAAAATAGTCATCAAAGTGTACCCCATCTATCTGATAGTTTTCAACGACCTCAGCCACAACATCTGATATATACTTTGTAACTTGAGGATTGCCGGGATCATAATACCACTTCCCCTGATAATTAATTACCCAATCCCTGTGAGTATTTAAAGGATTTGATTTTGCAGTTGAACTAATATCATTATATATACTTGCCCTATATGGATTAAACCACGCATGCACCTTAATTCCTCTCTTATGTGACTCATCCAATAAAAACTGTAGAGGGTCATATCCTGGATTTTCACCCTGATTACCTGTTAAAAATCTTGACCATGGACTAATACTTGACTTATAAAAAGCATCTGACTCCGGCCTAACTTGTACCATAACTGTATTTATTCCTACACCTTGTAGTTTATTGAGTAAATATATATACTCCTGTTTTTGCTTTTGTGGATTTCTATAAGAGGACTTCGAAGGCCAGTCAATATTAAATACTGTCGATACCCATGCAGCCCTTACTTCAGATTCCTGGGCTCTAACACTATCCTTACCAATTATAATTGATAGCACAAGAACCACACCTACTATAAAAGAAACTATCTTTTTCATTTTTTCCTCCTGATAAAAAACTAGTCAATATATAATTTTTTATACTTGTGTTTTATAACAGGTCTAGCTTATGCTTCTATACTACTATAGGATGCATATTAAATTCAATAATTATAGATAAATCGAATATTCTTATTATAAGCATATAAAAAAACTATAATCCTGTATAAAATTATCTCTTATATAAAAAACTATGAGATTTGTATAAAAACTTCATATTGGTAAAATTATATATATAAAAATGCGACCATAATGCAACAAATTAATGTCGATTATAGTCGCAATATTTTAGTTAATTGAATTGCTCAATATATAAAGCCTTTATCGGCTTATTGTATTACCCTTCTGGCAGTTGTATAACCACCAAGGTTGCCTATTGTAACACTTGTTCCAGGATCAGGAGCATGAATATATTTTCCATTTCCAATATAAAGTGCTACATGGTGTACAGGTGATCCCCAAAAAATCATATCTCCAGGTCTCAATTCAGACCTTGATACATATGTCCCTACAGTAGCTTGATCCTTTGAAACTCTTGGTAAAGTAACTCCTGCACCTTTACTGAAGGCATAAAGCATCAGACCTGAACAATCAAAAGAATTCGGACCTTGAGCCCCCCAAACATAACGTGAACCTAGTTTTGACTTAGCAACCTCTATAACATTATTAATTTTAATCTGAGAAGAACTAGTTTCTAGACTACCACCTACATTAAACTTATACATTACTCCATCAATATTCCTACTAGTGTTGGTTAACATAAGGCCATTTTGATCAAAGTAATAAAGATTGTTATCTATTTTTCTCCACATTGACTCGGCTCTGTTAAATGTATTGAGGAAGTAGTACCACTTTCCACTTTCCTTATACCAGCCTCTCATCTTCTTTCCGTCCTGGTACCTGTAGTACTTTCCTGATTCATATAGAACACCATTTTTCTTTACAGAGCTTGCTTCAACTAAAGTTTTCTCTCCCAAGTCATACAATTTCTGTTGTTCCTGACTCACTTCGCCAAGATTTTTATTAGAATCAAGTTCTACCATATGTCCAGCCTTATCAAACTGATATTCCTTACCATCAATACTTATTTTTTGGTCCTTAACCATTATACCATCCTTATTAAAATAGTATAGGTAACCGTTTATCTTTCTCCACATATTCTGTGGAAGTTCATATGTATTAATAATATAATACTTATTACCCTTATATTCTATCCAGCCTTTTTTTTGTACATTATTTACATAAAAGTACCATTTTCCACCTTCATTCACAAATCCATTAAATCCAGAACTAGAGGCCTTTATAGGATTTTCATTTGGTGTAACTTCTAGCTGTATTTCTTCTGGACTGTTAGAATCCTGACTGATTTCACTAGAATCATCTTCACTATTATCTTGATTATCTATTAAGGACTGATTATTTGTTATTACTTCAGGCTGTTCATCAGCCTTCACATTATTATTATAAACAAAAATACTTGACGACATAATAAATGTCGCTAAGGCTAGGGCAATTATTTTTTTATTTTTTTTCTTATTAAACTGCATCTCTGCCTCCTTTAAATTAAAATATACTTTATTACATATAATTCTAGCATAATAAGGAAAAAAAATCAAGGTAAAAATTACAATTTGTAACTTTTACCTTCTTGTATTACTAATATATTTACATTTAATGCCATTTCTGTAACTTTTTAATTTTTCTAGCTACTACTCCAAAGAACATATTGAAGATCATTTCATATTCTTCAACCTTCATAAAATGCATTACTATTGCGTATATGACTACACCTATACCAACTGATAACATTAATACAACTAGTTTTAAGAATAATCCTCCTACTAGGATACCACCTAATAAAGTGTATAATAGTTTAACACCCAACCCCATTATTATGGCTGCTAATAAAGATTTTAAAAAAACTATACAATTATCTTTTGATGAGTAGTCTTTTATCTTTTTTTTCATACTAATATTAAATAAAAATAAACCTATATATGCTGATACTGCTGTTGCTATAGCCAAACCCTTATATCCCAAAGGTTTTACAAGTATCAAATTCAGACTTATATTAAAAACTATAGAAATAATACTATTTATCATAGGAGTTTTGCTATCTTCCATTGAGTAAAATCCTCTTGTAAGAACATCTCTTAGGGCAAAAGCTAGTATGCCTATTACATAAATAAGCAATATATTTGCTGTCATAGTTGTATCTTTAGATGTGAATGCATTCCTTTGAAAAAGTACCTCTACTATCTGTCTAGATAACACTATACAACCAACTATAATTGGAACTAAGGCTACTATTATAACATTCATAGTTTTTTTAATACTAGTTAAAAAGCTATCCATTCTATCTGAAACTATCATACTTGAAAGCCTTGGATATATTACTGCTAATATAGATGTAATGAATAAGGCCTGTACAAATTCGTATAATTTTATAGCATAACTAAATGATGCAACTACGGAAGTCCCTAATAAAGATGCCAAAGACTTATCAACTATTGAGTTAATCTGATTGGCTCCAACTCCTATAACTACCGGTAAAATTAGTATCATCATATCCTTCATAACTGAGTCATGTATATCAATCTTAGGAAGATATCTATACCCCTCCTTATATACGAATGGAAGTTGGAATAGGGCCTTAGCTGCTATTGCTATTAGGGTTCCTATTACTAAAACTAAAGGACTTGTTTTTAAGCTCAAAAAAATGGAAGCTATTATTATTATACTATAAGGCATACCTATAAAACCAGGTACTACATATCTCTTACGTATTTGTAGGTACGAGGTGAATATATTTGCTATTCCAACAAATACTATACTAGGTAGTAAAATTCTCGTGTATTGTACACAAAGTGTATAAACATCACCTTTATAGCCAGGTGCAAATACTTTTACTAAAGGTCCAGCAAATATAATTCCTAGTAAGGCTATTGCAAGACAAACTATAACAACGAGATTTACTACTGAGTTTAAAAAACTCATAGCCCTGTCACTCGAATCTTCTTTTTCTAACTTATTATATAAGGGGATTAGGCTAGTTGCTAATGCTGTACCTATCACTGCAAATAATATTGTAGATATACTATTGGCTGTTGAATATACAGCTGCATACTTACCTGTTCCATAAGCCGAAGCCAAGACACTATCCCTAAATAAGCCTAGGATCTTTGATACTATGGTTACCACCATTAAGAGTACGGTAGCCCTTGCTGCTTTTGACATAATCTTCTCCTCTATATTAATTTATTGACATCTTCAGGATTCCTGTAGGTATCAACTAATTTTTTTATAATCTTTATAACTTCCATATCATTTTCTTCGGCAACGGCAAGCTTTAAATCTTCTATTTGCCCGAATACTTCATCCTTATCAAACACTTGTGGTCTACCAACAAAAATCTTATTATGATCAGTAACCCTTAGACCTTCTTCTGCCATTAAAAGTTCCTCATATAATTTTTCTCCTGGCCTTAAACCTGTGTAGACTATATCTATATCTACATCCGGTTCAAATCCACTTAACCTAATCATATTCCTAGCTAGGTCATCAATCTTTACAGGATCACCCATATCTAACACAAATATTTCGCCACCACCTGCCATAGCACCTGCCTGCATTACTAATGCCACTGCCTCAGGTATCGTCATAAAGTAACGTATTATATCTTTATGTGTAACTGTAATAGGTCCTCCTGCCTGTATCTGTTTCTTGAATAATGGTACAACTGATCCATTGCTTCCTAGTACATTTCCAAACCTTACCGCAACATAATCTGTAGTGCTAATACTATTATATATTTGAACAAGTTTTTCTGACAGCCTCTTTGTTGCACCCATTATATTAGTAGGGTTAACTGCCTTATCAGTAGATATCAATACAAATTTATCTACCTTAGACTCATTTGAAATCTTCAATAAATTCAGAGTTCCAAAAACATTGTTTTTAACAGCTTCTGTTGGGTTTGCTTCCATCAGAGGTACGTGCTTATGGGCTGCTGCATGAAATACTATATTTGGTCTATATTTATAAAATATTTCTTCCAAACGCCTATATTCTCTTATGTTAGCTACAAGCACTTCTATTTTGAAGCTTTGATTATACTTCATTATTAGTTCCTGTTGAATATTATATAGGTTATTTTCATAATTATCCAATAGTATCAATTTATCGGGTCTATACTTATAAATCTGTCTACATAACTCAGAGCCTATTGTTCCACCTGCACCAGTAACCATAACTACCTTACCAGATATATAAGCTTCAATCATACCACTATCCAAACTAACAGGGTCCCTACCTAATAAATCATCTATTTCCACATCTCTAATTATATTAAAGTTCACCTTACCATCTATTATCTCTAAAAAGCTAGGTATAGTTTTTGTATAACAAGATGTTGACCTACATATGTCGATAATTTCTTTTTTTCTCTTATTACTTATATTAGCAATAGAAAATATAATTTCATCTACCCTAAGTTCTTCCACTAGTCTGCCTATATCTTCAACATTACCATCAACACACTTGCCACAAACAAGCTTCCCTAATATATCTTCATTATCATCGATTAGTGCTACAACCTGCCTATTCAATTTTCTTTTATTTTTATTAATTTCACCAATGACCATCTGACCAGCTTCACCTGCTCCGATTATCATCACTCTAGACAATTTAGCCATATTCCACCTTCCGAGAAAATTTTACTTATTAATCACATTATATACTTTTAATCCGTTTGTATGATAAAAAGGATCACAAATTAATCAATAAATGTTATTTAATAAATAGTAAATACAAAAACTATCTATTCTTTAACACCCTATCATAAAGTCTTGATATATCAGAAAAATTATTTTCAAACTTATATGTTCTTTCAACAAAATCCCTGGCATTACTTCCCATTTTTATCCTCAAAGCATCATCTAACATTAACTTCTCCATTGCTTCTAATAATTTTTCTGACGATTTTGATTCTACAATTAATCCTGACTTACCTTCTTCTACTGATTCAGGATGGCCTCCTACCCTAGTAATTACTACCGGAACCTGACAGGCTTGTGATTCAATTGCAGAAACACCAAATCCTTCTCTAAGTGATGGAAATACACAAATATCACATAAATTGTATGTTTCAACTATGATATCTGGCTTTACTCTACCTAAGAAATTAATAGATGTTCCTGATTGAGCTGCTTGAGCCTGCGACTTAAGAGTAGATTCTTCCTGACCGCTACCACCTATTAATAACCTTAACTTTTTTCCATTATATATTCCATCATATTTTATATATAATTTATCATAGGCCTCTATCAGATACTTAATACCATATTTTTTTTCTAGACTCTTAATTATTCCAAAAGTAAAGTATGACTCTTCTTTTACATTTTCAAGTGGTCTAAACCTATTAGTATCTACACCAAAATATGTAATTTGAACCTTTTTATTAGTATAAATATTAGCTTCTCTTGCCATATCCACACTATTTGAGAAGATATAATCTGCTTTTTTAAAATTGTACTTAATAATCAATTTCTGAATGATTCCATTTCTTGGAAAATCATATATATCTGTACCCCATACAGATAAAATATAGGGTTTATATCCTATTAAAGCACCTAAAAAACCATATGAACTAGCATATTGTGCATGTAAAAAGTCAGGTTTTATATGTCTTACAAGTTTTTTTATTTCTTTTAGGTGTTTAAGATAACTAAACTTACTCAAGAGTCCCTTATTCCTAACTTCATTTACCTTAGTTTGAAAATTATGAACTTTTACCCCTGGTATACTCCCGCCATTAAGTGATATAACTTCTATATCATAACCCTTATTCAAAAAAAAGTCACACCACTTTTTAACGTGTGGATTTGAAGCATCTGCAAGATAACAAATTTTTGTCATACAAACCTCCCAACAAACAATTCATTTTATTATTATAGGCTTAATTAAGGCTTTACTGACCTATTTTTCTTTTTTTAGCCTCTTTTTAGCTGCATTATATGCATAAAATATAAATACGTATGATGCCTTCCAGATACTTAATTTTTCAATATTCCTGTAAGTATTCCAAGTTCTCTTTATGGCATTGAATTTATTATGTGATAAAGATTCTTTAACTATCCTATACCAAACAAGATCTTCATAAAGACCATAGGCATAATCAATTTTTTTCAATAGACTAAGCCATGTCGCAGTGTCTTGACCCCGTCGTACATTTACCATCCTAAAATCACCTATAATAAACCTATCTATAAGAACCGTAGAACAACCTATAATCGTATTTTTTAAAAGACCATCATAGTTGATTTTTTCCGGAGCTCTCGCTACTTTATGGGTTGGGCTACCGTCTGAGTTCATATACCTGTATGATGTGAAGCAAAAGGACACTTCCCTATCATTTAGGAAATCAATCTGCTTTTTTAGCTTATCTGATTTCCAGATATCATCACTATCTAAAAAGGCTACATACCTACCTCTAGCTCTTGAAAGCCCAAGATTCCTTGTAACGGCTGCTCCAGAATTTTCCTCTAGTTTAATATATTTAATTCTATTATCTTCCTTTGACTTTGCTTCTATAAGTCTACCGGAAGAGTCCTTTGAACAATCGTCAATCAATAATAACTCCCAATTTTCATATGTTTGTTCCTGCACAGATTTTATTGTTTCTAAAATAAAATCTTCTGCATTATATACAGGTATTATTATTGATACCAAACCGTCTTTCATGATATCTATCTCCTAACTCTATTATCTAAGTTTTATATCCTTTTCAAAGCGGGCTTTTTAAACCTTATTTTCTTTATATCGAATTTAGATATTCCGTAAACAAGCAATATAATACTTATATTACTTGCAATATCAACTAATATACTTTCGGCAAAACAATATGTTAAAATACTTATTAATAAAAGCACCTTGTCTTTTTGTCCTTCTTTACATAGGTTATAAAGGGCTAAACACAAAAAAAACATAATAACTATAGTAACTAAAACGCCCATGCTATATAGGGTCCATATATATCCACTGTCCAATGGCATTCTCTGAGAAAATAGTATTTCTCTTATATTAGGTGTGTAACCAAATAAATTTATACCACTTGTAGGGTGGGTAATATACGAATGCCAATACAAGGGTCTGTGAGATAAGATCCTATTTATATAGTAATTCCCACTAGCAGATAGGCCTATTAGTATACTCAATATAAACATAATAAGTGGGAAAACCCCAATAGATATTGCTACTTTATTTTTTCTTATATCAAGTCTTTTTAAAATCAAAAAGGCTATACATGTTACAAGGGCTGTCAATAAACCCGTCCTAGTTATGGTCTGTGAATACATCAAAAACGCCATCAAAAATAAGACAATAAAATCCACCTTCTTCCTGCTATCAAATACATAATAAAAGTAAGAAGACCATATTAAAAACATACATATAAATGACGAGTTTGGATTTCCAAAACCAAAGTCATTTCTACCTTCTAAAAATTCTGTTGGATGTATTCCAATAAGATTGCTTACTAGGTAGGCAGAAAAAAACAAGGCATTAAAAATCATAAACCATCTTACTAAGTTTTTAAAGTTACAGGTATATAAACCTAGACATAAGTAGTAAACATAGGTCATAGTGATGTTTTTTGACATTACAAACTGAATACAAGCAAGTAATAAAACCAACAAATGTGTAATATTAAATTTTCTTATATCACTTGCTATCATTAGAGTTGATAGACCTAAACTAAGTACCATAATGTACCTAGAAAAAGAGTTCATATCAAAAAAGTCTCCATAAAACTTGAATACAGCCATAAAGACTATAATGATACCAAATAAATTCCTCCATTTATCTTTTAACATCAAACTACTCCCTTAGTACAAACTATTTTTTCAAATTCAATATAGCGTCAAAAATTCTATCGCAATTTTTACCATCTCTTAGGTCAAAGAATTCTTCAACCCTCTGAGAATAAATATCTTCCATCTTAAACTCATTTTTAAAGTAGTCTGTCAACTTACTTACTAGAGCTTCCTCATCTAGGGTTACCTTGCCAAAACCATCATCCTCGTAACTAAAATAACCAGGTGCATACTTGTCATCCTTTACCTTTTGGTAATAAATAAGGGGTTTTTTCATATAAGCAAAGTCAAAGGCCACAGAAGAAAAATCTGTTATCAATAATTCTGATTCCTTCAACAGAGTCTGAACATCATAGTCATCCTTATCAGCCATAATAACCCTCTTATTTCCATTATCAAAAGCTCCCTTATAGGGTTGCATTTCAAAATGAGGATAAAAAATTAATTCCCTGTCATACTTTTCTAATAGGTCTAAAATTTTCTTGTTATTAATCAAGGAATTAAGTGACTTAAAGTAATCAGAAGCCAAAAAACTAGTCATATCAACCTTGTCTTGATTCTTATATGATGGAGTGATTATTGTCTGCCTCCATGTAGGCATCAAAAGAATCTGCTTTTTTGTTTTGAAGTCATTTAACCAGTCATATCTAGCAATACCTGTTCTTACAACCACACCTTCATCAAAACCGTAATTAGGTCCACATATAGACTCATACTCACGCCTTGTAGTCGTTATGAAGAGGTCTATTTTATTAGAAGCATTATAATACATGCTCAAGTCACTAAGTATGACGCCATGTTGTAAAAGAATAAACTTTTTTTTATCCCCCCTATCTAATAGGAGTTTGTAAAGTTTATAGCTCCACGGCTCTAAAAATCCAAGGTGGGACGATATTGCATACTCGCACAGCAAAAAAGCTTTCTTGTGATCATCGCTTCCAAATTCTATAATGTTACCAAGGTCTTTAACCTTATCATAATCCTTTTTGTGAGAAGAATCTATAAGGTACCAGGCATTGATTTCAGGATGATTTTCCCTCAAATACTTGAAAAATACATATCCATTATCCTTGGCTTCAACCCCTCTTTCTGATATCAACCACATGTTTTTATATTTTTCATCTTGTCTATATTTATTAATTTTTATATTGTAAGCTAGCATTTCCAAAGAATTTTTACTTAACCTAATAATTTTCTCAACTATACTCATAATACCACCTAAATCCTAAATTTAAGTTGTTCCTTAATGGCCGACATAAATAGTCCCCAAAACTTACCATCATTACTATCTTTGATAATATTCCTTTTCTTAAAAGCGAATGCGATAAAGAGCACAAATCCAAGAAATCCACCAAATAAGCGTTTAAAAAGTGGACCCTTACCTATTATAGATACTGGATCAGTATAGTTAACCCTTTTATAAGGATGGTAGGCAACAATTACTGGGAAGTAGTACATTTTTCTCTTACCCTCATTATAAGCATCCATTATAAATATATTTTCTTCTCCAGAATTATACTTTTTACCTATACCAAACCTCTCATCAAACCTATGAGTCATTGGATCTAGCTGGTGGGCATTAAACCACATATCTAATGTGAGTTGTTTCAATGTCTGTCTCCTAGATATACCCATTATAGGTTCCTTTGGATAGTCTGCCGTAGACTTTTCAACTATTGGGTCAAAATGCTGGAAGATCGCTATATCCGGATCATATTTTTCAAAATGTTCCTTTACAATTTCCAAGGTGTTGTCTAGATACCAACAGTCATCATCGGTAAATGTATATACATCACCTGTACAGTAGTCCATTGTTGCATTCCTGCTTACAGAACAACCCACCCCACCTGCATTGATGTGCTTATATTCAAAAGTACGCTTTTTCAGTATTTCATCAATTTCTTCGAAATTTGTCTGAGAACCCACTATAACTTCGAAATTCTTATATGTCTGTCTATCTAGACTGTCGAACAATACATCTAATTCCTTTAACCTAGAACCATATGTGCCTAATAGTAAACTAAACTTCATAATATTTTCCCCTTCTTCATATAGCAAAAAGCCTCTTCTATCTAGATAAAAAATGTTTAAATATATTTACAAAAGCATAATTTGTAAAACAATACAAGGATTTGCAAATACCTAACTTTTCCTCATTTCTCAAAATATTCCAAGTCCATGTAGCCGCCTTTAATTTATTACCAGAAAGTGAATTTTGTCTTGTCCTATATAGGGCCAAAAGTTGATTTAAACCATATGCATTATGGCCTTCTTTCAATATCCTTAACCAAGCTGCATAATCCTCATGTCTAGTTTTTGGCATAACAATTTTTTCTACATAGTTTCTATCTATTACTACCGTCAAACAAGCTATTGCATTATGTTTCAATAATTTTTCATAATCCAATTCCTCTTTAGCCCTTACTACAGTCTTCATCAAATTGCTATCTGCATCCATAAATCTATATCCAGTAAAAGTAAATTCATATCTGTTTTCCAACATGAATTTTATCTGATTAGTAATCTTTTCTGGTAGCCATATATCATCACTATCTAAAAAAGCTATAAATCTTCCATTTGCATTTTCTATAGCAACATTTCTAGCATTTGCTACACCTGCATTTTCTGTCAGATATATTGGTTTTACTTTTTCACTCTTTAGCCTATATTTTTCTAAAATATCCCTAGATCCATCACTAGACATATCATCTACGCAAATAATCTCTATTTCATCATAAGTTTGACTTAAGACACTATCTAAAGTTTCTTCCAAGTACTTTTCTGCATTATATACAGGCATAATGACCGAAACCAACTTGTTAGTATATACTTTTTTTATCTCGTCCATCTCAAAATCCCCTTTATCTTGCACCATCACCTGTAAAAATCACCTTTATAGTCATAAAAACTATTTTGATATCCAAAAATATACTCCTATTTTTTATATAATAAATATCATACTTTAACTTTTCGCCTGGGTCAATTTCATAGCCACCATTGACCTGAGCCCAGCCTGTAAGCCCTGGTCTTATAGCCAACCTATAAACAAAGTGTCCATACTTCTCTTCAAACTCTTTAGTAAAACCCGGTCTTTCAGGTCTAGGTCCTATAATCCCCATATCTCCCTTAAATATATTGAACAACTGTGGTATTTCATCAATCCTTGTCTTTCTAATAAATTTACCTACCTTGGTAACCCTAGGATCATCTTTTTCTGCCCACTGAGCCCCAAATTTTTCCGCATCAGTCCTCATAGACCTAAGCTTGTAGACATAGAACTCTCTTCCATACCTTCCTAGCCTTTCCTGCTTATATATAATCGGCCCACCATCTTCAATTTTTATAAAAACACCTGCTATTAACATTATTGGTAAACCTATTAGCATAGCTAATAAACTTAGTACAATATCAACTAACCTCTGACATAGTTCTAATGATCTTCCACCCCTTACTATGGTATAGTCAATTGTGTCAATATATGTCCTTAACTCTATATCATCTCCACTATACATATTTAGAGACATTTTCTTCCTCCCTCCAGCAGTCAACTTTTCTAACTAATCTTAAATATGACTACTTCTAATTTGAAATACGTAAATTTCTATAAATCAGCTTTAAATTCATTTTTTATTGTAAAAACCCTTATAACCATAAATAATGATAATAAAATCAAAACTATTGTCGTAGTCAACTTGAATCGCTCTATATTGAAAAAATTCCTTCTTTTAATTTTAAAACCAACTTGATTTAACTGTGTAATCCCTTTTTCCTTAACAAGTCTTTCATCTTCAGTCGCTAAGTAATTATTTTCTATTAACAACAAGGGAGATTTGTTATCTGCTGCAAGTGGAGCAATAGCCATAGCATTTATTAACTGACCAGATCCTATAGATCTCTTATGAAGGACCTCTCCCCCCTTTGAAATATAAAGTTTTTTACTATTTTTATATAATTTATTTATTATATTTCTGTTTACCTCGTATCTATCCTTACCACTAATTTTAACTACATCTGTAAACATCTTCTCATAATTTTCGTTTATACTATCTTTATTTGTTACTATGTAAGCCTTTTTGATCTTGTATTTATCAATATAAGTTTTGAGTTTAGCTCCATCTTCATAAGTGCCTGATATTACAATTGTAGGTATATTATGCCTTAAGGCATATGGTGAAAATGATATAGCATTTGGCAAATCAAATATATCATCAGATACTAAGCTCACAGCCTCAACCCTATTCCTATCAGCCAAAAGACTTGCTAGTCTGATAGATAGGCTTGTCGTATCACTCTCTATAATTCTTTCAACCCTATATCCATTTCTCTTAAATGAGCTCTCTACCCTTTTGTTTAAACTATTTGCAGCTCCAATTAGGACTACCTTTTTAACCCCTAATTTCTTCATTTGATCATATACAGGCCTCTTTACAGAAAAACTTTCTGTATAAAAAACAGGGTATTTACTATTATAGGCATAGCTAGCTACAGAAACTACTTGATCAATTTTTTCAGTATTTACAACTATAGCCGTATCAGCTTTCTTTACACGTTTATCTACAATGGTATTTACTGTGTCATACCTTGTATCACCTACATAATCCAAAATATTAAACCTATTAAGATATATTCTATCAAGTATTTTTCCACCACCTATATAAACTATTAAAAATATAAGTACAATCATTAGGTAGCCTATAATTTTTTTCATACTAAATTCTCCACTTCTATTTTTGTGAAATAAACCTACTTTCACCCATTACAATATTATACTATATATTATGCAATTCTGCAAAATTTGTAAGTAAAAAACCAACATTTATTATAATATTATTTTATATAAAAAGGAGAGGTAAAATATTACCTCTCCTTTTAACAAGTTGCTTTTTATATTGAGTTAAAACTTTCTACTATTCCCTTAGCAATTTGTATTCCCATATCCCTAAGAGCACTGTCTGATTTTAATAAATTGACATCATGTGAATTTGACATAAACCCACCTTCTACTAATATCGCTGGGGCATTTGTATTTGATATAACGTACAAACGAGTACCATCCTTTACTCCCCTATTTTTTAAATTGAATTTAGATAGGATGCTACTTAAAACCTTCTTGGCTGTACTTTTGGCAAAATCATTCTGACCTGAATGTATTTCTACACCATTGCCGCTTTGTTCTCCAGTTGCCTCATTTATTATGTCTCCACCCTTATTATAGTGAATACTACAGAAGAAAACTGCATTGTTATCATTAGATAAGTCTGCCCTATCCTGAAGTGTTGGATAAGTGTCATTCTTCCTTGTCATAATTACCCTTGCTCCTGCTTTTGTCAGGTAGTCTGCGCAAGCCATTGCTGTTTTTAAGGTCCAGTCCTTCTCTTTATAACCATTTAAACCAACTGCTCCTGAATCACGGCCACCATGACCTGGGTCAATCACTATTGTCTTACCTCTTACACCCCTTGTTATATTTCTGATTATGTTATCACTATTTGATTGGGGTTTTGTAGCATCACCTGTGTTAGAATCTGGTTTTAAAGCTTCTCTAGGATTTTGTTTTTCGTCTTCCCTAGAGTTTAATGGTTTAGACTGGAAAGTGATTTTAATTGAATTTGTAACACTAGGGCTTATTCCGCCTCCTATTTGATATATCGAAGTTCCTTCTACGCTATTGAGGAAATTTTTAGATACTTCAGCTAGTTTATACCTATTGGTGATTAGTATAGGTCCTGACTTAATAGCAGCAAAAGGACCAGCGCTTACTGTATCAATCAGTCCACTATTTTCTGCCTTTGCAACTATTAGATTTTTTATATCACTATACTTATAAAACTTGTTTATTACATTTATATTGGTTTGATACCTATCGCTTCCATAGATCCTATTTGCCCGTCCACCATTTCTTACAACTGATGAAACTTTATCAAGTAAACTATTTGATATTGACTCTTGTCCACCTATATAATAAGCATCATACACATTATCTTTCAGGTATTTGTAGACACCATTATTAATATAATTCTTACTTGTAACTAGTACTGGTACTACACTAGCACTTGCTCTCGAAGAAATTGATAGGGCGTCGGCAACACCATTTTCTGTACTTACAAGGTATGCTGTCCTGACTTTATTAGTATTATATATTTTTTCTGCTACCGCTAGAGATAAGTCGCTTGGGTACGTACCAAAAATCCTTGCCATCTCAGCTCCAGTATTAGCTTTAATTGTATTTGAAATAGACTTAGAAATAAGATTATTGTCACCTATCATATAAACTTTCTTAGGTTTTAATCTCTTAATCTCGCTCAAAGTAGATGCTTTTATACTATTAGCTGACGTCAATAGTATAGGAGCCTTATTAAGACTTGCAAATGGTGTTGCAATCAAACCATAGATAGGGTTAGATGAGTTAACTAAAACCACTGAGTCAGCACCATCAGGATAAGCCTCCTTACTAACTTGAATGGATGTCTCATACCTATCGCTACCATATAGGTAGAAAATGCTAGCATTAGACTTAATATATTTAGGATCTAGCTTGGTGTCATAAGTGATGCTATCCTCTTCTACTTGATTAAAGTCGCTTATATGCCCCTTACTATCAATTTTGGCCATACCAAGTTTAATTTCCACTGTATTTTCTTGATTATCATATACTTCACCCAACTTACTTTCTTCTATTTTAGTTTCAGCTTGACCTATATTAGTTTCATCTGCATAACTATATGGAAGTGGTCCAAGTATCATAGTTAAAGCAAGAAGTCTTACCATTGTATTCTTTAAAAATCTTTTCATTTAATTCCTCCTATCTTTTATCTAGGCTTAGTAAATATGTGAACTAATATCACTTCATCATACCACAAAGGTTACATTTTGTAACTTGATTTATAAAAAAGGCCACAAATATATATACTTCAATAGTAAGAATATAAATTGTAACCCTTTATTTTAATTAGCATTATATTATTTTTTTATAAGTACCCTACCCTCAGCATCTCTACTTATTATTTCTTTTGGTAGAAAATCTGTATAAAAACCACTAACGTAGCTATTTCTTAGTGAATTAACCTTATTTGAATCGTTATAGGTATACATATATAAGCTAATATCCCTATCAACCAGTTTTTTAGTTAAGTCTTCAGAGAATTTAAACCTATTTGCAGCAACAATTTTTATCCCGTGCTCATAAGAAAAATCCACTATTTTATTGACCTCTAAGTCTTCTAATCTGTAGGTAGTGAATATCATAGATTTAAAATCATATATATTCATAACTGGCTTGTACATCTCTTCATAATATATTTGCGGTATAACCCTGTTTAATGATTGTGAATCAACTTTATTGAAGGTATCCACGAGTTTTCTATAAGCCTGCTCCACACTCTTTATGTCATTTATTTTAAGGTCAACGACTAGGTATACTCCCTTATGTTCTTTCATAAATTCTGCTACATTTTCTAAAGATAGGGTATCATACTTACCTAATATTTTTTCAGAAAGAAATTCTTTTTTGCTAGGCTTACTATTTGCCCAAGAAAGTGGTAGCCCTAATTCTGACAAACCTTGTCTGTCAAATGAATGTAGTAATATAAGCTCATTATCAGCCGACATAGATAGGTCTGCCTCAAATACCCTAAGCCCTCTATTATAGCTTGAAGTCATTGCCTGTTTAGAATTTGTATATGCGTTACCTTCAATACCACCCATAGCATGTGCTATATACCTATTTTCCTTCACCCAGGAATAGTTGAATTTTTTAGGGTAATTATCCATATATACGGTCCTATCACTTGATTGTACTACATTTACATCTAATACCTTGTATATAAAATCAAGTGGTACATATATTGTATCTTCCATATATTCCATCTGACCATCCATTTTTAAAATATCCTTGTTCTTAGAAAATCTAACTTCATTAGATCCTCTTTTCAAGTAGTAAGTATTCTTCTTATATTTGATTTCAACTTCTCCAAAAGGCAAGAATTTATATTCTATTTTAGTCCCAAAATTTTTACATAGTTCCAATAAGGGAACGTACACAACTCCCTCTTTTATCTTATATGGTTTATCCATTTGAGCTAACTTATTATTTGTTATTAATTTTTCTCTTATTTTGGTATCTTTGTAGTCTCTTATACGGCTTCTTTGCTTCTGGTGATAGTGAAGCATCATAAATAAGCCAAGGATCAAAATCAAAGAAACTAATAAAATTAAAGTTTTTCTCACTATAGTTTTATCAATTTCTATCTTCAAATTTTTAAACATAGGCACCCCACTATTATATATTTATCTTCAATTTATATTTTTCTAAAATATTAAAAAGTAAGATCCAAACTAACGTTACCAACACTGAATACATTGCAGATGCATAATCAATACCAGCTATAGGTAGTATAAAATCCGTTGTAAACCAAGTATTAAACGGTAACCAAGTAGATGTGTATATAGACTTTAAATTGACCAACTTTATAAGTTCATGTATGCAAGTAACTAAAATAATTATAGGAATTGCATTTAAACCGATCCTTTTAATTAAATTTGTACCGAAATTTACACCTATAACATCAAAAGTAAGGTATGTAACCATACTTATAAGATATATATACTCAGCTACTCTCATAGTAAAAGTTAGACTGAATACATTTCTATTCAAAGGAATGTATACCTGACTTATGTGTGATAATATATACATTATTATGGATAAGATCAAAAGGTCAACTAATTTTTTAAGTTCGTCATTTAATCTATAGTAGTTACTTAAAATTGACGCTATTGATTTAATATTTATCCAACTTTTTATATCTATCCATAAATTAGTTCTTGTAAGACCTTCTACTTTTACTTTATGCGGTCTGTAGTATCTCTTATATTTTTTATTTTTTATTGGTTTTTTATTAAATATACATGCTATAGATATACCTATCATAGCTAGGGGGCTGGCAGCAAATACAGACATTATACCCTCAGAATCTGCGGCTGACCTGCTCATAAAGTCCCCTAAAATCAACCTATCTATACTTATAAACACATTTTTGTCTATCGAATAACCATTCACAAATCCTATAAAGGTCATCAAGGCAGATATAAATATAGCCATTATTACAAATACATAAACAAGGACATTATTCTTTATCTTCATATTTAATAGACCTATATAGACAAGAGCCCCTATTAAATAATTAATGGCAATCAGCTGGTATGGTCCAGTCAATCTTATGCCAGTCCTAGCCTCCATAAAAATAGAGCTATAAATAATACCAATAAAAAGGATTACTAAAAACCTTATGAAGACACGCTTTACTATATCTATAAGCAAGTCACCATCAGAATAATTTTTCTTTACAAAAAATGGTATAGACATACCCATAACCACTACAAAATAAGGAAGTAATAGGTCGGCAAAGGTCATTCCATGCCATGTCGAAATAGTAAAATTCCTTGAAATGGCAGACTCCATCCCCTGGTTTATAACAAATAACATAGACACAACAAAAATTCCCCTTAATATGTCTATAGAATTAACCCTCATATAAGCATACTCATCATCCTTGTATTTTTTTTCTAAGTATAAAATTTTAATAATATTTAAATACTTACCTATGTAAGTTTTTAGGGAAAATTCTTTCGCATTATTAACATACATTATAATATCACCTTCATTTATTCATCTTCTAGACCTTCAAAACTAAATATAAACTTCAACGTTTCTCGTCTTATCTTTCTATTTAGGGATTCAAACATCTTATAACCCTCAATAGTATACTCCTTTACTGGATCCTTTTGTGCAACAGATACTAGACCTACACTCTGCCTCATTTGATCCATAAGGTCTATATGGTCAACCCAGTAATTATCTACAACTTCTAATAAAATTTCTTTTTCTTGCCTAGACAACTCATATCCATTAGCCATCATCATCTTTATTTCATATACCCTCTTGACAATCTCCATAGTAGCCTCTACTACTTCAACACTTGTCATCATTTCCATACCTGGTATAATTAAGGTTCCATCTGGCATAAATGTCGTATAAAGACTCTTAAAATAATTAAAATAATTTCTTGGTCTTACATTTATATATTTGTCTACACTTTCTTCAATTGTCTCTCTTGCCATCTGTAAAATAGTTTCTCTTAGGTCAACCCCCTTAAGGACATTATCCCTTTCACCATAGACAACCTTTCTCTGTTTATCTATTACATTATCGTATTTCAAGACGTCCTTTCTTTGTTCAAAGTTCTTACCTTCTATACCCTTTTGAGCATTTTCAATCGCTCTTGATAGGGCCTTGCTAGATATAGCACCGTATTCATCAGGAGTTAACTTTTTACTTATTTTCTTAATTGCTGACCCACCATACAATTTTATAATTTCATCTTCTATACTAACAAAAAACCTAGATACGCCTGGATCTCCTTGTCTTCCTGAACGCCCTCTTAATTGGTTATCTATTCTACGTGATTCGTGTCTTTCAGTGCCTATAACATATAGGCCTCCTAGATTTTTTACTTGTTCCTCTATTTCTTTATCGCCATTACCAAGCTTGATATCTGTACCCCTACCTGCCATATTAGTTGCTATGGTAATATTGCCTATCATACCAGCCTTAGATACAATCTCAGCTTCTTTTTTATTGTTTTTTGCGTTTAATATTTCATGCTTCAGGCCTCTTTTTGCCAAAAGTTTAGATAGGATTTCAGATTTTTCGACAGTAGCAGTACCAATTAATATAGGTTGACCTGTTGAATGGATTTTAATAATTTCTTCAACAACAGCATCAAATTTTTCTTTTTCAGTTGAGTATACCTTATCGTTTAAATCAGCCCTTATTACCGGCCTATTAGTTGGTATCTGTACAACATTCATATTATAAGTTTCTTCAAATTCACTTTCCTCTGTCTTTGCTGTACCTGTCATACCTGACAATTTTTCATACATTCTAAAAAAGTTTTGGTATGTTACTGTAGCCATAGTCTTATTATCAGACTTAATTTCGACCCTTTCCTTAGCCTCTATGGCTTGATGCAAACCATCTGAGAACCTTCTACCATCCATGATTCTTCCTGTAAATTCATCTACTATAAATACTTCTCCATCCTTGACCACATAATCGTCATCAATATTCATGAGTTTATGAGCCGTTAAAGCCTGGTTTATATGATGGTAGATAGCCATATTATTAATATTTGTAATTGTCCTAATCTTAAAGAAGTTCTCTGCCTTCCTAAATCCTGTTTCAGTTAAAGATACTGTATGTTCCTTTTCATCAAGGTCATAATCTTCCTCAACTATTGTCTTTATAAAATTATCTGCCAAGATATACAAGTCACTTATTGCCTCTCCCTCACCTGATATAATAAGGGGAGTCCTTGCCTCATCTATTAATATAGAGTCAACTTCGTCTATTATACAATAGTATAGTTTTCCTTGAACCTTATCATCTATACTTTTGACCATATTATCTCTTAAATAGTCAAAACCAAATTCAGAATTTGTACCATAAGAAAGGTCACAGTTATATTGTTGCTTTCTTGTATAAGGATCCTGACCAGTTATTATCGTACCAACACTCATACCTAAAAATTCAAAGACAGGTCTTACTGTATCTGCATCACGTTCAGCCAAATAATCATTTACTGTAATTACATGGACTCCCTTTCCCATTAAAGCATTAAGATAACAAGGTGCAACAGCTACAAGAGTCTTACCTTCTCCTGTTTTCATTTCAGCTATCTTACCCTGGTGTAAAACTATTCCACCTATTAACTGTACTCTATACTGTCTCATACCTAAAACCCTGCGACAAGCCTCCCTCGCAACTGCAAAGGCTTCTACTAGGAGGTCATCTATTGTTTCACCTTCTTCTAACCTTCTTTTGAATTCTTCGGTCTTGCTTGCAAGTTCTTCATCAGACAAGGATGATATACTTTCTTCTATAGAGTCTATCTGATCTACAATTTTATTAATTTTTTTTATTTCAGCATCATCTTTTTTACTCAAAATTCTGTCTAAAACTGACATATTTTACTCCTTTTTCTTATGTGTTTTATTTTATTAGCAACTATTTTATTTTATAGTAACTATTTTATTTTTTATCATATAAATATAGCTTCTAGATTGTAAATTCTAATGCGTCTTACTTAAATATTTCTATAAGTCCACACAATTCGACTCTTATATTATACCATTAATATTAGATTTTCACAAAAACTATTAGACATTTTTCATTTCTTATTGTATAATATAGTTACTTAAAAGAATTACATTTCTTATTAGGTATTTCTCACAAAAAAAAGTAGAGGTTTTTAACCTCTACTTTTTTATTGCTCTTGATATATGGTTCTAAGATTATACCAACCAAGTTCCATCCATATCCTGTCTTATTAAGCCGGACTTCATTAGCTTTCCTAGACTTCTCTTGAAGTTCTTCTTACTGGTAGAAAATACCAACCTAATTTCGTCAGGGTCAGACTTATCATTAAACCTCATATAACCATCATTACCCTCCATATAGCTAAGGATATTCTTGGCTAACTTATCTAATTCTTCCCCCTTTTCTGCCCTAGTTGACAGTCCTAACTTACCATCTTCATAGGTCTTTATAACCCTTAATCCATCCAAGTAATCTCCCTCTCTAAGGCTAGTGTAGTATTCATCCTTTAATATCAAACCGTAATAGTTTGGCTCTATACAAATAAGGGCTGTACCATTAGACTGGAAACCAAATACATATCCATTACACGTGTCCCCTTTCTTTAAGGGGGCTTTCATGCTTAAATATGGCCCAATATCTGTTGTGGCAGCTAACCTTCCAGACTTATCTACATAAATATAAAAGGGATATTTTTCTTCTTCAAAAAGCTTATACTTTCTTTCCCTAAATGGAACCAAGACATCTCTTTCAAGACCTATATCTATAAAACTACCTATTTCCGAATTATCACAAACTTCAAGTATAGCAAGCTGACCAGCCATGACCTTTGGTTTTTTTTGAGTAGCTATCAACCTATTTTGCGAGTCCTTGTATATAAAGACTTCTAGTTCCTGGTTTAAGTTTATACTACTTTCATCTACTATATTTTGGTTCGGTAAGAGTATATCATCACTTTTTTCCTTAGTTTGACCATCTAAAAAATATCCGTAGTCCTTTTTTCTCAAAACCTTTAATTTATTAATTTCACCTATTTTTATCAATTTTACACCTCATTATTTTCATCTTCCATCCTAGTCTACTAAAAGGTCGGCATATTGACCCCCAATTAAATCTACCAAGTCCTCAGGGCTTAATTCGACCTGGTAGCCAACCTTACCTGCACTAACTGTGATAGTTTCTATATCCTGGGCTGACTGGTCTATATATGTCGGATAAGACTTTTTCATGCCAATAGGTGAACAACCACCCCTAATATAACCTGTCACCTTGTTTATATCTTTGACCGGGATCATTTCAATATTTTTTTCACCACAGGTCCTTGCTGCCTTTTTTAGATTAAGATTTTCTGCCACAGGTATAACAAAAACATAGTAGGCCCTTGAACTGGCCTGGGTTACCAGGGTTTTATAGACTGTCCTCAGGTCCTTGCCTAGGGCCTGGGCTGCACTTACACCATCTACATGGCCTTTGCTAACCGGATAAGACAGTCCCTTATGGTCAATTTTTTCTGTATCTAGAATTCTCATTGCATTTGTCTTGACAGTTTTTTTAGACATCAAACCACCTCTTCTTAAATATCGAATCTCTTTTAGGTACATAATATGTTTCAATTCATTAATTTGGTCCACTCGAGCCACATTATCTTACCAAAACACTCCCAACACCATAGTACTTAGAAAGATATTGGTTAACCCAGTACTTTGGATCTTTGCTGCCATCCGGGCACCCGTAGGCTGCCATATGTGAATTTTTAGCCTTGATAGGTGGTATTTCAATATTTTCATAATTCCCATTTGTCCTATTATCTACAATAATTATTTCTCTAGCACTATACTTAGATAGGTAGTCTTTATTAGCAGAAAAAACACCTGGAACACTTAATAAAAATAAAACCGAATATAAAATTAAACCTATAACTAAACAAGTTGAAGATAATTTAAAAGTTTCTTCTCTTATCACCGAAAAACTATTGAGAGAGGATATTACAAAAAACATTATTGGCACAAATACCGGATTTTTATCACCTGCTGGTAATAAATAAATAAAGAAAAAAGATACTATTCCTGCAAAAAAGTAAATTTCTCCTTCCCAATTTTTTTCTATAAATATAAACCTTGATATCATAAGTAGGAGTATTGCCGCTATCATAAAAAAGATAAAATAACTTAAGAGGTCATTGTCAACAAAACCCATCTTTACGCCCAAGTTCCTAGATGGTGACGAAATCATTACTATAAACCCTGTCAACATACTTACTAAAGATAGTATCAACACTATAAGAGTATCCTTCTTTTTTTCCATATACGACTTACATATATAGAATATAAGGACCAAGATTTCAGCTATAGCTAGATTTTCTTGTGACCAACCAGCTAAAAATGATGCCAATATAATTAATAGCATTTTTCTATTACTTATCGTCTGATCTTCTTCCTTCTTACTTATAAGCATTTTTCTAGCATTAATCAGGACATAAATACATATGATCCCAATCCATACATACTTAGCCATACTTGACACCATCAAAAAAGTGTTTCCGAACCTAGGCATAGAAACCCACATAAGCAAGAATACCAATATAACTATACAAGTATTAAAAATATGATCATCCACACGTTTTCTTTTATTTGCAAATCCATAACTAGATAGCTTATATATGAATATAGAAAAGACAGTTGAATTTATAAAATCAGCCAACCTTTCATTTATTAAAAGTAAAACATTAGATATAAAATTCCCGATTTGGTGTGGATTAATATTGGTATATATGTATTTTTCATTGGCTATTATATCTCTTATTCCTTTAATTTTTATCATGTCCTTAGAAAACATCCTAACCATATCATCTATTACAAGAGGTGAATAAGAATTTAGAATCATCATAAATAAAAACACAAAAAAAAGTATGCCTGCCATAAGGTAATCTATATCGAGAAGTTTAATTACACTGGCATTATCTTTTATGCTAAATATTTTATCGATATTTTTATTAGCTCTTATATTTAAGATTTTATCAACAACTTTGCCAGTTTTTATATTTAAAACTTTATTTAAATCTAAATAGTATTTTATATTTGTGATTTTATCTATTTTTATATCATGTTTCTTCTTTAAAAATTTTTCAAAATTTATTTTTTTAAATTTTAACACAATAGCCCCCTACTCCTAGCATAGAAAATGCTTTATAGACATTATTTTTATTAAAATAATTATATTGTTGTATCTATAAAAGAAAATTAACAAGCTATAAAAGAGGGCTGCACTTGCAACCCTCTTTACTAACTTAAGTTAATATTAAAAATTATTCTGCTTCAGGTGTTTCATGCTTTTCTTTTAATACATCTCCAATATTACCAATAGTATCATCACCAACTGACATATACTGAGATAAATCTTCTTCTGGTTCCCTAGTCAATTCACTTATTGAAAGCATCATTCTCTTATTTTCCGCATTAAATTTAATTACAGCAGCCTTAACAGTATCGCCAACATTTACAACATCTTCTACCTTGTTGACTCTAGACTCGCTTAGTTCACCGATTGGTAAATATGCTTCTACACCATCCTTGACCTGAAGGAAGGCACCCTTTTCAATTATTCTTAACACTTTAGCTTCAACTACTGTACCAACTGATACCTCGTTAGCTATTAACTTCCATGGATCCTTATCAGGGTCCTTTAGGGCAAGTGCTATCCTCTTAGTTTCTGGGTCAACACTTTGAATAAATACTTCAACTTCATCATCTAGTTTTAATACAGACTCAACTGATTCTACCCTTGTCCAAGAAAGATTATTTATATGAGCCAATCCCTCTACTCCACCAAGGTCTATAAATGCACCATAAGGCATAATATTAGTAACTTTACCTAGTCTCTTTTCACCTTCAACAAGCGATGCAAATAAGGCTTCTCTTTCTGCCTTTAACTTAGCTCTTTCTGCTTCTCTCTCTGCCTTTATCTTTGCTTTTCTTTCTTTTCTTTCGGCATCTAAAACTTCCTGGGCTACTTCCCTATGAGAAACAATTATCCTGTTTTTTCTTGGGTTAACTTCCTTAACATAGGCATCAAGATTCTTACCAACATACTCACTAGTGTCTTTTACAAACTTAGTATCTATCTGAGATATAGGCATAAACATTGTGTATGACTTGTACTGAACATATAAACCTCTATCAAGAGCCTTGTATGCATGTACATTAATTACCCTACGTTCTTCTAAAGCATCTATCAATTCCTTCAGATCGCTTCTCTGTTCTAATCTTAGAACAGATATCTTAATAGTAGCATCCTTATAGCTAATATTAGTTATAATACCCGTAACTTCATCATCTATCTTATATGCATCTTCAATAGCCTGACCTCTTTCAAGATTAAGTTCGCTAGCTGGTACCAATCCATCAAAGCCAACCTCTAGATTCAAAATCAAGCTGTCATGATTGATCTTTACTACCCTTCCTGTAATTTCATCATCTACATTGATCTTGCTAAGTTCTTGTTCTTGCATATCAAGTAGCTCTTGCATAGTTAAATTATTTTCCATTATTAAAAACATCCTTTCGTCGCATAGTATCCATATTTAATATTATAACATATATTAATAAGTTTTGACGATAAATTCTATTTTTTTTAATTATTTTTTTAAATTGTAAATAAAACCCACCGAAATAAATCAGTGGGTTCTTTCCAATTAAAATATTAATTTTGTTTTACATTTGCTTTGTTTAATATAGACATTAATTCATCATACATATCTTTTGTAGAAAAAGTGTATGTAATGCCCTCCAGCTTTTTTAAGTGTATCTATTGTTGACAATAACAATGAATTTTTCTCTTTTAAAGTTTTGTTTTCATCAATAATAGTTCTTCAACACTAGCTTTTGGCTTTGTATACTAAGAACCTTGAGTCGAAACGGCCTTTTTTAAGGCGTCTCTAACTGCTGACTTGATTCCATTAGATGAGTATGTTGCTTTTGAGATTGCATCAACTTCTGTAGTCTGCTTAGATATAATTGATTCAATAAGAGCCTTAGCCTTTTCAAAGTATGGTGGATCATCTACATTTTCAAGAACATTTACTGTTGCTATTTTTCCATCCTTTACTTCTACTTCTACTTTTAATTTTCCTCTAAATCCTACTCCTACTCCTTCATACTTACCATCATTAAGTTTACCACTAGAAGCATTATTTTTTTGATACTCACTTTCCAAAGCCTCTATTTTATTTCTCAAGTCTTTTGTTAATTCTTTTAACTTCTTATTTTTCTCTTTTAACTTATTAAGCAATTCTTCATTACCTGTAATAGCAGAATCCTCTATTAACGCCTTATTAAGTGCATCTCTAACTGCTGACTTGATTCCATTAGATGAGTATGTTGCTTTTGAGATTGCAT
>CAUQSL010000006.1:0-86302 GCA_963520775.1 uncultured Peptostreptococcus sp.
AATTTAATAGATTTTGTTGATTTAAATTATCACCAACGTTATTTGACATAGAGCCCTTTTTTGTAGATAAGAAGGAAAGGAAATTTTTAAGCCTTTCTATTATAGGCATTTTAGTATCTATAATTACCCTGCTATTCAATCACCAATAAGTATTGAAAATCATTATAATTTATTATATTATATAGATAAGAGGTAGATTTATGCTTATTCTAACTAAGAGTGGCGTATGAGTGTAAAGAAAACGTTTTTGTGGGTTTTATAGTAATTTATTATGAATAGGGGGTCATGCTAGTGAGTGATAATCTAATAGAGGTTTCTAATTTAAGGAAATCATATGGTCAGGGTGACAACAGGGTAGATGTCCTTAAGGGCATAGATTGTAAGATAAAGAGGGGAAGTATATGTACCCTATTAGGGCCGTCTGGGTCTGGTAAGTCCACTTTTCTGAATATATTAGGTGGCATAGAGTCCTTTGAAGAAGGAAGTCTTATAGTTGATGGTTTAGAGCTTAAGAACCTGTCTAAAAAGGACCTACTCCAATATAGGAGGGACAAGCTAGGCTTTGTTTTTCAGTTTTACAACCTGGTATCTAACCTGACTTTGAAGGAAAATATAGAGGTAGGGGCCTATTTGAGTAAAGACCCATTGGATCTTGATGACTTGATAGAAAAGCTTGGCCTTGTAGATCATCAAAGCAAGTTTCCTAACCAGCTATCGGGTGGTCAGCAGCAGAGGACTGCTATAGCAAGGGCCTTATCCAAGAGTCCAACTATCCTCCTTTGTGATGAACCCACTGGTGCCTTGGACTACTCTACTGCCAAGGATGTATTAAAGATGATACAAAAAATAAATAAGGAATACAAAAGTACTATTATTATAGCCACACACAATACTGCTATTGCTGGTATGTCGCATGAGGTTTTGAGCCTGCATGACGGGACTATAATGGAGCATAGAATAAATGATAGTATAGTAGATGCTAGCGAATTGGTTTGGTAGGTGGTAGTTATGAGAAATCCACTAAACAAGCGAATTTTTAGAGAGCTTAGGTCAAATATTGGTAGGTATGGGTCTATATTTATAGTTATGATAATGACCATATCATTTATATCTTCATTTTTTATATCACAAAATTCTGTAAAGATATCCTATGATGAAAGCCATATAAGGGGCAAGATAGAGGATGGTTATATAGAGTTTAACAGGGAATTAAATAAGGAAGAAGAAAAAATTTTTAGGGATAAGCATGTTAAGGCCTATAAAAACTACTATTTGTCTATCAATTACAAGAACGGTAAATTGATTAGGATATATCCTAATAGGGATAAGGTAAATATTCCAGGTATCCACCAGGGCAGGCCAGCCAATAAAGATGGTGAGGTAGTCCTGGATTATAACTATGTCAAAGAAAATAAGATGTCCCTAGGTGACAAATTAGACTTGCCATCATCTGTAAATGATAAAAAGCCGGCTATAGGTGGATTAAAAGTAGTTGGTTTAGTAGCCTTTCCAGACTATAGTTTTTTATTGAGAAGACCGGGCGATATCTTGATGGACAACAAAAATTTTGCAGTGGCCAGTGTAAACAAAAAGACTTTTGATGACCTGGTAAAAGATGGTTATAGCATAAACTACATATACTCTTACAGGTTAGAAAATGCCAGTGAAAACAGGAAGGTCCAGTCTGATAAATTAAAGGATTTAGTTGATGCCTTTGTAGATAAGGGTTTAGTTCCTATAAATGCCCAACATAAGTATAGGAATTCCAGGATTTCCTATGTTATGGATGATATGGGTGGAGATGTACCTATGATGACATCCTTGATGGTAATCGTACTTCTGGTAATGGCCTTTATATTTGTCATTTTAGTTCAGAATATGATAGAGGACGAAGCAAGTGTAATAGGAAGCCTACTATCATTTGGTTATAGTAAGGCTAGCCTTATATGGCACTATATAAAGTTGCCCTTATATGTGACGATTTTTGCTGTATTGGTGGGTAATCTATTGGCCTATACCTATATGAAGGATATATATTTAGGCCTGTATATGGATTCCTTCTCCCTATTTCCAGTAAGGGTAGAGTTGGATGCCTATGCCTTTTTATTGACAAGTCTCATACCTATTAGTTTAATATTACTGATAAATTTTGTATCTGTATGTAGAAAGTTGAGACTAAGCCCACTTAGATTTTTGAGGAGAGAACTATCCAGTCGTAGTCAGAATAAAGCTATTAGGCTACCACAGAGGGCATTTTTATCAAGATTTAGAATTAGGGTTTTCTTAAAAAATAAGGCTAGTTATATGGTTTTGTGTATTGGCCTGCTATTGGGAAATATACTTTTGATATATGGCTTGTCCTTAGGCGATTTGATTGATAGTTATATGGATGATATAGGAAAATCTATGCCATCTAGCTACCAAACCATACTAAAAGGACCCCTTGAAAAAGAGGTGGAGGCAAGGTTAAAAGAATCAATAGTAAAGAGGGACAAGGACGTATTTGACAAGCCTACTTATGATCAACAAGACAAGTATCTATCTGATGTCCTGTCAATTGGCAAGGATAAAGTCAACCTATTCACCATGTATGGGGTTAAGATGATTGATAAGACTTTTGACCAAGCCATAAAGGTCAATATATATGCTAGTAATTTGGACGGGGCCTTTATAAAAGAGCGTCTTACAAGAGCCAAAGAATTGGGCTCAAAAGATGGGAAAGAGGACAAAAAGGACGAGAACCCTGGTAAAAATGAAATTTCCAAGCGAAAAACAAGGGTATATGATGTTTACATTTCAGATGGCCTAATGAATAGGTTTAAAATAAATATGGGTGACCAGATATCTATGAAGGACGAAAGTAGGGATGTATATTATAAACTAAGGGTGGTTGGTCATACAGACCTATTTGCAAGTTCCATGTCGATAATAATGGACAGGAAGGATTGTAATAAAATGGCCGGTATGAAGGAATACTATTATAATGGGATATTCACGGATAAAAAAATAAAGGTTGAAGATAATGAACTGGCTACAATTATAAATTCTTCAGACATGAAAAAAATTGCCGATCAGTTTATGGTGAATTTTAAAAATATTATGCCTATGATTATGTCTGTGGCTCTTATAATATACTTAGTAGTTATGTATGTCCTTACCAAGACTATAGTAGATAAATATAAGGAGTCAATCTCCTATCTTAGGATATTTGGCTATTATGACAAGGAGATAGGGAAAGTATTTATTAGGGTATCTACAATAGCTGTTGCCATATTCCTAGTTATCCTTATTCCTATAGAAAAATACTTAGTAACATCCTTCGTAAGGATGGCCTTTTATAAGTTTGATGGTTACATAAATCCACATATACCTATATATGTATATCTTTCAACGATTATATGTGGAATGATGGTATACCTAATAAATAGGTGGATTCTGGTCAGAAGGATAAAGAAAATTAATATGTCAGAAGTCCTAAAAGACAGGTAAAAAATAAATAGCAATATTTAATATTCTATAAAAATTTAAATCCAGGTAAATATCAAAAAATGGTACTGCCTGGATTTTACTTATATAACTTAAAAATCACAAAGTTTATGTTATTTTCCAAAATTCATATAAAACGAATAAACTTAATTTAAATAAAGCATATAGTTCGTAATTTAATGGATTTTTTATAATATTTTTTAAAAAAGTATTGAAAATAACTGCACATTAGGATATTATTTTAGTATAAAGGTTCGTATATATAAGAATTATATGTGAATAATACAATATAAATAATCATATTATTTTATCTCTTATGAAGATGGACACAAACAAATATTTTCTAAAGAGTAAAAAGTACTTTATCTAGATATAATAAGTTGAAAAGGAGAATTTTGTTATGAAAATTGCAGTAGTTATGGGTTCAAAGTCAGACTTACCTAAGCTTGAATCGGGCATAAAGTTGATAAAGAGTTACGGTATAGAGGTTGTAGTTAGGATACTTTCAGCCCACAGGACTCCGATGGAATTAACTAGTTTTTTAGATGAAATAAAGGATAATACTGATGTTATAATAGCAGCAGCTGGAAAGGCTGCCCACCTACCTGGTGTTATAGCAGCCCAGACTTTGATACCGGTAGTTGGCCTACCGATCAAGTCGTCTACAATGGATGGTTTGGATTCATTATTGTCAATCGTTCAGATGCCAAGTGGTATTCCAGTTGCAACTGTAACTATAGATTCAGGTATGAATGCAGCCCTTATGGCAATTCAGATTGCCAGCGTCAAGTATCCGGTCTTGAGGGAAAAATTGGCTGGCTATAGGAAGGAAATGGAAGAAAAAGTTCTGGCTGATGATGCTTCGGTAGAGTTTTAGCATTTAAAGTTGCTAGTTTTTATAATGTAAAGTGTGGTATAGAATTTGATATTTTATAAGAGCATATAGCAGGTTGATGGACTATATGATTAATCTTTCGTAATGATACAGTTTATATAAATTGGTAAACTTATGTGAATAAATATAATATATGTGGTTAAAAAGGGGGATAAAATGCTTACTTACAAGAGTTCAGGCGTAGATATTGATGAAGGTAATAGAGCTGTAGATTTAATTAAAAATAAGATCAAGGGGACTTATGATTCAAATGTGATTGGTGACCTGGGTAACTTTAGTGGACTATATTCCCTGAAGGATTTTATGGGGATGGAGGAACCAGTCCTACTGGCATCAACTGATGGGGTTGGAACTAAACTTAAGATAGCCCAGTTAATGGATAAGCACGATACAGTTGGTATAGACCTGGTTGCCATGTGTGTAAACGATTTGATTTGTCAGGGGGCCAAGCCACTATTCTTCCTAGACTATATAGCCCTAGGGAAGTTGGTGCCAGAGCATATAGAAAAGGTTGTGGCTGGTATAGCAGATGGATGTAAGATGAGTGGCTGTGCCTTGATAGGTGGAGAAACTGCTGAAATGCCGGGTATGTACGGTGAAGATGACTATGACTTGGCAGGTTTTTCTATTGGTATAGCCGACAAGAATAAGATAGTTAGCGGCCAGGATGTAAAGGCAGGAAATCTTTTAGTTGGTATATCTTCAAGTGGTATCCATTCAAATGGATTTTCTTTTATAAGAAAGATTTTCTTAGAGGAATACAAGTATGAATTAGACAAGCATATAGATGAATTAGGCATGTCTTTGGGTGATGCGATGCTAACTCCTACTAAGATATATGTAAAGTTGGCACTGGATGCCCTAGCTAAGTACAATGTTAAGGCTATAGCCCATATTACAGGTGGTGGCCTAGTAGAGAATATAGTAAGGGTTATACCTAAGGGGCTGGGTCTGGATATAGACACTAAGTCTTGGGACAAGCCAGCGATTTTCAAGATGATAGAAGCTTTTGATGCCATAGAAAAGAGGGAACTACATAAGAGCTTTAACATGGGTGTTGGCCTTGTAATGATAGTTGACAAGGATGAAGCCCAGGGCCTAGTTGACTACATCAATAATAGACCTAGCGACAATGTAGACTTTGTAGATGACAAGTACAAAGACTTTATGGATGACAAGGCCTATATCATTGGTAGGGTAGTTGACTCGCATGAAGGAGTAGACCTAATATAGGTGACAAAAGAGTATAAAAACATGTGGATATAGTTAGTAGGAAAGATATACCCTATCTATATACATAAATTGATAGTATATACATAAGTAAAGATATACTCTTGTTTATATACATAAGTTGATAATATTATATATAAGTAAAGATATACTCTTGCTTATATAAATAAGTTGAGAGTAAAGAGGTAATTTGATGAAGAATATAGCTGTACTGGTATCTGGTGGAGGAACCAACCTACAGTCAATAATAGATGGTGTAGAAGCGGGTAAGATAAATGGCCAGATCAAGTTGGTAATATCCAACAAGGAAGGGGCTTATGGTCTAGAAAGGGCTAAAAAGCACAATATAATGGCAGTATTTGAAAAGGATGAGCAGACCATTATTGATATTATGAAGGAAAATAAGATAGACCTTGTAGTCCTGGCAGGCTTTTTAAAGATACTCAGCCCTAATTTTACTAGGGCGTTTGAAAATAGGATAATCAATATACATCCATCCTTGATACCATCATTTTGTGGTAAGGGCTACTATGGAATAAAGGTACATGAGGCCGCCATAGAATATGGGGTAAAGATAAGTGGGGCTACAGTCCACTTTGTTGATGAAAATGCTGACACAGGCCCTATTATAAGACAGGATACGGTAGAGGTTTTTGTTGGTGATAGTCCTCAAGACCTGCAGCAGAGGGTTTTGAAAATAGAGCATAAGATTTTGAGTCAGGTGGTCGCCGACTATTGTGACGACAAGATAAGGCTAGTCGGCAGAAAAGTATTCATAGAAGAATAAAATAAATTTATAGTTTGGGTTTAGGAATAATCTTAAAGGTTCAGGTTTAAGTATAGGCTGGAAGTAGATAAAATATTTAGTATGAAAGGGGTACATAGAATTGAAGAGGGCTTTAATAAGTGTTACAGACAAGACAGGTCTTGTAGAATTTGGTAAAAAATTAAATGAGTTTGGTTACGAGATAGTTTCTACAGGTAATACATTCAAGAAACTTCACGAGGCAGGTGTAAATGTAATCCAGGTAGAATCAGTTACAAACTTTCCAGAAATACTGGATGGAAGGGTAAAGACACTTAACCCATATATACATGGTGGCATCTTGTATAGAAGAGATCTAGATTCGCATGCAGAAACAGTAAAGGACCTAAATATAGGATCTATAGATATGGTTGTAGTTAGCCTATATGACTTTGAAGGTGCTGTTAGGAGTGGCAAATCCCATGAAGAAATAGTTGAAAATATAGATATCGGTGGTCCATCAATGATCAGGTCTGCATCTAAGAATTACAAGGATGTGGCAGTCGTTGTAGATATAGCTGACTATGATATGATAATAGAAAAGTTAGCCCAGGGTGGCTTAACTGAAGAAGACAGGAGACAGCTTGCCTATAAGGCCTTTGCAACAACTGCCAGGTATGACACTCTAATATCTACCTACTTTGCAGGTGTGGTTGGCGATAAGTACCCAGATATACTAAACCTTACATTTGAGAAGGATACAGAACTTAGATACGGTGAAAATGGTCACCAGAGGGGTTTTATGTACTCCCAGCCTAATGCAAAAAATCCAATTATAAATTATGTACAACTACACGGTAAAGAATTGTCATTCAATAATATAAATGATCTGGCTGGATGTCTGGAGTTTATGAGGGAATTCAAGGATTCTGACCAGGTTTGTAGCGTGGCTATCAAGCACTCAAATGCCTGTGGTGTAGGTCTTGCAGATAGTGTGTATGAGTCATATATGAAGTGCTTTGAGGCCGACAAGGTTTCAATCTTTGGAGGTATCCTTGGTATTACATCAAAGGTAGACAAGCCTACTGCAGAAAAGATAAATGAAATATTCTTGGAAATAGTAGTAGCCTATGACTTTGACCAGGATGCCCTAGAGGTATTAAAGCAAAAGAAGAACTTAAGAATATTAAAGCTAGCCAAGATAGAGGATAGCAAGCAAGTATACGATATGAAGTATCTTGATGGCAAGCTCCTAGTCCAGGATAAGGATAGGATTTTAGCTGACAAGAATGAAGTTGTTACTAAGGTCCAGCCAACAGCAGACCAGTTGAAGGATATGGAATTCGGTATGAAGGTTGCCAAGAATTTAAAGTCTAATGCCATAGCCATAGTTAAGGATGGTCAGACTTTGGCAGTAGGTTGTGGTCAGACATCTAGGATATGGGCCCTTTCTAATGCTATAGAAAACAATAAAAATGAGAAAAATTTTGAGGGCGCTGTTTTAGCCTCTGATGCCTTCTTCCCATTTGACGACTGTGTAAGATTGGCAGCAGAACATGGTATTAAGGCCATAGTCCAGCCAGGTGGATCAATTAGGGATGAGGATTCAATCAAGGCCTGTGATGAATTGGGAATTAGCATGGTATTTACAGGAATCAGACACTTCAAGCATTAATATAGGGGGCAGGAATAAGTGAAAATTTTAGTTGTGGGTAGCGGTGGCAGAGAACATGCTATATGCTGGAAATTAAGTAGAGAAAAAAATGTAGAAAAAATATACTGTGCACCTGGTAATGCAGGTATAGGATTAGTGGCTGAATGCCTTGATATAAAGGATACAGAACTAGACAAACTGGCAGATTTTGCTGAGGAAAACCAGATAGACCTTACAGTTGTAGGTCCCGAAGTTCCCCTAGTAATGGGTATATCAAACATATTCGCCAAGAGGGGGCTTAGGGTATTTGGTCCAGATGCTTCTTGCTCTAGACTAGAGGCTAGTAAGCTTTTCTCCAAGAAATTTTTTGTAAGACATGACATTCCTACAGCCAAGTACAAGGAATATACAGATATAGACAAGGCCATAGAGGAGATAGATTCTTTCGGCTATCCGGTGGTTATTAAGGCCGATGGTCTGGCAGCTGGTAAAGGAGTTGTAATACCAGAAAATAAAGAGGATGCAATAGCTACCTTAAAGATGATAATGGCAGACAAGAAGTTTGGTGACGCTGGTAACCTAGTGGTAGTTGAGGAGTTCTTGACAGGAGTTGAAACTTCAATACTAGCCTTTGTTGATAAAAATACCATAGTGCCTATGGAATCAGCCAAGGATCACAAGAAAATATTTGAACTTGAAAGGGGCCCAAATACAGGGGGTATGGGGACCTTCTCACCAAGTACTATATATACAGACGACCTAGCAAAGAAGGTCTATGATGAGGTCTTGATCAAGTCCCTAAAGGGCTTCCAGGCAGATGGACTTGACTACAGGGGAATCCTTTTTGTAGGTCTAATGATTACTCCAAATGGGGAAAAGGTCCTAGAATTTAACTGTAGGTTCGGAGATCCTGAAACTCAGTCAGTCTTAATGAGGTTGGAAACTGACCTAAGTGAGATAATGATGGCTATTACAGAGGATAGGCTGGCAGACATAGACATCAAATATACAGACCAAGCCGCCGCTTGCGTTGTATTAGCATCTGGAGGATATCCAGAGGACTATGAAAAGGGCAAGTTAATTACTGGGCTTGATGATGTAGATGATAGTATAGTGGTATTCCATAGCGGAACTAAGTTTGACGGAGACAGGATAGTTACAAATGGTGGTAGGGTCCTAGGCGTATGCTCTAGGGGCAAGGATGTTGAAGCCGCTGCTAAAAATATCTATAAGAATATAGATAGGATAAGTTTTGAAAGAATGCACTATAGAAAGGATATAGGGGTTGATTATGAGCAGGGTAAGTAGAGTTTTTGTTGAAAAGAAGGATGGTTTTGCTTTAGAGTCTCTTGCAATGCAAAATGACATAAGAGAAAGTCTACACATAGGTGTTGGCAAGTTAAGGGTAATCAATAGGTATGACGTAGAAGGTATAGGTCAGGAAGCCTACAAAAAGGTGGCTGAGACTATTCTTTCAGAACCTAACCTAGACCAGGTATACTATGAAGAAATACCATATCTAAGTGATGAGAGGGTATTTGCTATAGAATACCTACCAGGCCAGTATGACCAGAGGGCTGATTGGGCATCAATGTGTGCGGAGATAGTAAATGAGGGAAAGAGACCTAATATAAATTCTGCCAGGGTAATAGTTCTAGAGAATACTATAAACGACCAGGAATTTGACAAGATAAAGGACTACCTAATAAATGCAGTTGATTCCAGGGAAGCTTCATTAGACAAGCCACAAACCCTAGCAGTTGAATATGAAATACCTGAGGCAGTAGCTAGACTAGACGGATTTATAGACCTAGATCCATCAGGATTAGAAAAATTCCTGGCTGATATGGGTCTAGCCATGACTATAGACGACCTAAAGTGCATCCAGACCTATTTCAGGGATGATGAAAAGAGGGACCCAACTATAACTGAAATAAAGGTATTAGATACTTATTGGTCAGACCACTGTAGACATACTACTTTCATGACTAGGTTAGCCAATGTAGATATAGCAGGTGGTAGGTTCACAGACATAGTAAAAGAAACATATGACCAGTACCTGGCCGATAGGAATTTTGTCTATGGAGACAGGGACAAGGATATATGCCTAATGGATATGGCAACAGTAGCCATGAAAAAGTTAAAGAAGGAGGGCAAGCTAGCAGACCTTGATGAAAGTGAAGAGATAAATGCTTGTTCAATAAATATAGATGTAGAAGTTGACGGCAAGAAGGAAGAATACCTCCTAATGTTCAAGAATGAAACACATAACCACCCAACAGAAATAGAACCATTTGGTGGTGCGGCAACTTGCCTTGGAGGAGCTATTAGAGATCCATTGTCAGGTAGGTCATATGTATACCAGGCTATGAGGGTTACAGGATCAGCAGACCCAAGAACATCTTTAGAAGATACCCTAGCAGGTAAGTTAATGCAAAAGAAGATAACTAGTCAAGCAGCTAGTGGTTACTCTTCATATGGCAACCAGATAGGTCTTTCAACTGGACAAGTAGCAGAGGTATATGATGAAAATTTTGTTGCCAAGAGAATGGAAGTTGGTGCAGTAATAGCAGCGGTACCAAAGGAAAATGTAATTAGAAAAAGACCAGTGGCTGGAGATGTAATCATCCTACTAGGTGGAAAAACAGGTAGAGATGGTTGTGGTGGAGCAACAGGTTCATCTAAGGAACATAGTGAAGAGTCTATTTCTACTTGTTCTGCAGAAGTTCAAAAGGGTGACGCCCCTAATGAAAGAAAAATCCAGAGGTTCTTTAGAAACACGGAAGCTGTCAAGATGATAAAGAGGTGTAATGACTTCGGTGCAGGTGGTGTATCCGTTGCTATAGGTGAAATAGCTGAATCACTAGATATCAACCTTGACCTAGTCCCAAAGAAGTATGATGGTCTAGATGGTACTGAACTAGCTATATCAGAATCTCAGGAAAGGATGGCAGTTGCGATAGATCCAAAAAATTTGGATAGATTTATTGAATTGGCTGGCCTAGAAAATCTTGAGGCAACCCATGTAGCTACAGTTACTGATACTGGTTACCTGAGAATGTATTGGAATGGTAAGGATATAGTTAATATCAAGAGGTCCTTCCTAGATACAAATGGATCAAAGCAGGATACTGATATTAAGGTTGAGGGAATAGATCCAGAATCTGGATATCTAGACTTGACTAGTGTGACTAGCAAGTTCAAGACTATAGAAGACAAGTACCTAGCAGCTATGTCAGACCTGAATACTTGTTCACAGAGGGGACTTGTAGAAAAGTTTGATAATACTATAGGTGGTAATACGATTATAATGCCACTAGGTGGCAAGTACCAGGCTACTCCAGCTAATGGTATGGTAGCCAAGATACCAGTCCTAGGTGGGGAAACTAATACCTCATCTATAATGACTTTTGGCTATAATCCAAAGATAGGTAAGTGGTCTACCTTCCACGGCGCTATGAATGCAGTAGTTGAATCCGTTGCCAAGCTGGTAGCCCTAGGTGGGGATTATTCAACAGCAAGGCTGACATTCCAGGAATACTTTGAAAAATTAGGTCAGGACCCAACTAGGTGGGCAAAGCCATTCTCAGCCCTATTAGGTGCCTATTATGCCCAGTCAAACTTCGAGATACCGGCTATAGGTGGTAAGGATTCAATGAGCGGAACTTTCAAGGATATAGATGTACCACCAACCCTAGTATCATTTGCAGTAAATACTGAAGATGCCAAGAACATAGTTTCCCAGGAATTAAAGGCAGCAGGTAATGCTCTTGTCCTAGTAGAAACACCTCAGAAGGACTATGCCTTCCCAGACTTCGATGTGATGAAGAAGAACTTTGATATTATACACCAGGCAGCCCTAGCAGGTAAGTTAAAGGCAACATATGCCCTAGGTTATGGTGGTCTAGGTGAAGCTATAGCCAAGATGGGCTTTGGTAATAGGATAGGTGTCAAGCTAGATAATAAGCTAGCTAGGAGGTATGAAAACAGGGATGACCTATTTAGGCAGAGCTATGGTTCTATCCTGGTAGAAATCGACCAGGCAGACCTAGGAGTCCTAGAAGGAGCTAATTATGTCCTAGTAGGTCAGACTATAGATAAGCCGGTTATAGATGTATTTGGTCAGGAAGTAGGTTTAGACAAGCTATATGCTGAATCTGAAAAGACTCTAGAACCAATTTTTCCAACTAAGGCAAGCAAGCTTGTAAATGACAAGATAGAAAATATAAGCTACAAGCTAGATGTCAAGCCAGCCAAGTCATCACTTAGCATAGTTAAGCCAAGGGTATTCCTACCAGCCTTCCCAGGTACTAATTGCGAGTACGATTCTGCAAGAGCCTTTGAAAGGGCAGGAGCAGAGACCCATATAGGTGTATTTAGGAATATGACCTATGCTGATATAGAGGCATCAATAGACATTATGGTTGAAGAAATCAATAAGAGTCAGATCATTATGATACCAGGTGGATTTTCAGCAGGTGATGAGCCGGATGGTTCAGCCAAGTTTATAGCCACAGTATTTAGAAATCCAAGGATAGAAGAGGCTGTAATGAACCTGATAAAGAATAGGGATGGTCTAATGATAGGTATCTGTAATGGATTCCAGGCCCTTATCAAGCTAGGACTAGTACCATATGGTGAGATTAAGACTCCAAGCGCAGATATGCCTACCTTGACATATAATAATATAGGTCGTCACCAGGCCAAGATAGTTCAGACTAGGGTAGCGTCAAACAAGTCACCATGGTTGGCGGGAACAGAAGTTGGAGACATACATTCAATCGCCATATCTCATGGAGAAGGTAAGTTTGTAGCTAGTGACGAGGTTATGAAGAGCTTAATAGAAAACGGACAGATAGCAACACAGTATGTAGACTTTAATGGAAAGGCTACATATGATATAGACTTTAACCCTAATGGTTCATACTGGGCAGTGGAAGGTATTACTTCAGATGATGGTAGAATACTTGGTAAGATGGGCCACTCAGAAAGAAGAGGGGACTATGTAATCAAGAATATTATAGGGGAAAGGGACCAGAAGCTATTTGAATCTGGTGTTAAGTACTTTAAGTAATATTCTAATATGGATTCAAATAAAGAAACTGGTTGATTATATAATCAATTTGTAAAACTTACTGAAAAGTAAACCATTATGAATTCTGTGTTAAAAGGTATAGAAGCCCTATGGTTGTATAATATTTAGCGTTGATGAGAGAAAAAATTCTCTCCCAACGCTAAATTTTTTGCAAAAAATAGGAACACACATAAAATCTCATGTATAATTTAAATCACGACAATTAAAAAAAAGGAGAAATGATATGTGTTCTAATGCTAGTATAACAGAAATCTTGGGAATTAACGATAACAATTTAGTAATTTTAGGTAACGAGAATATAGATAGTTAAAGGAGTATAATATACAGTTCTAAGATACAAGGTTCATTTATGTCGACTTGTGGTTCTATGTAGGCCTGGTTATTATAATTTATTACATAATTAAAAATGTAAGTTAAAGGAAAATGATACTTTTCAATAAGGTTAATATAAACCCTTTTATCTTGTAATCTATTATATATAAATTAAGCAGCCTATATTATGGTTAAATTAAGCAGTCTAATGGTATAATATATTTAAATCTTACTAAGGAGGCAGAGTACCTATGTCAGATGACAAGATAATAGATTTTGGATCTTTTCAAAATAAGGTTAAGGATTCAGATATTGATAAATTAGAGGAATATATGTACTCAATGTACAGTAAATTCTCAAGAGGAAGCATAAGTCCCCTGGACTTTTCTAAGAGCATTAATGAATTTATGAAAAAAAATAATATATCTATTGAAAAATTCGGTCAAATGCAGGAAAAACTATTAGAAAGATATGGTTACGATCCAAAAGAAATAGAAAAAGATATTAGGAATATGGGCCTTGACTATAATCAAGATGAGCCACAAAAAAATACTGATAGTGTCAGGAAATTTGGTGAAAAGGTTGCATTTTTTGAACGATTTGAGGGACTTGAAGAAAAAAAAATAATGTATTATTTGTTAGATAATGGAATTAATAATGTAAAGTTCATCATAGAAGATGATGTATTAACCCTTATAAGCGAGAAAAAAATAGACCTATCTGATTCAGATATAAATACCTTTATAGCAGCCTATAGACAGGTGAATAAAGAAAAAATAAGGGTAGTGATATGTGAGGCGACGAATACCTATGACTACTTCTAAAGACATATGTGGGGATAGAATGAGTGATAAGGGCTTAGATAGAATGATTGATAAAGACTTAGAAAATAGGAATGAAGATTCTAGGAGGAAGTCATTAGAAAATAAAATCCAAGTACTACCAACTTCATTTTTAAACGAAATGAAGGAAATATTGGGGGGAGAATATAAGGACTTTTTAGATACTTATAAAGAGGAAAAAACTTCTGCTATAAGGATAAATACCTTGAAGATGCCTTTGGATAGGTTTGAGGGCTTGGGACTCTTTAACATAGATTTTGATAGGGATAGAATAAGATGGTCCAAGGAGTCCTATTATATATCAGGAGAAGAGTTCCCAGGTAAAAATCCTCTTCACGATGCAGGAGCCTATTATATACAAGAACCATCAGCTATGAGCGTGGTTGGTCAGACAGAAATTAAATCAGGAGACAAGATTCTTGATCTATGTGCAGCTCCAGGAGGAAAATCAACATATATACTATCAAAATTAAATCATAGTGGACTACTGGTATCTAATGAAATAAATCCCAATAGGATTAAGGCCTTAGGTGAGAATTTAGAGAGATTTGGAGCTATAAATTGTATAATAAGTAATTCAGATTCCAAAAATTTATTAAAGTTTTTTAAAGGTTTCTTTGATAAGATATTTATAGATGCTCCATGTTCAGGTCAGGGTATGTTTAGAAAAGATGATTTTGCTATTGTAGACTGGTCTGAAGATAAGGTTGATGAATGTGTGGATATCCAAACACAGCTAATTAGGGATGGCTTTGAAATGTTAAAAGATGGAGGTATGTTAGTATACTCAACCTGTACATTTACTAAAAGAGAAAATGAATACATAGTCGAGTCCTTCTTAAAGGATTATCCAAGTGCTAGGCTAGTAGATATGGAAAGGTTGTGGCCCCATAGGGATAAGGGGGAAGGTCATTTTTGTGCTAGAATACTAAAATCAGTTGGTCATGATGTAGAAAAGGTGATGGACTATAAGGATGGTATATTAAAACTTGTGGGCAGCTATAATACAAAAAAGATAAAGAAAAAGACTGGCGTAAAAACAAGATTTGATAATAATAAAGGAGACCAAATTAGACTTTTTGAAAATTTTCTAAAAAATTATTTAGAAGGAGACCGACTAGGAATTTTCAAGCCTGAGCGTTTAGTTATAAAAAAAGATAGCTTGTACTATAATGTACTTGATGGTGACCTGAAAGGTTTGAAGTTATTGAGAAGAGGTCTTATCATAGGTGAGTTTAAAAAAAATAGGTTTGAGCCAAGTCACTCTCTAGCCATGGTTTTAAAGACTTGCGATGTAAAATATAGCATTGACTTTTCAAATGCTTCTGATGAGGCAAGGTCTTACCTAAGAGGTGAGTCCATAAAAACATCTCAATCTAGGGGGTGGGTATTGGTAAGTATAGAAGGAGTATCTCTAGGTTGGGCCAAGGAATCTAATGGTATACTTAAAAATAAGTATCCAAAGGGGCTTAGAAAATAGTTTATACACTTTTAAAATTTAATCAAATATAATAATTTTAGGGTTGAGGAAGGAGACTAAATTGAGTCGAGTTAAAAAAAGAGGATTTATACATGAATTAATAGAAATTATAAAAGTTTTCATTATGGCAGCCGTACTTGCTATACTTATTGTTCAAGTAATTAGACCAACTAGGGTAGATGGTTTATCAATGTATCCAACCCTTGAAAATAGTGACTACCTTATTATAAATAGGGTAAGTAGGTATACAGGTGTAAGTAGAGGTGATATAGTTGTGTTTGATAGTTATATGCCTCTAAACAGTGTGGTAGATCAGAAGAAGAGTACATCTAAAAAAATACTAGACTTTATTTTACAAGATGATAGTAATACAAAAGACCTAGTAAAGAGAGTGATAGCTGTAGGAGGAGATCATATCTCTATAAAAAATGGAGTTGTCAAGGTAAACGGTAAGGAGATAAATGAAGACTATATTTCTAAAGATAACTATACAGAAGGTGATATAGATACTGTAGTACCAAAAGGCAAACTTTTTTGTATGGGGGATAATAGGAGAAATAGCTTAGATAGTAGATATTCAGAAGTAGGCTTTGTGCCAGAGTCTAGGTTGGTTGGAAATGTACTAGTTAGATTACTTCCATTGCAAAATATAGGTCATGTAAAATAATCATTATGAATTCAAGGGGATTTCTCCTTGAATTTTATTGTAGTATGAAGGGATAAACCATATGAAAAATTTAATTATTAGGGTAGATGGTAGAAAACTTACAATTGATGACAATAAAATCAAATTAAATAAGTTAGCTGATATGTTAAGTGATGATTATAAGGGTCATATATGCATGGCAAAGATCAAAAATAAGTACCATGATTTAAACTATGTATTGCATACCAATGAAGACATACAATTTATAGATACAACAAGTGAAGAAGGACTACGTTTGTACTTTAGAGTATTGTCTTTATTACTAGTTATGGCTTGTAGGGACTTATTTGATCAAGCTAGGGTATCTATCAAACACTCTATATCGGGCGGGCTTTATTCAACTATAAACATGCAAAAAAGTATGACTGATAAGGATATTCAAGACTTAAAATGTAAGATGCAAGAGTATATAAAAAAAGATTACAAGATAACTTGTCATTATATGCCAAATGACCAAGCTATTGATAAGTTTGAAGCAGTAAGTAGGTTTGACAAAGCAAACCTTCTAAAGTATAGAGATGATGATTTGACAAAGGTGTATGAGTGTAATGGATACTTTGATTACTTTTATGGCTATATGTTCCCTTCAACTTCTTATATAAAAGATTTTGACCTAGTTAAAATGGGGGATGGACTGGTCATCCAAGGACCATATAAGGGTATTAAGGGATATATAGCTAAATTCAAGAGTCTAGATAAGTTATCAGATATTTATAGGGAGTCAGAACAGTGGTCAAGGACTCTTGGTATAGAAACAGTTGTTGACCTGAATCGAATAATAGAAAATGATGAGTATGGAGAAATGATTCGTACTGTTGAATCTCTTCATGAGAAAAAAATAGCTGAGATAGCAGATATGATTGTAAAGAAAAAGAGCAAGTTAATCTTAATAGCAGCACCTTCATCTTCTGGAAAAACAAGTTTTGCCCATAGGCTATCTACCCACTTGAGGGTGAATGGTTTAGTTCCATTACCTATATCCTTAGATGACTATTTTGTTGATAGGGAAAACACACCTAGAGATGAAAATGGAGACTATGATTTTGAATCAATAGATGCGATTGATATAGGAAAATTTAATGAGGACTTAAATGACCTTCTGGCTGGTAAGGAAATTGTTAAAATAAAATTTGATTTTAAAAGTGGAACCAGGATATATACAGATAAAAAACTAAAGTTAGAGAGAGACAATCCTATAATTCTTGAGGGAATTCACGGATTAAACCCAAATTTAACTAGGAACATAGATAATAACTTAAAATTTAAGATATATTTAAGCGTAATTACACAGATAAACTTAGATGACCACAATAGGATACCTACTACTGATTTTAGGTTAATAAGAAGAATGGTAAGAGACTATCAGTTTAGAAATTCTAGTGCTGAAAAAACCCTATCAACATGGTCTTCTGTTAGAAGGGGTGAAGAAAAAAATATATTTCCATATCAGGAAGAGGCCGATGTGATGTTTAATTCAGCTAGTGTATATGAGTTATCTGTTTTAAAGCCTCTAGCAATTAAGATACTTAAAGAGGTTGATGAAGATTCTTGCTACTATTTAGATGCCCTGAGGTTGAAAAAGTTCTTGCAGTACTTTAACCAAATAGATGATGTAGGTGACATAGGCCCTACATCTATAATTAGGGAATTTATAGGTGGGAGCAGGATAGTAGACTAAATGAATGATTATAGCTAGGACAAGGAGGAAAGATGCCTAGAAAAAAGACAAAAAAGGAAACAGTAGAAATACTAGATATCTTGATGGACCAACACCCAGATGCACATTGTGAGTTGGTTCATAGTTCTGCTTTTGAACTTCTTATAGCCACTATACTATCGGCTCAATGTACAGATGTAAGGGTTAATATAGTTACAGAGCAGATGTTTAAACAGTATAATACACCACAAGCTTTTAAAGGATTGAGCATAGGTCAAATAGAGGATATGATAAAGACATGCGGTCTTTATAAGTCTAAGGCAAAAAAAATAAAAGAAACATCATCCATACTTGTAGACCTATATGATGGTCAGGTACCAGATAGTCTTGAAGAATTAATAAAGTTACCTGGTGTTGGAAGAAAGACTGCAGGTGTGGTTTTGAGTAATGCCTTTGGAGTTCCTGCAATAGCTGTTGATACTCATGTATTTAGGGTTAGTAATAGGATAGGAATAGTCAAGACTGATACTCCGGAAAAGACAGAATTTGCCCTTATGAAGGCAATTCCAAAAGACAGGTGGATCCATTCCCACCATCTTTTAATATTCCATGGTAGGAGGGTATGTAAGGCTAGAAAACCAGAATGCAGTAATTGCTCTATAAGTCATATGTGCAATTATTATAGTTTTTAAGTTGATAAAGATATTAAAAATAAAGAAAAACATCAAAAAACTATATCAGGAATTTGATAAAAACATTTAAAATTGAGTAGTAAACATAGAGTAACTAAAGGACACATTAAAAAATAATATAAGATAGTTTGTAAAAATAATATATTAGTAAGGAGGTTGATATTATGGCTATTAATATAGTTCTTGTTGAACCGGAAATACCACATAATACAGGTAATATAATTAGGACATGTGCAAATACAGGCGCTATTCTTCATCTAGTTAGACCCCTAGGTTTTTCATTAGATGACAAACATTTAAAGAGATGTGGTCTAGATTATTGGGATATAGCTGACATTCAATATTATGATAGCTTTGATGAGGTTCAAGAAAAAAATAAGGGGGCAAAATTTTTCTATTCAACTATAAATGGTAGACAAAATCATACAGATGTTAGCTATGAAGACGGATGTTTTCTAGTATTTGGCAAGGAAACTAAGGGACTACCTAAGGACTTGATAGAGGCTAATATGGAAACTTGTATAAGGATACCAATGAGAGGTATAGAGGGTGCTAGGTGCCTAAACCTATCAAATGCGGTGGCTATTGTGGCGTATGAAGCTATGAGGCAGTTAGGGTTTGATGGTTTGATTTAGTTTTAGACATTTGACGGTTTGATATAATTCTAGATAAATGTATAGGTCAATATTAAAAAGCCTACAGTACTAAAGAACGATATGTACTGGTAGGCTTTTTTTACTACTACGATATATTATTTATTCTTATTTTTCTTTATTTTTCCTGTATTTCCTTACCACTTATATGCTCGATCTTTATCTGGAACATTTGGACAGCCTTACCTGCTTTCTCTATTTCTTCGTCGATAATATCATCACTTGGATAGTACTTTTTTGCCAAGTTCCTTAGGATAGCCATTGCCACTTCTTGGTCATCTACAAGGTGACACCTGCCATATACAATTGTGCTCTGAACATATGGGGCCCAGGCATCTTCTTTTATAGTTTCGTTTCCATATACAGTAAAGCATACCTTATCACATGCTTTTATAGCGTCAAACTTGTGGCCGGTTCTTGCACCATGAAAAATAATCATCTGGCTGTTTTCATCATATAGATAATTAAGTGGGATTGCATATGGGTAACCATTATCCCCATTAACAGCTAAGACTCCACGACGTGATGTTCTTAGCAGGTCTTTTGCAGCTTCTATACTGATTTCTCTACTTTTTCTTCTGACTGGTCTAAACAATTTATATTCCTCCTTGATATAAAACAAAAGTATAGCAAAGTTAATACTATACAATAGTATTAAAGAACACTCAGTAGATGAGTGATGAATTCCCACATTCTACCAACAGAATCTACTTCTAAATGCTCTTGAGGTGTATGCACATTAAACATATTGGGTCCTATCGAAATTGCCTCAGCCCTGTGTCTAAGTTTATTTAAAAGTATGCCACATTCTAGGCCGCAATGCATTATCACAACATTAGGATCTTTATCAAATACTTCTTTGTAGACACCTACTGACAAGTCTTCTAACTTAGAATTTTTGTCGTGTTCCCAGGCAGGGTATTCATTAGAGAATTCTAGCTGGGCCCCAACCAGTTTAGCCAGTCTGGCCAATTTTGTCTTTACATAGTCCTTTTTAGAATCTGCGGAGAATCTTACAAGACTTTTGAATTCTATATTCTGGCTACCTTCACTGATTACTGCAAAGTTAGAAGATGTATCTACCATACCCAGGTCTACTGCCCTTGATATAATTCCATCTGGTGTTAGGCTGAGTATATCTACAATTTTATTCTTACAATTATCTGTAAACACTTTGAAATCAGCAGGTGCAGACCTCCTTAGTTCTATCTTTAAATTAGGGTCAGTAGGGTAGTATTCCTTTTGTATTTTAGCAGAAAGTTTTTGAATTTCTCTAACAAGTGCTTCCAGATCTTCGTTTTTAATAGATAAGACGGCCTCACAATTTCTAGGTATAGCATTTCTCTTGGAACCACCACCTATGTAGAATAAGTCGTAATCATAAGATATAGAGCTAAGTATCCTACCCATAATCACATTGGCATTGGCCCTATGTTTGTCAATATCCATTCCGGAATGTCCTCCAAATAGCCCTTTGACATTTATTTCTAAGGCTAGGTTTGTAGAAATAGCAGGCTTGTATTCCTTCCTTAAAACCATACTTGCATTTACTGCACCTGCACAACCTACAAGGATAGAATCATCCTCTTCACCATCAAGATTTAAGATGTAAGTAGACCTTAGGTCTGACATATCTAATTTTTCGACACCTATTAGGCCGACCTCCTCTTCTACTGTGAAGACACATTCAAGGTTTGGATGTGACAGGTTTTTATTTTCTAGTATAGCCATCATATAAGCTACACCCATACCGTCATCAGCACCAAGGGTAGTTTGGTTAGCTCTCAGATTATTGCCCTCAATAATCAACTCAATTGGGTCCTTGGTAAAGTCATGGTTTATAGAGTCGCTAGCTTCCGGTACCATATCCATGTGGGCTTGTAGCATAACTGTAGATGGGTCAGGACTACCATTAGTTGCAGGTTTCTTTACAATTAGATTTTTGTGTATATCTTGGTGGGCTTCTAGACCTAGGTTTTTGGCAAAATTCATAATATAATCACTGACTGCTTCCTCGTGGCCAGATGGCCTAGGAATTTTTGAAATAGATTCAAAGTTTTTAAAAACTTCTATAGGAAACAAACCTTCTGTTACATACTTCATCTTAAAGCACCTCCCTAAATAATATAATATAAAATAAATCTTTACATATATTATAACACGCTAAAGTCCAATGTGGTATAATATTGAAATAGAAAATAAACTTATTGTTTAGACTTGAAAAATAATAGTAAATATATGAGAAAAATTTATACTATTGTTTATAATCTTAAAGAAGGATGGTAAAAATGAAAGATAAGTTTTATAGGGTGTTAGAACTAAATAAGATAATAGAAATCTTAAAGGCTAAGGCTACATCTAGTCTAGGTCTTTCAATTATAGAAAAATTAAGTCCTATGTCAGATTTTGAATCTGTAAAGGCTAGTCAGGAAGAAACAACAGAGGCCCAGTCGATCCTAATAAATAGGGGGCATATACCACTAGAAGGAATAAGTGATATAGCAGACAAGGCAAAGAGGGCAGATTTGGGGGCAGTATTAGATCCTAAGAGTCTTTTGGATATAGCTGACACGATGAGGGCTAGTAGATTATTGAGTAACGTATTAAGTGGACAGATAAAGAAAGAGACATTTGGAAATTCAGAAACATCTATAGATGAAGAAGATATTGGTATCAGGTTTCCTATAATACAAAGTCTTGCAAATTCCCTTTATATACATAGGGATATAGAAGATCAAATAGGACACTCAATAATTAGTGAACTTGAAATATCAGATAGTGCATCATCAGAGTTAAAATCTATCAGGAGGAGAATTTTACAAAAAAATCAGTCTATAAGGTCTAAATTAAATGTTATTATATCTTCATCAACCTATCAAAAATACTTACAGGATGCGTTAATTTCCATGAGGGGTGATAGGTTTGTAGTTCCAGTAAAGTCAGAATATAGGTCTATGGTTGCAGGTATAATTCATGATCAGTCTTCATCTGGTGCCACTCTTTTTATAGAACCTATGACTATAGTGGAGATGAATAATGATCTTAGACAGTTAAAGTTGCAGGAAAGAGAAGAAATAGAAAAAATACTATCCAGCCTATCATCTATGGTAGGTCAGGTAAGCAGGGAGTTAATATCCAACCAAGAAATATTAGCTAAACTAGACTTTATATTTGCCAAGGGAAAACTATCAATAGATATGAAGGCAATAGAGCCTGTATTAAATAAGGAAAAATTAGTAAAAATAGTTGGGGGTAGACATCCCCTATTAGATAGGAAGTCAGTTGTTGCCAATGACATTATCTTGGGTGGCAAATATTCTACCCTACTTATAACTGGACCCAATACAGGTGGAAAGACAGTAACTATAAAAACATTAGGAATATTTGCTCTGATGACTCAATGTGGTCTTCACCTACCAGCTAGTTATGGAACGAGTATGTGTGTATTCGATCAAATATTTGCAGATATAGGTGATGATCAAAGTATAGAAGAAAATCTATCTACATTTTCATCTCATATGACTAGGATTGTAGATATATTAGACCAAGTAACTGACCAGTCCCTAGTGATTTTTGATGAATTAGGTGCTGGGACAGATCCAGAGGAGGGTGCGGCCCTAGCAATAGCAATTTTAGAAAATATCAGGTATTCAGGAGCCTCATGTATAGCGACTACCCATTATAGTGAACTCAAAAAGTATGCTCTTGCCAAAAAAAATATAGAAAATGCAGCTGTTGAATTCGATATGGAAACTCTATCTCCCACATATAGACTATTAATAGGAGTGCCTGGTAAGTCAAATGCCTTTGAAATATCAAGAAAACTAGGTCTAAGTGAACATATTATAGATGAGGCTAGAAATTTTCTTACAAGTGAAGATATAGAAATAGAAGAAGTTTTGCAAAATGTAGAAAAAAGTAGGATAAAGATTAGGGAAGAATTAGGTAAGGCTGAAAAATATAGGCAAGAAATAGAAAATCTAAAACTAGACTATGAAGCTAAATTGGTAAAATTAGACCAGTCAAAGTCTAAACTATTAGAAGATGCTAGGAGTCAAGCTTTTTCTATAGTAAGGCAAGCAAAAGAAGATACAGAGGCTATGATCAAAGAGATCAAAAAGCTTGATAGGATGAAAAATACTAGGGATAAGGACCGCAGACTAGAAGAAATCAGAAAAGAAATCGGCCAGTCGATGGGTAAGCTACAACCAAGTGTAGAAAGTATGGTTGTACCAAAGTACGCATCAAAAGAAATAAAGAGCCTAAAGCCGGGAGTAGATGTTAACATAATAACCCTAAGGCAAGATGGTAGTGTAATATCAGCTGATGATAAGAAAAAAGAGGCCCTAGTACAAGTAGGTATAATGAAGATGACCCTTCCCTATAAGTCTTTAAAAATAATATCAAAGAAAGAAAAAAATACAGTTACTAGGACTACTAGACAAGTAATAAATTCAAAGTCAGGTAGTGTAGAAAGAAAGGTAGACCTAAGAGGTATGAATCTTGAAGAGGCAACTATGGAGGTCGAAAAGTATTTAGATGATGCCTGTATGGCTGGACATGAGGAAGTCACTATAATACATGGAATAGGAACAGGTATCCTAAAAAAAGGCATGACAGAGCTATTAAAGAAAAATCCTCACGTTAAATCAATGAGACCTGGCCAATATGGGGAAGGTGGAGTTGGAGTAACAATTGTTACTATAAAATAAGATGAGATGATAACCATATTTATCATAATTGAACCATATAAATAGCTATAAATAAGTTTATTGGGGGTGCTAGAAGATGGAAGAGGAAAAAAATACAGAAACTAATACTAAGGGAAAAATATTGGTTTCTGCTTGTTTATTAGGCATTAAATGTAAGTATAATGGGCGTGACAATAAAAATAATAAGGTGATAGAATACTTAAAAGGCAGAGATTATATAAAAATATGTCCAGAGTCCATGGGAGGATTAAAGTCTCCCCGTCTACCATCTGAAATAGAATATGGATATGATGGAAGGGATGTAATAGAAGGCAGGGCTAAAGTATTCGGTCAGGATGGAAGTGACCTTACAAAAGAATTTTTAAGTGGAGCTAAAGTTTGTATAGAACTTGCAAAAAAATACGATGTAGGCCTTGCAATATTAAAAGAATCAAGCCCTTCCTGTGGAGGAAGTAAAATATATACAGGAAAATTTGAAGATGAGAAAAAAGCAGGTCAAGGGGTGACAGCTTCCTTGTTTAAAATGAATGGTATAAGGGTATTAAGCGAAGAAAATATATAGTAAAGATATACAATAAAGATATATAGAAAAATATACAAAAATATACAAAAATATACAAAAATATATAGCAAGGCTTGTTTTTGTCGAAAATTTTTGCAAATGAATAGTCAAATAAGAAGATATATAATCAAATAAGACTTTAAGTATTGTAAATATAAAAAAAATAGTATATTATATACTATTGAGGAACATAAAAAGATGATAGTATTACTGTAGATGTATACGGGAGGAAAAATAATGGCAGATTTCAAAAAGCTGATATCTGAATGTATAAAGTGTGAAATAGAAGACTTGAGTATAGAGGATATTACAGCCCTTATAGAGGTACCACCAAACAAGGATATGGGAGACTACGCCTTTCCATGTTTTAAATTAGCAAAAATATTTAGAAAGGCCCCAAATGTAATAGCAGAGGACCTGGCAGGTAAAATTCAGCCAACAGATGATATAAATAAGATAATAAACCTAGGTGGTTATGTAAATTTCTTCGTAAATAAGGAAAGTCTAGCCAAAAAGGTAATAAAGCAAGTTTTAAGCGAAAAAGAAAATTATGGTAAGAGTGAGTTTGGAAGTGGAAAGACGGTAGTAGTAGAGTTTTCTTCTCCAAATATAGCAAAACCCTTCCACATAGGTCATGTAAGGACCACAGTAATTGGTAATGCCCTTAGTAAAATATACCAATCGCAGGGTTACCATGTAGAAAAACTTAATCACCTTGGTGATTATGGTACCCAGTTTGGGAAATTAATAGTAGCCTACAAGCTTTGGGGGGACAAGGAATCAGTAGAAAAGGACCCAATAAAGGAGTTGTTGAAATTATATATAAGATTTCATGATGAAGCAGAAACAAAGCCACAAATGGAAGATGAGGCTAGGGAGTGGTTTACCAAGCTAGAAAATGGTGATGAAGAAGCGAAATCCCTATGGCAGTGGTTTAGGGATGAGAGTCTAAAAGAATTTGCTAGAGTATATAAGTTACTAGATATAGACTTTGATTCATACGTTGGAGAATCTTTCTATTCAGATAAGATGCCAGCAGTGATCGAAGAATTAAAGGAAAAGGGATTGTTGATAGAGTCTGATGGTGCAATGATAGTTGACCTAGAAGATAGTAAGTTACCACCTGCCTTGATACAAAAAAGAGATGGTTCAACCTTATATTTAACTAGGGACCTTGCGTCTGCTTTTTATAGAAAGAAAGTGTATAACTTTGACAAGTCTATATATGTAGTAGGCTCGCAGCAGGAGCTACATTTCAAGCAGTGCTTTGAAATAATTAAGAGGATGGGCTATGAATGGTATAAGGATATGATTCATGTTCAATTTGGGATGGTTGCCCTAGAAGAGGGAACTATGTCAACTAGAAAGGGAAGGGTAGTCTTCCTTGAAGATGTTCTAAACCAGGCTATAGACAGGACTAGACAAATAATCGAAGAAAAAAATCCTGAAGCAGAGAATATAGATGAGATAGCAAAGACAGTAGGTGTGGGTGCAGTAGTATTCCAAGAACTATCAAATAGTAGAATTAAGGACTATACTTTCTCTTGGGATAGGACACTTAGTTTTGAGGGAGAAACAGGCCCATATGTTCAGTATACACATGCTAGGTGCTGTGCTGTACTTAGAAAGGCAAATCAAGTAGCAAGTGATCATATAAATTACGAGTTATTGTCAGATTCAGACTCAGTAGATGTCCTAAGTGTATTAGAAACATTTAACAAGAGCATAATGACAGCTATGAGGAAAAATGAGCCGCATATAGTAACTAGGTTTGTATTAGACCTAGCCCAAGCCTTTAATAAGTTCTACCATAATAACCCTATATTGGTTGATGATGTAGAATTGAAAAAAGCAAGGTTAGCCTTAGTTGAAGCAACTAGACAGACAATAGAAAATGCCTTGAATATATTGGGAATGAAAGCTCCTCAGAAAATGTAGGAAAACTTACACAATACTAAAGAAGTTTGCAATTTGAGCCACCTAGGTGGGTGTTGCTAGATTGCAATCATAAATATGTAAATCAATCAGTATTGATTTAAAATAAAAATTTTAGGAGGTATTATAAAATGACTACTTTTATAATTGGACTAATTATACTAATAGGTGGTGGATTTGCCTATGGTAAAGTCTGTGAAAAAGTCTTCGGACCAGATGACAGACCAACACCAGCTACTAGTATAAACGATGGTGTAGACTACGTTCCTATGAAGAACAGTAAGAATGCACTTATCGAATTACTTAATATCGCTGGTACAGGACCAATTCTTGGACCTATTCAGGGTATTTTATTTGGACCTATCGCATTCCTATTGATACCAATAGGTTGTGTACTAGGAGGAGCAATGCACGATTACTTCTCAGGAATGATTTCTATCAGAAGTAATGGTAAGCAGATGCCAGCACTTATAAAGGATTATCTAGGTAATGGTGTTTATAAGGTGTACAATATCTTTATAATCGTATTAATGATCCTAGTTGGTGCCGTATTTATTTATACACCAGGAGACTTGGTAGTAGCGAGTGTATTAAAGCAGCAGGCAGTAAGCTCAAACCCAGTAGTTTGGGTAGTATACGCTGTTATATTCTTCTATTACTTAGCAGCTACTCTATTCCCAATAGACAAAATAATTGGTAGAGTGTATCCAATATTTGGTGCTGTACTATTATTATCAGCTGTAGGTATCTTCATTGGATTATTCGTTAAGGGATATCACCTAGACAACGTAACTGCAGCTAACTGGATGGGAGTACATCCAAAGGGAACTCCATTACTACCAATATTCTTCGTAACAGTTGCATGTGGTATAGTATCAGGTTTCCACTCAACTCAGGCTACAATCATTGCGAGATCAGTATCAGATGAAAGAGAAGGTAAGAGAACTTTCTATGACATGATGATACTAGAAGGTTTCATCGCTATGATATGGGCAGCAGCAGCTATGGGTATCTATTATAAGGGTGTACCGTCAGAATTAGTTGGTAAGCCAGCAATTATAGGTATGGTAGCTAATGATATGTTAGGTTCTATCGGTGGTTTAATTGCTGTAGTTGGTGTAATAGTATTACCTATAACATCAGGAGATACAGCTCTTAGAGCAGCTAGACTTATGATAGCAGATGCTATTGGATATGATCAGGCTGAAGCTAAGAATAGAATCATATTATCAATCGGTATATTTGTGCCAGTTGTTGCTATCCTAGTATTTGCTAAGTTAAATGCAGAAGGATTCAACGTATTATGGCAGTATTTTGCATGGGCTAACCAGACTATAGCAGTATTTGCATTTGCTATGATTTCATTATACCTATATAAATTAAAGAAACCATATATAATGAGTTTGATACCAGGTATGTTCTACACATATGTAATATCTGCATATCTACTAAATGCTAAAATAGGCTTCAACCTACCACTAAATGTTGCTACAATAGCAGGTGTAGTGATAGCCTTCATCTACGCTTATTTAGTACTAAGAGCAGGTAAGAAAATGGAAGCAAACGCTGAAAGATTGTCAGCATAATATTTAATCTATTTTGATTAATTTAAATAGACTTTGTCGTTACTAGACAAGGTCTATTTTTTGTGCTTGTAGAATAGACATAGATTATTTATCAATTTATGTTTATACAATAGGTCGTATATCATTTATAATTGGCTCTATGTCAAATAATGTTGGTGAGAGAAAAATTCTCTTCCAACGCTAAACTATTATACAACCTTATAATTTTATGCATGTAGAATAGGTCATAGAGTATTTGTTATTTTATGATTAATAGGTCGTATAGTATTTATAATAATTTAAGTACAATATTAATATTTATATAAAAATATTAATATTTATATAAAAATATTAATATTCAATATAGGATACACATCTTATTAATATAAGATAAGCTAGTCATTTTTGCGATAAAATACTAATAAGAAGTCTATTTTAACAAAAAAAATCAATAAGTTCTATGATTTTGTATAATTTTGTTGAAAATAGGTATAAATAAAGTATATAATAGGGTTACACGTAAATTTGTAGTTTGAAAGGAGTAAGCTATGAGTAAATTAGATGATAAAATAGATGAAATAGAAGTTACTGAGTCTAAAAATGAAAAAAAGCAGGCTAAGGAACATGGTGTAATAATTTTTAAGGATAAGATAGAGATGCCGATGATACCTTTAAGGGGAATATCAATATCTCCATGTATCCTACAGTCATTTGACATAGGAAGATTAAATTCTATCGAGAGTTTTGAACTCTCAATGCTAAATGATGAAAAGATATTTTTGGTTAGCCAGATTGATTCTACACTTGAAAACCCTACAGTAGATGATATTTATACGATTGGTACTATATGTAGTATAAAGCAAGTTATTAGAACATCTGATACATCAATCAGGGTTCTGGTAGAGGGCATTGAGAGGGCTAGGCTTGAGTCTATGAAAATTGATGAAAATGATGCTTGGATAGGTGAAATTACACCTATTGAATTTGATGAAGATATGTTCACAAAAGAAGAAAAGACTAGCCTGGAAGCATATTCAAGAAGATTATTAAAGGGATTTGAAGAATACCTTAGCATAGCGGCTGATGTGCCTACAGATGCTGCTATGGACCTTTCAGATGCTGAAGGTTATTCAATGATTGTAGATATAGTAGCATCTAGTTTATTTTTAAAATTTGGAGATAGACAAAAGGTTTTAGTGACTCTAGACATTGAGGATAGGATGAAATTACTTTATGATTACTTATTAGAGGAATTAGAGGTAATAAAAATAGATAAAAAAATACATAATAATGTTAGAAAGCAGATGAATAAGATCCAAAAGGAGTATTATTTAAGGGAACAATTAAAGGCAATTCAGAAAGAACTTGGCGACATAGGTGAAGATGGTCAGGAAAATGAGTATAGATCTAAGTTGGATGAGTTAAAGATATCAGAAGAAACTTATGAAAAAATAGAAAAGGAGATAGAAAAATTAGAAAGGACCCCTTCTAATTCTCCAGATTATAGTATATTAAAGAACTACCTAGACACAATATTTTCACTACCTTGGAATAAGGAATCTAGGAATAGATTTGATATAAATAAGTCTGAAAAAATTCTAAATGAAGACCACTTCGGATTAGATGATGTGAAAGATAGGATACTTGAATACCTGGCAGTTAGGAAACAATCAAAAAATATGAAAGCGCCGATCATATGTCTAGCAGGACCTCCAGGTGTTGGTAAGACTTCAATAGCCAAGTCAGTGGCAAGGGCGGTTGGTAGAACTTTTATAAGGATATCTCTTGGTGGGGTAAGAGATGAGGCTGAAATAAGGGGACATAGGAGAACCTATATAGGTGCTATACCTGGTAGAATCATCAATGCTATGAAGGAGGCCAAGTCTAAGAATCCAGTAATATTATTAGATGAAATAGACAAAATGTCTAGTGATTTCAAGGGGGATCCAACATCAGCTATGTTAGAAGTATTAGATCCTGAACAAAATAAGTATTTTGTAGACCACTATTTAGAACTACCATTTGACCTATCAAAAGTAATGTTTATAACAACTGCAAATGACTTAAGGCAGATACCAAGACCCCTGCTTGATAGGATGGAAGTTATAGATATAGAGGGATATATAGAAGAAGAAAAATTAGAAATAGTAAAAAGATATATATTGAGAAAACAGCTTAAAGAAAATGGACTAGTAAATAATTTTATCTCAATTGATGATGATGTAATCAAGTTTATTATTAGTAGGTATACAAGAGAGTCTGGAGTGAGACAATTAGAGCGTACAATAGCTAAAATTTGCAGGAAGGTAGTCAAGGAGATGGTTGGAAATCCAAAAATGAAGCCTGTTAATTTAAGTAAGGAAAAGGTGGTAGAGTATTTAGGTACTGAAAAGTTTAAAGAAGAACCACTAGACCTTAACCCTCAGGTAGGTGTTGTAAACGGATTAGCATGGACTGCTGTAGGTGGAGTTACCCTAGAAGTAGAAGTTAGTGCTATACCTGGCAAGGGCGGTATAGTACTTACTGGTATGATGGGTGATGTTATGAAAGAATCTGCTAGAACAGGTATTTCATATATTAGGTCCATAGCAGAAAAATTGGGTATAGATTCTGATTTCCACAAGGACAAGGATATACATATCCATATACCGGAAGGTGCAACTCCAAAAGATGGGCCATCTGCGGGTATTACTATGACTTTGGCAACTATATCTGCCCTAACAAACAGACCTGTTCCAGGAAATATAGCAATGACAGGTGAAATTACCCTACGTGGTAGAGTTTTAGCTGTCGGTGGTGTAAGGGAAAAAGTCCTAGCAGCCTATAGGATGGGTATAAGAAAGATTATTTTACCTAAAGATTGCAAGTCTGATATTGACAAAATACCGGAAAATGTAAGGCAGGATATAGAGTTTGTATTAGTAGAGACTATGGACCAAGTGATTGACATAGCCCTAATGGAAAAAGAGTAGGTTAGTGATATGGCTAAGACTAATACCAAAAATAAAAAAAATAAGAATAACATTGTCAATCCTCCACATTATTACAAGAGTCGTCAAAGCGAAGTTCATACAGAAGAAATAATGAAAATTAGAAGTGCCGAAATCACTATGAGTGCTGTCAGAAAGAGCCAGTACCCTGCTGAGGGAATACCAGAAATAGCCCTAGCGGGTAGGTCTAATGTAGGTAAGTCATCACTAATCAATAGTCTTTTAAATAGGAGGACCTTTGCAAGGACATCTTCAACACCTGGCAAGACAAGGACTATAAATTTCTACCTGATAAACAAGGAGTTTTATTTTGTAGACCTGCCAGGATATGGTTATGCTAAAGTGTCCAAGACAGAAAAAGACAAGTGGGGCGATATTATGCAACTTTACCTAGAAGATAGGGAGGAGTTGTGTGCCATCTTTCTCCTAGTTGATGTAAGGCATGAACCAACAGCAGATGATCAGATGATGTACGAGTGGATCAAGCACTTTGGTTATGACTGTGTAGTAGTTGCGACTAAGGCAGACAAGATTACTAGGGGTCAGTATCAAAAGCATGAAGCCATTATCAGGAGGACCCTGAATATGGATAAGGATGACAAGGTAGTAATTACATCTTCGTCAAAGAAAAATGGTTTAGAGGATCTTTGGGAAACAATAGTGGCCCAGTATGAAAAATATGGCTACCAGATAAGATATGAAAAAATGGTTTAGTAGACCTAATTAAGCATATACAAAAATGGTTCAGTAGACTCAACTAAGTAAATATGGAAATATGAAAGAAAGTATATTTTATTTCGTATTCAGAAAAATAAAAATCCTTAATAATAGCGTTTGTATCATATTTAGCGTTGGTGAGATGAAAAAATTCTCCCAACGCTATTTTTAAACTTCTTAACAATACCAAACTTAATTAGTAAATTAAAAAGCTCTATATCAAATGTATTTGTAATGAATTTAAAAAATATATGATATAGAGCTTTAAATATTAACTTTATTAGTTTAGATACTTGTATTATAATAGGTCATCAGTGACATTAAATATATAAGGTACATTTCTATACATATCTTCAAAGTCAAATCCATAACCAACTACAAACTTATCTTCAATAGTAAATCCAATATAGTCGGGAACGAATTCTACCTGTCTCCTACTAGGTTTGTCAAGAAGAACACAAGTCTTTACACTCTTAGGATTTTTTTTGCTTATATACTTATAGACAAAATTCATTGTATTGGCAGTATCGGTAATATCATCAAGTATTAAGACATCATAATTGCTAATATCGTCTATAGTAATATCAGCATGAACAGTTATTTTGCCACTAGAATCAGTGGAGTTGCCATAGCTTGATGTAGTCATAAAGTTGACCCTTAACTTAGGTATGTCTATTGTTCTAACTAAGTCAGCACAGAAGATAAAGCTACCCTTTAACAAGGATATAACAAGTAAATTTTTACCATAATAGTCATCTTTTATCTTTTTTCCAAGCTCCTTAATTCTATTACTAAGGGCTTCTTGGTCATACATTACTTCCCACTTTCTCTCTTCTATATTCATCAATAACCTCCTATTAGTTTTATACGATTAATTAGATAATATCATTATAGCATATTTTTTATTAAGAGGAATATTTGCAAGAAAAATAAAATAAATATTGACGCATATATTCAAATATTGTAATATATAAATATAAAGATAAAACAATGTATTAAGAATACAAATATATAAGTAAAGACAAATATATAAGTAAAGATAAATAAGTAAAGATAAATAAGTAAAGATAAATAAGTAAAGGCAATTATATAGTATATGTAAATAGATAAGTATATACAAATGTGTAGTATATATAGGAAGTAATGAAATATATCAATATATTTTAAAATATTGGAGGTGAATATATGGAAGAGCTTAGTGTTAGTTCTGAGTCATTAGTAACTTATGCAGAAGTATTAAAGGCAATAGCACACCCAGCAAGACTATGCATAGTTAAGACTTTAGTAAATAAGGGACCAAGTAACGTATCAAATATGTATGTCTGTCTAGAGCTTGCCCAGTCCACTGTATCTCAACATCTTTCTAAGTTAAGATCAGCAGGAATAATTAGGGGAGAGAGAAATGGTACAGAAATTGTATATTCCGTAGACAATGATTTTGCAGAGATCATAGTCAAGGCTATGAAGGTATAAGTAACAATTTTAAATTTAAGTTAATAATAAAAAATGAATAAGAATATATTTATTAACTCAAGTAAAAATTTTAAAGGAGAAAATTATGAAAAAAATATTGATTGTAGGTGGAGTAGCAGGTGGAGCCACAGTTGCAGCTAGGCTAAGGAGACTGGATGAAAAATCTAATATAATAATGTTTGAAAGAGGAGAGTACATTTCCTTTGCAAATTGTGGTCTACCATATTATATTGGACAGGTTATAAAAGAAAGAGAGGCTCTTCTTGTACAGACTGTAGAGGGCATGAGTAAGAGGTTTAATATTGACATAAGAAACTTTAGTGAAGTTATAGCAATAGATTCAAATAAAAAGGAGGTTACTGTAAAAGATGTAAATACTGGCAAAGAGTACGAGGAATCCTATGATGAACTAATCCTATCGCCAGGAGCCAATCCAATCAAGCCTCCTATTGAAGGTCTTGTCGATGCAGATAATGTATTTACACTTAGAAATATACCTGATACAGATGTAATTAAGGCTTATGTAGATGAAAAAGAACCTAAGGAAGCTGTAGTAATTGGTGGTGGATTCATAGGCGTAGAAATGGCTGAAAACCTAGTTGAAAGAGGTGTAAAAGTACATTTAGTAGAAATGTTAGACCAGGTGATGGCACCATTTGATTTTGAAATGGCTCAGATTCTTCATGCTCATATGATAGAAAAGGGCGTAGACTTGGTATTAGGTGATGGAGTTGATTCATTCAAAGACAATGGTAGGACTATTGTATTAAAGAGTGGAAGGGAAATAAATACAGATATAACTATTCTATCAATAGGTGTAAAGCCTGAAAATTCACTTGCAATATCAGCAGGTCTAGAAATGGGACCAAGAGGACATATAAAAGTAAATGATAAGTTAGAAACTTCTAAGCCTCACATATATGCCATTGGAGATGCTATAGAAACGCAAGACAGGGTATATGGTCAACCAGCAAGTATAGCCCTAGCATCTCCAGCTAATAGACAGGCTAGGATACTAGCAGATAGATTAAATGGTATAGATGTGAGATATAAGGGTGTCTTGGGAACCTCTGTTGCAAAGGTATTTGATATGACTGCATCATCTACTGGTAAGAATGAAAAGAGTTTAAAGCAGATGGGTATTGATAATTATAAGGTAGTCCACCTTCATCCTTTATCAAATGCCGGTTACTATCCAACAGCAATGCCACTAGATTTTAAGTTGATATTTGAAGTACCAAGTGGAAAGATTTTAGGAGCGCAAGCAGTAGGTTATACTGGCGTGGAAAAGAGAATAGATGTAATAGCTACTGCAATAGCTGGAGGTCTTACAGTTAGAGATTTAGAAGATGTTGAGTTAGCATATGCACCACCATTTTCATCAGCTAAGGACCCAGTGAATATGGCAGGATATGCAGCAACAAATATTTTAGACGGTTTGGTTAAAACAACTACGGTAGACAAGATTGATACATTACTTGACCAGGGAGCCTTATTGATAGATGTAAGGACACCAGAAGAATATGAACTAGAAACTATAGACAGGGCAATAAACATACCACTAGACGAATTGAGAGATAGACTTGGAGAAATACAAAAAGATAAGGAGGTGTATGTGACTTGCCAAGTGGGTATTAGAGGTTATTTAGCTTCTAGGATACTGAGTCAAAATGGATATAATCCAATAAATCTTGATGGTGGTTATGCATCATACTATCAATTAAAATTGAGTGGGAATAATGAGTCCAACTCTGATAGTCTAGGAGGACTTGGAATCGCATGCACAGATAACTCTGATGTAATAAAAAATATATAGTACTTGTAAATAATAATAATTAGAAGATCTATACTGATTGGAAGATATATAATACTTATAAGACATATATTGCTTAGTAAAATATATAATGTATGTTTAAAATACAAACTAGACAGCTAAAATATGTAATACTTATCTAAAAAGGCTTGAAAAATTTTTCAATAACGGTATAATGGAAAGGTAATGTAAAAAATCCATTATAAGGAGAACCATTATGAAAGATAAAATTAGGCAGATTAGAGAAATTAATTTTTCAAGTATAGAAAGAAAGAAAGTTTTTGAGGCTAAGCAGAGAATCGCTGTAGAAAAGTTTGGAAATATATTTGAAGATGACATGTTTTTTGCTCTTGAATTGGAACTTAATGTTGACTTGAGGAAGGATTTAGACCAAGAGTATGATGTTAGGTATAATTTGAATAGAAAAATGAACTAGAAAAATAGGCTGTATAATATTTGGCGTTAATAGTAATAAAAAGCCTTCAAAGTCCTCAGACTAAGAAGGCAAAATTACTATTAACGCTATTATTCTTTCTATAACTATACATATAAGTGTATACAGACAAATTAAATCATAATGTATAAAAAGTCAATTTCATATAGACTCAAATACTAGTCTAATTCAAAGAGACTATTTATCATCATTTTTCTTGTAATTTTTATATTTTTTATATGAAACATCAACAAGGGACTTTTCCTTGCTATGTGTCAACATTTCTAGTGCTTCAGATACCTTATAGAAGCCACCACTCAGAAATTCTCCTGTAAGCTTAACTTCTTGATTTGGAGACTCCATAACATACCACATAATTGCATTGCAAACCCTTTGGTTTCTACTTCTTGAGAAAAATTCGTATATAGTATCACCAGCTATATCAAGTATTTTAGCATCAACGCCAGTTTCAAATTTAACTCTGTCAATTGCACTTTCATGAGGAAGTCCGTCGCCAATAATTTTACCTTTTGGTAAAGTCCATTCTCTCTTATCATTTTCAACTAGCAGAACCTTATTTGCGTAAAAAACAACACCACCTGAACAACGTCTAACTATCATTTTGAATCCCTCCAGTTTATTAAGCCACGCATCTACGTAGCTATTTTTTGACTTTGTATTTGGAATATAGCTTCTCTAAAGAAGAGGTACAGGCCCTTAACACATAATCCTTTTCAAAATCAGCCTTGTTTTTAAGAATATTTTCTAAGACTCTTATACTATCCTTACTACCTATATCACCTAGAAATTTAGCACAATACTGTCTAATTTGTGGGTTATCATCCATTAAACCCATCTCAATTATAAAACTACTATCTGTACTGGCAATTTTGCCAATTGCCGAGTAGCTTATTCTCCTTAAGTTAGAGTGATTTTTTTGGGTAAGGGGGTAGAGTATATTTAAAAATCTATGATCCTTAAATTCTCCCACAGTCCAGACCAAAACCATTAAATCCTCAACATTATTAGTTTTCAAGATACCTTTATATACTTGTCTTTTAAAGAAATTTTTATCACTGTCAGATAGTTTGTCTAAAAATTCTATCCTATCTTGCTTGGATAGGGAAAGGTAGTCTACCATAACATCATGGTCATTAGTATTCCTCTCTTGACGATTTAAGCTACGAAGTTCTGTTTTAGCAGTAATTAATTGTAGATTAACTTCATCTTGTGAGATATTCCTTATTCTTGATATCTGTGGAACTGTTAATGAGTCTCTATAAAGGAGATAAGTTATAAAGTAATCCTCAAGGTTGTCGACATTGTCCCATCCTATTACCAATTCAGTCCCCTCCTTTTATGATTTTTAGTTATACTTAACTAGTATAAGTAACCTAAAAATTATATTAATATCTTATTCTATAAGGGAATATAATTTCCTTTATATTGATAAAAAAAGACTTATAATTTAAAAAATCATAACTGACATTTAGTAATTTACCATACGTATTATATAGAAGGATATTTTATATGAGTTAGGACTTTTCATAATAAATAAGGATAGCCCTATACTTTTTATAATAAAGAATAGTATATTTATAATTTTCATAATAGATAAGAGTAGTCTAATATTTTTCCATAATAAACAAAAGAAATCCTGTAAAAGTATATAGATGTAGGGCTATATAAATATGTTATAATAGGAGTAGTGAAGATGTGAAATATATGGAGGAGGGTTTTAGTGGAGATATATAGGACAATACATGATTATGGAAGTGGTCAAGTAACAATAGAAAAATCGCTTTTTATTGGCTATGCTAAACCAGTCGAAACTGAAGATGAAGCAAGAGCTTTTATAAGTGAGATAAGTTCTAGACATAAGGATGCAACCCATAATGTTTGGGCCTATGTAATAGGTCAAAATATGAATATACAGAGATATAGCGATGATGGAGAACCACAGGGGACAGCAGGTATACCAACATTAGAAGTAATAAAAAAAGAAGGGTTATGTAATGTGGTTGTGGTAGGTACACGTTATTTTGGAGGTATAAAACTTGGTGCTGGAGGTCTAGTTCGTGCCTATACGAAAACTGCAAAAATAGGACTTGATGCGGGTAAAATTGTTGAAAAGAGGCCTTTCGTACAGGTTATTCTTGGTTTGGATTATACACTATTGGGAAAGGCACAAAATGAGTTGGCTAATAGGTGCTACTATATAAAGGATATTGAATATACTGATAGTGTAAATATAATAGTTAATTGTGAACAGGATAGGTTAGAAGAATTGAAGGCCTTATTTATAGAGTTAAGTAATGGTCAAGTTCAGATAAAAGAAGTAGGTAGTTTTTACTTATCTGTAAAAGATGGAAAACTTTTATAAAAGTATTGCAGATTATATGAAGGCTATTTACTTATTCGTTTTAGCAAATATATTAAGTGGGTAAATTTAAGCAAAAGTAAAAATTACAAAAGTAGAAGTTCAAAAGTTAAAGTAAAAATATATAAGTAAAAGTATATAAGTAAAAGTATATAAGTAAAAGTATATAAGTAAAATCATATAAGTAAAAGTGCAAGTATATTAAATATATTACCATAAGTATAAATAAGGATATTGAGGTATATAGGTATTATTATATTGATTGGGAGGGTTTTATGTTGACTAGAAGACAGCAGATTGACAAGACTGTAGAATGGATACGAAAAAAAGTTGAAGAAGCTCATTGTAAAGGGGTTGTAGTAGGTGTATCGGGTGGTATAGACTCAGCAGTAGTAGCCTATCTAATAAAAGAGGCTTTTCCAGATAATTCTATGGGTGTAATAATGAATATTAAAAGTAATCCTCAAGACAGGATTGATGGTATGAAGGTTATAGATGGTTGTGGTATTGATTATATGGAATTTGACTTAGATCATCCCCAGATAGAAATACTTAATATGGTGACTAACAAATTAAGAGAAAAAAGCTTATATAGGGAAGATTCTTTAAAAATGACCGATGCAAATCTTAGGGCAAGAGTTAGGATGTCTACAATATATACTGTAGCAAACAACCTAGGTTATCTAGTTGCAGGTACTGATAATGCTGCAGAAATACATACGGGCTACTTTACAAAACATGGAGATGGTGGAGTAGACTTCTTACCAATTGCAAATCTTACAAAGGGTGAGGTATTTGAATGGGCTAAGGAATTAGGAATTCATGAAGACCTAATTAATAAGGCTCCATCAGCGGGTCTATGGGAAGGACAAACTGATGAAAATGAAATGGGTACAACTTACAAATTTATAGATATGGTTATTGAAGGTAAAGTTGATCAAGTTCCTGAAAAAGATAGGGCTATTATAGATAGGCTACATAGGGTCAGTGAGCATAAGAGAGTGCCGGCAGCCAAGCCACCAATTTTTGAATAGCTAACATAACTATTATGGTAAGTAGGAAGTTTATGGTCTTATATAATCTTTTTTATAATATATTGATAGACTTAAGACTATCAGTTAGAATAATCTGTTGAGATAAATAGTGATTTATGAAGATAGGTCAGTGCCAGTTATAAGGTAATTTATATTAACGAATAGTAAAATCTGTGATATAATATTTTAGGATAATTAGGGTAAGTGTTTAAACTATATAAATAAGTATTAAGGAGTGAAATTATGGGTCGTATACATAATATTGAGGGAAGAAAAAATAAACAGGACGCAGCAAGGTCGAATGTATTTACAAAACATGCAAGAGCTATTGCAGTTGCGGCTAGAGAAGGTGGAGGAGATCCAGAATATAACGCATCTCTAAAGGCAGCCATAGTTAAGGCTAAGTCTGACAATATGCCTAATGATAATATTGATAGAGCTATTAAGAAAGGTGTTGGTGGCGGAGAAGGCGAAAACTACGAGTCAATAACTTATGAAGGTTATGGACCAGGTGGTGTAGCTATAATTGTTGAAACCTTGACTGACAACAAGAACAGGACAGCAGGTAATGTAAGGTACTATTTTGACAAAAATAATGGGAACTTAGGAACACCAGGATGTGTATCTTTTATGTTTGATAGAAAGGGACAAATATTCATATCAGCAGATGATGCAGATGAAGATGAATTGATGGAGATATCACTAGATTTAGGGGCAGAAGATTTCATATCAGAAGAAGAGGGATATGAAATTTTGACAGCTCCAGAAGATTTTAACGAAGTAAGAGATGGACTAGAATCTAAGGGATACAAGTTCCTAGCAGCAGATATAAAATTAATACCTCAAACTACTAGTGTTTTAGAAGAAGATGGACAAATCAAGTCTATGGAAAAATTACTAGATATATTGGAAGACGATGATGATGTACAAAATGTACACCACAACTGGGAAATGCCACAAGCATAGGAAGGACAAGTATGGAAAATATGAACATAGGTCAGGAATTTGATGTAAGAAAATATGATATGTCTATGTATCAGATAGGCAGCTTCGTATTTAATTATAGGGAAGAGTCTGAAGGTGATGATAAATTTGTTGAAATAGATGTATATAAATTAAGTCATCCAGTGGTACTTTATATAAAAACATATAAGGCTCCATACTTTGAAGAAACTCATCCAGTAGGAGTTTGTGAAGCCTTATATGAAGAATTTTATATGGCTGCAGACCAAGAGTCTGAGGAAGGGAATCCCCAATAGTTACTCTCTTTGAGTAATTATTATAGATAAGATATGTTGACAAGTATATTTGAAAAAAATTTTGGAAGGGCCAGCCTAGTTAGGCCTGATGATACATGGTCTCTTCTTTTTATTCTGGTATTAGGTGTTGCAATTTCTATATTTTTAGAACATAAATACAATTGGGCATCTAGGATTTCTGGAGCTATAATCGCCTTGATTATAGCTCTTATCCTGTCAAACTTAGCCATAATACCTATTCATAGTCCCTTATACGATGATGTTATATGGGGATATGCAGTTCCTTTGGGTATCCCTCTACTATTACTCGAATGTAATATCAAAAGGGTTTGGAAAGAAACTGGCAAAATACTGCTTATTTTTTTAATAGGATCTTTCGGGACAGCTTTAGGAACACTAGTTGCATACTATTTAGTTGGTAATTATATACCAGAGGTTGCAGGTGTATCTGCTATGATGACTGGGACATATATAGGTGGGAGTGTAAACCTAGCAGCCCTAGCAAGTCAATTTAAGGTATCTGGTCAGACTATAGGGGCAGCTACTGTTGCGGATAACTTATTGATGGCTATATACTTCTTTGTATTAATTATGTTTGCGGGTATGAAATTTTTCCGAAAGCATTTCAACCACCCACATATTAATACTATGGAGTTGGGTAAAGATTCGAGTGGCGAAAAAGGGGCTGGCATTTATTGGACTAGAAAGGATATGTCCCTAAGAGATATAGCGATTAATGTGGCCTTATCGGTGACAATAGTATTTTTTTCCAATATTATGTCCGCCTGCATCTCTAGTTTTATACCAAAGACTAGTCTTATTTTAACTATGTTAAATACGTTTTTTAGTTCTCAATATGTATGGATAGCAAGTATATCTATGATGATAGCAAGTATTGCAGAAGAAAAATTAGCTAGTATTAACGGAGCTCAAGAAATAGGAACCTATTTTATATATATGTTTTTATTTGTGATTGGGGTGCCGGCATCCGTAATTGAAATAATTACCAATACACCAGCCTTATTGGTGTTTGCAGCTATAATAGTAGCATCTAATATGGTATTTTGTTTTGTTGGTGGAAAACTCCTGAATATAGATTTGGAAGACTGCATTCTAGCATCTAATGCAAATATAGGTGGACCGACTACTGCAGCTAGTATGGCTATATCACAAGGCTGGACTAAGCTAGTTGGTCCAATAATGTTGGTAGGTACACTAGGTTATGTGTTAGGTACATATGCGGGTGTTATAATAGGAAGTATATTAGGTGGTTAGTTCATGTTGAGCTAACCACTTTTAATTAACTATCAAAATGGAAAAATAATTTTAGGAGGTATTTGCAGGAAAAGTAGGTAAAAGTGCTTACTAAAAATATAGTTTCCAATACTAGGACCGTTTTTGCCATAAATTTGTGAGGTATAGATTACGTCAGAAAAAATAAGAAATCTTAAAATTACGAAAATAGTATTTATGAAATGTCCTGATAGTAATACCTAATTTAAATAAGTCTCTTTAAAAATCAATTTAATATTAGAAGTGTAACATATCTATTGCAACTAATAATATAGTGTTAAATCTCTAATACAAGATATTTAAAATAATAATAATATGATGTATAATTAAATTGATAATATAAAAGAAAACGCAAAAGAAAATATATAAAGATAACAAAAAGAAAACAAAAAGAAAACGTAAAAATATAAAATACAGGAGGTTCACTGTGAATAATAACACCGCTTTATCAAATCTCAAAATATTGGACTTTACAACACTTTTACCAGGTCCATATGCTAGTCTAATGCTTGCTGATATGGGAGCAGAGGTTCTGAAAGTCAGTTCAAAATCAAAACTAGATCTTGTTTATGAAATGGGAGCTTTTGATGATGAACTAGGATTAAGTGCTAATCAATTATGGCTTAACAGGAATAAGAAAACAATTTCCTTGGATCTAAAATCGTCTGAGGCTATAGATATAATTAAGAAACTAATCAAGGAATATGATATACTTATAGAACAGTTTAGGCCTGGTGTAATGAAAAAGTTAGGTTTATCTTATGAAGAACTATCAAAAATCAACCCAAGGCTAATATATTGTTCTATTTCATCCTATGGAAATAGTGGACCTGATATGCATAAGGTAGGACATGACTGCAATTTTATGGCCTTGAGCGGTCTTTTATCCCTAGCTGGCAGAAAGTCAACAGGTCCATCTCTTATGAGTACTCAATTAGGTGACATAGCAGGAGGAGCCCTACATTCGGTAGTAGGCATCTTGGCTGCTGTAAATTATAGACAACTAAATGGTAGGGGGCAGTATATAGATATATCTATGATGGATACTATTATACCAATGAATACCTTTGAAGGAATATCATTCTTAATGGATGGTAAAAAAAGAGAAAGAGAAGGGTTTGACTTAAATGGTAAGGGTATATATGACATATATGAAACTTCTGATAAGGAATATATAACAGTAGGATCGTTGGAACCTAAATTTCTAAAGAAATTAGCAGATGCAGTCGGTATGCCACAACTCATAGAGAGTGGACCTAGTCCAGATGATGGCGGCATATTAAAGGCCAAGCTAGTTGAAATTATCAAGTCTAAACCAATAAAATATTGGAGGGATGTATTTAGTGATTTAGACGCATGTATAGAACCGGTACTAGATTTTGACCAAGCCTTTAATCACCAAGAACAAATCAAGGCAAGAAAAATGATTGTGGAAGTTGATGCAGGTAAAAAGAAGGTAAGACAATTTGCCATGCCAATTAAGTTTTCGCAAGCAGAGGTCATATATAGGCATGCTGGTAGGGAAATAGGTCATGATACACAAGAAATATTAAAGAAATTAGGTTATAGCGACCAAGAAATAGCTAGCATGGATTCTAGGCAAGTATTTAAATAAAAAAGTGAGGAGAAAATTATGAACATTGGAGATAAGGCACCAGAATTTACATTAAAAGATAAGGATGGTAGAGATGTAAGCCTAAGTCAGTTTAGGGGAAAAAAAGTTATCTTGTATTTTTATCCAAAAGACAATACACCAGGATGTACTAAACAGGCTTGTAACTTTAGGGATAACTATCCACAAATAATTGAAAAAGGGGCAGAAGTTATAGGTATCAGTAAGGATAGTGCTAGGACTCATACAAATTTTGCAACTAAGCACGACTTACCTTTTATACTGCTATCAGACCCAGATGTTGAAGTTATACAGGCATATGGGGCTTGGAAGGAGAAAAAATTATACGGCAAGACTTTTTTAGGTATAGAAAGGACAACCTTCCTTATAAATGAAGATGGTATAATAGTGGATATAATAAATGGTAAGAGGATGAAGGCTGCTACAAATGCAGATGAAGTAATGAGAGGGGATTTTTTAGGATAACCATATACAAAAAACGGTAGTTAGGAAGATGACATGAAGTTAATAGACGAGAATTTATATATAGATAAACTTAAAGATAAGTTAGATAAAAACTTAGTCTCAAATAAGGATGCAAGGGACATGGTAGATAGTTTGGTTGAAATACTAAACTATCACAGTGATAGGTATTATAATTCAGATAATCCAGAAATTAGTGATATGGATTATGATAGTTTGATGAAGAGTTTGATGATGTTGGAAGAAACCTATCCTGAATATAAAAAGCAAGATTCTCCATCTATGAGAGTAGGTGGTAGGGCCTTGGATAAATTTGACCAATATAAGCATGAAAGACCTATGCTGAGCCTATCTAATGTGTTTTCAAAAGAAGAAATACGAGATTTTGATAGGCGAGTTCAGGCTGGTTTGGGGTCTGGATATGGACGTGTAAATTATGTGGTTGAGACCAAAATAGATGGTCTTTCAGTAGGGATAACCTATGAAGACGGATATCTAAGGGTTGGTGCTACAAGGGGTGATGGCTATGTAGGTGAAAATGTAACTGAAAATATAAAGACAATAGCTAATATACCTATCAAAATAGATGAGAAGAGAAAGTTAGTTGCCAGAGGAGAGGTCTATATATCTAAAAGTGATTTTGAGGCTGTAAATGCCTATCAGGAAGATCATGACCTTCAGGTATATGCAAATCCAAGAAATCTAGCAGCAGGATCACTTAGGCAGTTAGACCCAAAGTTAGCTGCTAAAAGGCCATTAGATATATTTATTTTTAATTTAGAAAATATAGAAGAACTAGGCATTGACAGGCATAGTCAGTCCTTTGACTATATGAAGTCGTTAGGTTTGAAGGTAAACGAAAAGTACAAAGTATGTCAGGATATTGAAGAGGTAATTGACTATATAGAATACTGGATAGACAATAGGTCTACCCTTCCATATGAAATAGATGGTATGGTAATTAAAGTTGACTCTATATCTCAGAGAAAGGCTCTAGGATTTACAGCAAAGAGTCCAAGGTGGGCAACTGCTTTTAAGTTCCCTGCCGAAAGAAAAAAAACAAAATTAGTGGATATAGAAGTTGAAGTTGGTAGGACGGGTACTATCACTCCGACTGCAATTTTGGAGCCTGTAAGACTAGCAGGTACAAGTGTCAGTAGGGCGACTCTTCATAATGAAGACTATATTAAGGAAAGAGATATAAGGATTGGTGATACAGTTTTTGTACAAAAGGCAGGAGATATTATACCACAGGTAGTAGGTGTATCTATAGAAGATAGGACCGGAGAAGAAGTAATATTTGATATGCCTAATAGGTGTCCGGTTTGTGGACAAGAAACCATCAGACTAGATGGAGAAGCAGCTGTAAAGTGTATTAATATATCTTGTCCAGCCCAAATCAGAAGAGGGATTATACACTTCGTATCTAGAGATGCAATGGATATAGAGGGTATGGGAGAGTCTATAATTACTAGCTTACTGGAAAATGGCATAATAAAAGATATAGCTGACCTATATTACATGGATCCAACCATACTAGTGGGTCTAGAACGTATGGGAGAAAAGTCTGTAGCCAACCTTATGGCATCGATAGAAAAGTCTAAGTCAAATGACCTTTGGAGATTGATAAATGGACTAGGAATTAGGTTTATAGGTGTCAAGGCTGCCAAAATATTAGCCCAAACTTATGGTTCCATGGACAAAATAATGAAGTCTAATCAAGAGGAACTTATACAGATAGAAGAAATTGGTCAGATAATGGCAGCTAGTGTTATTAAGTTTTTCCAAGAAGACAAGAATAAGATGACTGTTGAAAAATTGAGACAGGCAGGTCTTAACATGCAAGTAATAGATAAGGTAGATGAGGGTATTGTTAAGATATTTGATGGTATGAAGATTGCACTTACAGGAACACTAGCTACCATGAAAAGAAATGATGCCAAGGACCTAATAGAAGAAAGGGCAGGTAAGGCTACTTCTAGTGTAAGTAAGTCTACAAGCTTCGTATTAGCTGGTGAAGATCCAGGTTCTAAGTTGGATAAGGCTTTATCGCTAGGAGTCAAGGTAATAGATGAAGATAAATTCATGAGCTTGTTAGAATGCCAGAGTCAAAAGGAGCTTATGACAATGTTAGAAGAAATATAAGTTTAGATTAATACAAAATATATTTTGATTTAGATTAATACAAAAAAAGTTTTAGATTAATACAAAATATATTTTGTTTTTGATTGATATAAAATATGTATATTTTTTGATTAATAAAAACTATGTTTGTTTTTTTGTAGTGAGGTATAACAGCTTATTCAATTATATAATCAAGACTAATATAGATGAAAAGAGGAGATTTAGTGACAAATTCAAGTATTAAAGAAAAGGTGGAAGCTAGGTATACAAAAGGCTTAGAAAATGAAATGAGTAATGATATGAAAAACCTAGATGGACCAAGACCAGATGGCAGACAATATGACCAGTTAAGGTCAATAAAGATAACTAGGAACTATACTATGCATTCGGCTGGTTCCGTCTTGATAGAAGTAGGTAATACCAAGGTTATTTGCACAGCTTCAATAGAAGATGGCGTCCCAGGATTTATGAAGGGAATGGGAAAGGGTTGGATAAGTGCAGAATATTCAATGTTACCTTCTGCTACAGAAACCAGGAAAAAAAGGGACTCTAGCAGGGGAAAGGTAGATGGTAGGAGTCAGGAAATACAGAGATTGATAGGGAGGTCTATCAGGTCCGTAGTGAGTTTAGAAGACTTAGGAGAAAGGACAATATGGATAGACTGCGATGTCATACAGGCTGATGGAGGTACTAGGACTGCATCAATTACAGGTGCCTTTGTTGCCCTAGCAGATGCCCTATACAAACTATATAAAGCAGGTCAAATAAAAACTATGCCAATAAGTAATATGCTTGCAGCAGTTAGTGTCGGTATAGTCGATTCTCAAGTTTGCCTAGATATTTCTTATCAGGAGGATTCAAGTGCTGAGGTAGATACAAATATTATCATGGATAATAGGGGTCAATTTATAGAGATACAGTGTACAGGTGAAGAAAGGCCTTTTACTAGGGATGAATTGAACAAGATACTTGAATATGCAGAAAAAGGCAATAGGGAGCTTATGAGAATTCAAAGAAGGGTGTTAGGCGAGGTTGCAGATGCAATAATAGGCCCTGAGTATGAAAGAGAGGCTATAATAGCTACTAGCAATACACATAAATTGGAAGAAATAAGAAAAATTTTATCTGATATGGACTTTGAAATTAAGTCACTAAAGGATATTGGTCTAGATGGTATAGAAATAGTAGAAAATGGTAAGACTTTTGAACACAACGCCTTAATAAAGGCTAGAACTATATCAAAGTTGACAGGCAAGATAGCGATAGGAGATGACTCGGGTATAGAGGTAGATGCACTAGGTAAGAGACCGGGGATTTATTCGGCCAGATATGCAGGTGAAAATGCCAGTGATGAAGAAAACAGGGCTAAGATGTTTGAAGAATTGAAGGATATACCAGTAGAAAATAGGACGGCTAGGTTCGTATGTGTAATAGCTACTGTGTTCCCAGATGGAAAAGAAGTTCTAGCTAGGGGTAAGGTAGAGGGTCATATATCCCTTGAAGAAAGAGGAGAAAATGGTTTTGGTTATGACTGTATGTTCATACCTGATGGTTACGAATATACATTTGGTCAGCTATCACCACAAGAAAAAAACCAATTTAGCCATAGGTCCAAGGCCCTTAACCAAATGAAATTAAAACTAAAGGAAATTATCGATTCAAGTATCATATAGGTTTTTTGCCTATATATACTACTAGGGAGGAAACTTAATATGAAGATATTGATCCTATCTGATACCCATGGTAATAGACACAATATGGATAAACTAATACCACTAATAATTAAAGAAATTGATTTAATAATACATGCTGGTGATAACTTTAGGGATTCCATATATTTAAAAGATAAGACATCCAAGCCTATAATAGCAGTTACTGGTAACTGTGATTTTGAAATAGCAGATGATGAACTGGTTTTTGAACTAGAAGGCCTTAATTTCATGTTAGTACACGGTCATAGGCATAGGGTAAAATACAACTTAGATCTCCTAGCAAAGGCTGCATATGAAAAAGGAGCAAATATAGTTATATTTGGTCATACTCATATAAAGGAAGATAAGATAGTAGGAGGAATAGAAATTATAAATCCAGGAAGCCTATCACTTCCGAGAGATGATAATAGAGGGTCTTATGTTATAATGGACATAAAAAATGGGAAATATACATATTCATATCATTATAATTAAGGAAGGCATTGTATTTTATACTTTTTTATAGTATAATAATGTGGTTAAATTGTGTTTATGACTATAATTTGAAAAATAAAAAAATAATACATTAAGGTGATATTTAGGAGGATTATTTTATGAAACCAGAATTAATTAAAAAAGAAGGATATTCTGTAAATTTTGAAATAGCAATAGATGCTGCAGAATTCGAGCTAGCAATAGACAAGGCATACAAAAAGACTAAGTCTAGATACAACATAGCTGGATTTAGGAAGGGAAAGGCTCCAAGAAAGATAATAGAATTAAACTATGGTAAGGGTGTATTCTTCAATGATGCCCTAGATATATTACTACCAGAAGTATATCCAACAGCAGTAGATCAGCTAGGTCTATATGTGGTTAGCCAGCCGAATATTGATATAAAAGATGTTAAAGAAGATGGTTCACTAGTGCTTGTAGTAGATGTAGATGTTAGACCTGAATTAACAGTAGAAAACTACAAAGGCGTAGAAATAGAAAAGGTAGAAGCAAATGTTACTGAAGAACAAGTAGAGGGTGAATTAAAAGCCCTTGCAGAAAAACAGTCAAGAATGGTTGAAACTGAAGGACCAATAGAAAATGGTAACATAGCTGTTATAGATTTCAAGGGACTATTAGATGGTCAGGCATTTGATGGCGGTACTGCAGAAGGATATTCTTTAGAAGTAGGTTCAGGAACATTCATACCTGGATTTGAAGACCAGTTATTAGGTAAGAAGGTTGGAGAAGAAGTAGAAGTTAATGTTTCTTTCCCAGAAGATTATCCAGCTGAAGAATTAGCAGGTAAGCCAGTAGTATTTGAAGTGAAGGTAAATGAAATAAAGATAAAAGAATTACCAGCTATAGATGATGACTTTGCTAAAGATACAACTGAATTTGAGTCATTAGAAGAGTTGAAAAATGATATTAAGGCTAAGCTTCAGACAAAGGCTGATGAAGAAGCAAAAAATGAAATGAGAAATAAGGTAGTTGAAAAGATAGCTGAAACTGTTGAGGTAGACATACCAAATTCAATGGTTGAAAGTCAATTAGACAATCAGATGAATGAAATAAATATGCAGCTTAGCTATCAGGGATGGTCTTTAGAAAATTTTGCTGAACTATCGGGACAGACAGTACAAGACCTTAGAGAAGCTAGAAGAGACGAAGCTAAGAGTCTAGTTAAGAATACCCTAGTGATCGAAAAGATAGCTGAATTAGAAAAGATAGAGGTAACAGAGGCTGATATAGATGCTGACCTAGAAAATATGGCTAATATGTATGGCTTAGAACTTGAAAAAATCAAGGAAGTAGTTGGAGATTCTGAAAGAGAAGGTATTGTTGCTAGATTAAAAAATACTAAAACAGTTGATATGCTACTAGAAAATGCAGTACTTAAGTAATAATAGCCTGGTTGTATAGCTTAAATTTAGGTATATATTATAAAATACATTGTGTAGATAAAGACCACATGACTATGTGGTCTTTATCATAAATAACAATAAAACTAAGACCAAGTAAATTAGAGGAGGGAAAATTATGGCATTAGTACCTTATGTAGTAGAGCAAGATGGAAGAGGCGAGAGATCTTATGATATATACTCAAGACTTCTAAAGGATAGAATAATTTTTTTAGGTGATGAAGTAAATGATACTACAGCTAGTCTAGTAGTTGCCCAGCTCCTATTTTTAGAGGCTGACGATCCAGATAAGGACATACACCTATACATTAATTCTCCAGGTGGGAGTGTTACAGCGGGTATGGCAATTTATGATACCATGCAGTATATTAAGCCGGATGTTAGTACAATCTGTGTAGGTATGGCTGCATCTATGGGAGCATTCTTACTAGCGGCAGGAGCCAAGGGTAAGAGGTATGCACTTCCAAATAGTACAATTATGATCCATCAACCCTTAGGTGGTTCGAGAGGACAGGCTACTGATGTGGAAATTCATACTAAATTTTTGCTAAATACAAAGGAAAAGTTAAACACTATACTTTCACAGAGGACAGGACAATCATATGAAATAGTAAAGGAAAACACTGAACGTGATAATTTCATGACAGCAAATCAGGCTCAAGAATTTGGATTGATAGATCATGTGATTGAAAATAGATAGTTGAAATAAAGCGTATAAAAATAAATATATGGAAATATAGAAAAAGTGTGTAAAAAGAGCATAAAAGTATGTAGAAAACATGTAAAAAGCACATAAAATTATGTAAAAAGTATGCAAAGTAGTACATAAAAGCATGTAAAAATATACAAAAGTATGTAAAAAGATGTAAAGAAGTTATATAGAAAGAGGTGATATAGTGCCTAAGAAAGAAGACAATCAATTTAAGTGTTCCTTTTGTGGGAAGAGTCAAGATCAGGTAAAGAGAATAATAGCTGGTCCAGGCGTTTACATTTGCGATGAATGTGTAGGTCTATGTGGTGAGATAATTAAGGAAGAAGTTGACCAGGTACCAGAATATGTAGAAGGTGACCTTCCTAAACCAAAAGAGATGATGGCCATATTAGATGATTACGTAATAGGTCAAAATAATGCTAAGAAGGCCCTTTCTGTAGCTGTATACAATCACTATAAGAGAATATATGGTGACAAGGTTGCTTTGGAAGATGTGGAAATTCAAAAGAGTAACATACTTCTGCTAGGTCCTACAGGCTCAGGAAAGACCCTACTAGCCCAGACCCTAGCTAAGATATTGAATGTACCATTTGCAATAGCAGATGCAACTTCACTTACTGAAGCCGGATATGTGGGTGAAGACGTGGAAAACATAATACTGAAACTAGTTCAGGCTGCGGACTTTGACATAGAAAAGGCTCAAAGGGGGATTATCTACATAGACGAAATTGATAAGATATCAAGAAAGTCTGATAATCCATCAATAACAAGAGATGTAAGTGGTGAAGGCGTTCAGCAGGCCCTATTAAAGATACTAGAGGGAACTGTTGCAAATGTTCCGCCATCAGGTGGAAGAAAGCATCCACACCAAGAATTTTTAAAGGTAGATACAACTAATATCTTGTTTATCCTAGGTGGTGCCTTTGACGGTATTGAAAAAATAGTTCAAAAGCGTGGCAAAGATAAGGTACTAGGTTTCGGTGCCAAGATAGAGAGCAAGACTGATATGGATATAGGAAAGCTATACTCGCAGGTAATACCTGATGACCTATTGAAGTTTGGCTTGATACCAGAATTTGTAGGTAGAATACCAGTTCTAGCTACCCTAGACCTACTAGATGAAGATTCTTTAGTAAGGATACTAACTGAGCCTAAGAACTCTCTAGTGAAGCAGTACACAAAGCTGTTTGAATATGATGATGCAAGTCTAGAATTTGAACCAGAGGCTCTAAAAGCAATTGCTAAGAAGGCTATTGATAGAAATACAGGAGCCAGAGGCCTGAGGTCAATAATAGAACATGCCTTATTAGAAACTATGTATGAAATACCATCTCTAGAAAATGTTGAAAAGGTCTTAGTGACTAAAGAGTGCATAGATAATAAAGAAGTAAAGCCAAGCATAGAATACATTAACAAGAGGAAGGTTATAGAAGAAAGTCCTATAGATTAATTAAAGAATGCTAGTATAATATTTGGCGTTGGTGAGAGAAAAATTTCTCCCAACGCTAATTTTTTACAAAAAAAAGTAAACACAGATCAAATCTCGTGTATAATTTAAATCACCATAAAATAAAAAAAGGAGAAATGATATGTGTTCTAATACTAGTATAACAGAAATTTTGGGAATTAACGATAAGATTTTACTGATTTAAATTGTCACCAACGTTATTTGACATAGAGCACAATTATCTAGAATATACTATAGAATGATAAAAATATCTATAAATATGATATACTTTGGGTAAGTAGTCTTCAAGTGGCTTTTTAAAATAACACTTAGACGTATATCAATAATATAAAGTCATACCACATAAAAGGAGGTAATAAATGGAGTTAGACAAGAGATTTGAAAGAAACTATCTAAAGAGGTTACAAGTATTAAATGGTGCCCAGTTAAAATACATAGCATTTATATCTATGCTTATAGACCATGCCAATAATGCTCTTATCACACCGATTTTAAATGGACAAGGTTTTTTATTATACCTATCTAACATATTTTCAATATTAGGTAGGATTGCTTTTCCTATATTTGTATTTTTCTTGGTCGAAGGTTTTTTTAAGACTAGAAATAGAAAAAAATACTTAGCAACCCTAATAATATTCGGAGTAATATCAGAAGTGCCATTTGATATGTTTACATCAAAGACATTTTTTGATCCATATTGGAACAATATGATGTTTACTTTGGCCTTGTGCCTAGTGACTATATGGATAGTTGATATATTTAAGAGTAAACTCACAAATAAATTTATCTGGTATTTAGTATCATTTGTAATTGTTGCGATTTTTGCCTTTATATCAATGCAGCTGAGTTTGGACTATGACTACCATGCTATACTAGTAGCCTATATATTTTATATTTTCTATAATAGGCCAATTTGGGGGTCAGTATTATCTTACCTATCTATTATAAAAGAATTATATTCATTCTTAGGTTTTGGTATGGTATTAACCTATAATGGAGAAAGAGGTAAGCAATACAAGTGGTTTAACTACCTTTTCTATCCAATCCATATCCTAATACTAGGGCTTTTACGTTTTTATTATAATATTTAAGGATATATTTAGGCTATAAAGTTAATAAATATATTTTAAGTACATCGGAGACCAAAAATTAAAAATCTAGTCTTCGATGTTTTTTATTGACAAGTTTTAATAAAGGTGATAAACTCACTAGTAGAATATTTTTGGGTGACTATAAACCCGCATGCTTTAATTGGGTCCTGTGAGGCTGAAAAGGAGGAAAAATGTTAGAAAACAGACATTTAGTTAGACCGGAGGATTTTTCTGTAGAAGAAATTGATTCTGTTTTAGATCTGGGCTTGCAAATCAGTGCAAACCCACAAAAATATTTCAATACGTGTGAGGGTAAGATACTGGCTACCTTGTTTTATGAGCCATCAACTAGGACTAGGTTGAGTTTTGAGGCCGCTATGAATAGACTAGGAGGTAGAGTGATAGGATTTTCTGATCCAGGAGCTTCATCAGTATCAAAGGGAGAGAGCCTGGAAGATACCATCACAACAGTTTCAAATTATGTAGATATTATCGCAATGAGGCATCCCCAGTCAGGAGCAGCAGACCAAGCATCTAAGGTTTGTAGACTTCCATTTATAAATGCTGGTGATGGCAAAAATCAACATCCAACTCAGACATTAACAGATTTATTAACTATAAAAGCCTATAGGGGTAATTTAGATAGTTTAACTATTGGTATGTGTGGAGATCTTAAGTATGGCCGCACAGTTCATTCGTTGGCTAAGGCTATGTCTAGGTATACAGGTATAAAGTTTGTATTTATTTCGCCTGATGAATTAAAAATGCCTCAGTCAGTAAAAGACGATATAGAAGGAATTGAATATGTAGAGACAGATGACCTTGTTGCTGCTATACCAAATCTTGATATCCTGTATATGACTAGGATACAGAGGGAGAGGTTTGAAGACGAGGCAGAATATGAAAGGCTAAAAGATAGTTATATCTTGGATGTTGAAAAAATGAGTCTTGCCAAGAATGATATGATGGTATTACATCCACTACCAAGGGTAAATGAGATAGCTACTGAGGTTGATTCAGATCCAAGGGCCAAGTATTTTGAACAGGCTAAGTATGGTATGTATGTAAGGATGGCCTTGATTATGAAAATGTTAGGTTTATAGGTGGATGATATGGAATATAAAGTGATTGAAAATAGATATGTAGGCGAGGGTATGTACTACATCAAGATAGGTGGAAGTTTTGAGGCCAATATGGGGCAGTTTTATATGTTAAGGGCCTGGGACAAGTATCCACTTCTATCAAGACCAATTAGTATATACCAGATAGATAATGAGGGTATCAGCTTTTTATACAAGTTAGTAGGTGAGGGAACCAAGATAATTTCTAACCTAAAAGCAGGGGATACAATTAAACTTGAAGGACCTTATGGAAATGGATATGATAAAGTAGAGGGAAGGGTTGCCTTAGTAGGTGGCGGTATAGGAATTGCCCCATTATATATGGTGGCACAAAATATACCAAACTGTGATATTTACCTTGGTTTTAGGGACCAGGCAATTATGTTAGATGATTATAAGGCTGTCTGTAAGGACCTATATACGACTAGTGGAGATACCCTTGTAACTGATATTATAAATGTAGAAGACTATGATTATATACTGACATGTGGACCAACTCCTATGATGAAAAAATTGCTAGAAATGGTAGAAGGAACAAAGACTAGGATCCAGGTGTCCTTGGAAAACCATATGGCATGCGGTGTAGGAGCCTGTCTAGTATGTACTTGCAAGACTAATTCAGGCAATAAGAAAACCTGTAAGGATGGACCAGTATTCTGGGGAGAGGATGTGATTTTATAATGGCAGATTTAAGAGTAAATTTGTGTGGCCTTGAACTTAAAAACCCAATTATAATGGCATCTGGAACCTTTGGGTTCGGTAAGGAATACGGTGAAATATATGATATCAGCCTATTAGGTGGTATTAGCTCAAAGGGATTAACCCTAATAGCCAAGCCAGGAAATGAAGGAATGAGGGTCTATGAGACTCCATCAGGTATGATGAACAGTGTTGGTCTGGAAAACCCTGGTGTGCAAGGTTTTATAGATAGGGAGTTGGATGACTTTTCTAAACTTGACACTTGTAGGATAGTGAACCTTGGTGGAGGTTGTGAAGATGACTATGTTGAGGGAGCTAGACTACTAGATGATAAGAACTTTGATATAGTGGAGTTAAATATATCATGTCCAAATGTAAAGCATGGTGGTATGGCCTTTGGTATCAAGTCAGAGGTTGCCAGAGAGGTGGTTAGGAGTGTGAGAAAGGCTACTAAAAAGCCACTTATAGTCAAGCTATCACCTAATGCGGAGGATATAGTAGAGATGGCTAGGGTATGTGAAGAAGAGGGTGCTGATGGCATATCTTTGGTAAATACTTTCAAAGCCATGGCTATAGATATACACAAGAGAAGGCCAGTTTTCAATAATGTAACAGCAGGTCTATCAGGTCCAGCTATAAAACCAATAGCTCTTAGAATGGTTTATGAGGTTTGCAAGGCCGTAACTATACCTGTTGTAGGTATGGGTGGTATCATGACAGCTGAAGATGTCATAGAATTTATTATGGCAGGAGCTACTTGTGTACAGCTAGGAACTGCTAATTTTACTAATCCTAGGATAGGTCAAGAAATAATAACAGACCTAAACAGGTTTATGGATGAGAATGGAATAAAGTCCCTAGATGAAATCAGGGGTATAATATAGGCAAAATAGTCTAATAAATATAAATTATAGTCAAATATATCTATTAGGAATGCAAATATAAAAAAATTTGACTAGAAAAGCAACTTATTTAAAAAATGTGGAGGTAAACTTATGGCAAATGTTGATGTAATACAGGTATTAAAAGATTGTGATGCACTATTGGAAGGTCATTTCCTACTATCTTCAGGCAAGCATTCAAACAGGTATGTTCAGTGTGCCAAGGTATTGAGGTTCCCAGACCAGGCAGAAAAAGTTTTAAGTGTAGTAGTAGACAAGATTAAGGATTTAGATATTGACCTAGTAGTTGGACCAGCCATGGGTGGTGTAGTAGTTTCATATGAGCTAGGAAGACAGTTGGGTAAGGAAGCCATTTTTACAGAGAGAAAGAACAATATAATGGAGCTAAGAAGGGGCTTTGAAGTTAAGCCTGGCGACAGGATAATAATAGCTGAAGACGTGGTAACAACTGGAAAGTCAACTAAGGAAACAAAGAAGGTTCTAGAAGAATTAGGTGGTCAGGTAATAGGTGTAGCCTGCATAGCCAATAGGACTAAGGATGATATAGGTATGCCAATTTATAGTGCAATAGACCTTGATATTCAGGTGTATGATGCAGAAAATTGTCCCCTATGTGATGAGGGTCATATAGAACTTGTAAAGCCAGGTAGCAGAGAATTTAAGAACGAGAAATAAAAATTACTGTATAAAGATATAAAATAAATAATAAAGAGTAAATTAGACAGTATCTAGATAGGTTTACCCTCTAGCGACTGTCTTTTTTTATGTCAGAAATAAGAAAATAGTGATTATTTTCATGAAAAGTATTGAAAAATATTTTCAAGTAGTTTATAATATTATTAAATAAACAATGTTCACCAAATCAAATTAATCTAAACTTGTAAGGATAATCGGGTAAATTACCCGATTATATTTGTTTGAGGGTTTAGTGAACAAAAATCAAACCTGTTTATTAAAAGGGAGGGTAAATTGGCTAGGGATAGAGTTTTAAGCAGAAATCTAATATTAAAAAATGCCAAAATTGAATTTCTTGATAAGGGCTTTGAAAAGGCCTCAATGAGGACTATAGCAAGTGAATCTGGTCTGACAGTAGGGGCTATTTACAGGCATTTCAAGTCCAAGGAGGACCTTTTTGAGGCCCTTGTCCAACCGACACTTGACGAGCTAATGAAGATATTTATGAGGGAGCTAGATGATGCCTCAAATAAATTAAAATACATAAATATCCAGGAAGAGAATGACATGGGTTTAACAGAGTCACATACAGGTATCCTCTGCTTCCTAGATTATTTATATGATAATTTTGATGATTTCACCCTCCTATTCAAATGTAGCCAGGGCACAAAGTTTGAAAATATACAGGACTTTTTCGTGGATATGGAAGTCAGGGGGAGTAAGATGTATATTGCTGAAATGGAGGCCCGTGGTATCGTGAAAAATCCATTTACAGATACTGAGCTCCATATATTCTGCACCATGAGTATTACTCCACTTTTTGAAATAATAAATCATAGGTATGACTATGAAGAGGCCGTAAGAATACTAAAGCTAATGTCATATGGTCAAAGCTGGGCTTGGAACAAGATCTGCCTACTAGGTGACCCTAGACAAGTGAGTCCAAGCGACAAGGCAAAAACAAATACAGAATACAAGTAACAAGGTAAAAATATATAGGGAGTCAAGAAGTAGTAGTCTTAAAAATCATGAATTTGAAGAATAGGAGATGATGTAGCGAGAAAATAATTACTAAGCGGCTAGATCTTAAATAAAAATAGAGGAGGGACATTGTGAAGAATTTTAGGTTTGATGCTCTTACATTAATTTTAATTAATGCCATAATGCCGGTCATGTGCGCTATATTTCCATCCCAAAAAATGGTGGCACTCACCTATATCATGGCTAGCCTTATCCTAGTGGTCTCGGGTAATATAAGGAGAATTTTTAAAGTTGTTTGTGTGGTGGCAGTTTTTTTAGCTGTATATCTAATTAATGAGTATTACGGCTTTAGTGCTATACTGGCTGCATGGACTAGGATGATGCTTTTATTTATGCCCTGTTTTATGTTAGCAGCACTATTAATCACTGGATATAAGTCATCCGAAGTCTTGTCAGGACTTCAAAGGCTTAGGCTACCAAAAATATTTATAATAGGTATAACAGTAACAATAAGGTACATACCGACCTTCTATAGAGAATTTAAAATCATCAAGAAGGCCATGAATATCAGGGGGATAGAGTTTTCGATTATGCATCCAATCAAGACATTTGAATACCTCATGGTTCCTCAACTTTTTCGTTGTGTGGCCCTGAGTACAGAACTTACCTGTGCAGGACTCACCAAGGGAATAAGTGCGAAGAATGATAGGACTAGCTACTATGGTAGTGGCTTTGGACTGATAGACTATGCCAGCTTTACAGTCTTAATCCTAGGATATGTCCTAATAATTGGGGGAATAGTTTGATGAAAAATAAGATAATAGAATTTAAAAACGTGGCCTTTAAGTACTTAGATAAGAATGACTATGCCCTAAGAGATGTTAATTTTTGTATTGAGGAAGGCTCACTGGTATTTATAAGTGGTAAGAGTGGGTCTGGTAAGTCAACTCTACTAAACCTATTAAATGGGATAATACCAGAGGTGGTTGAAGGACACCTAGATGGACAAATACTGATAGATGGCAAGGATGACCTAGATGTAAGCGAGAGGAGTCTCATCCTTGGAAACGTATTCCAAAACCCAAGGAGCCAGTTTTTCACTACGGATACAACGGCAGAGTTGGTCTTTGCCCTAGAAAACTACGGGGTAGAAAGGGAGTCTATAAAGAAAAGGTTGGACTCTATTATAGCCCAATACAATGTGTATTATCTAAGGGATAGGAGCTTATTTGAGATATCCTCAGGTGAAAGGCAGCTAATTGCCCTACTGACAGTCCTGATTATGGACCCAAAAGTAATCATATTTGATGAGCCATCAGCCAATCTCGACTATGGAAATTCAATGAGGCTAAGAAGGCAGATTATAGATCTCAAGGCAGAGGGCAAGACTATAATTGTGGCAGACCACAGAAATTTTTATTTAAAGGGAATTATAGACAAGGTCCTCCTGGTTGAGGACAAGACAGTTAAGTCTTTTGAGTCTGAGGAAGATTTTTTGAATGGGGATTATAAAAATCGTAGTTTTGATATCTTTGCAGGAAATTACGGTCAGGTGAAAAAACTAGGACCTAGTCAAGGAGGTGTGAATATAGAGGGTTTAACCTACAAGGATATTATAAGAGACCTAACGGTTGAATTTAAAGAAAATGAGGTTACAAGCATAGTTGGTGTCAACGGTGCAGGGAAAACTACCCTAGCCGAGTTAATAAGCAGGTCTTTAAAGCCTGATAAGGGCAAAATACAACTGGAAGGCCAGGCCATGTACCTAATGCAGGATGCAGACTTTCAGCTATTTGGTTCATCTTGTCTCAAGGAACTAGAGCTTGCCCAAAAGGATGAGACTATCAACCTAGATGCACTTAAAAGTCTTGATATTGATGGCCTTAAAGACAAGCATCCCCAAAGTTTGAGTGGGGGTGAGAAGCAAAGACTACAGATGGCTATAGCCAGGGTTAGTGGTAATAAGGTTGTAATCCTGGATGAGCCAACTAGTGGACTTGACAAGACCTCTATGGAAAGGGTCTGCTCTATGATAGAGGATTTAAAAGAGTCTAGGACTATAATTTTAATATCACATGATTATGAGTTTATTCGTAGAGTGAGTAATTCGGTTGTTTATCTTTCTGATGGACAAGTAAGGGAAAAATTTGATTTGAATGAGGAAAATTTAGAAAAGTTAAATAGTATTTATAAGGAGATGGAGGTTCATTATGAGTAGGAAACTTAAAATTAAAGACATACTATTACTAGCCTTGTTAACAGTAATTTATATGATTATTTATATGATTTGTATGGCAATTATATCGCCGTTGGGAGCCTTTGGCCATGCTATAAGTCCAGGTATATGTGGTATTTTTTCGGGTACAGTAATTTTCTTTATGTCTAGGAAGGTAGGTAAGATGTGGCAGTTTACAATATTTACACTCTTAGTAATGGGTGTGTTTGCCTTGATGGGTGGTGGTTATCTTCCATGGTTAATCACATCTGTATCAACAGCTATTATAGCGGATTTCATTGCCTCAAGAGAGGAAAGACCAAGTGTATTTAAACTTGCAATTGCATCAGGTTTACTTCATATGGGCCAGGCATGGGGAGCTATAATTCCATCACTTTTCTTCCTAGAATCGTATAGGTCAACTTGGATTAAACGTGGTCAAACAGCTTCAGACATGGATGCAATGATCAAGTATACAGCAGGAACTTGGGGCGTAGTAAACTCCATAATTACATTTGTTCTGGCAGCTATTGGTATATATATTGGATATATTATTCTTAAAAAGCACTTTAGAGAGGATTAGGTGATTTAGAAATGGATACACTTAAACGCCTATTTAGTTATGCAGAGGAGAAAAAGTACTTTATGGTCTTGGCCCTTATATTATCAGGGCTAGCAACCGTTATTTCCTTTGTACCATACTACTACTTCCTTAAACTATTGAGGGAGATAACATCAACTAGTAGACCAGATTTAATAAGAACATATTCTTACTGGATTTTGTTGACGACTACGGTCTATGCCTTGATATATTTTCTTGCCCTGGCCTGCAGCCATGTCTTTGCATTTAGGATAGAGACAAATATGAAGAAGAGGGGTTTGAATAAACTCTTGGAAGCATCTTTTGCCTTTTTTGATATGAATCCATCTGGAAAGACGAGGAAGACTATAGATGATAACTCAGTAAATACTCATACTGTCATAGCACATTTATTGCCTGACTCAGTCAATGCAGTCTTGTTTCCGATATGTCTAATAGCCTTGGCCTTTACTACTAATATTTATGTTGGCATCCTCTTGGTTTGTGCCATAATATTTGCTGTAGTTTGCTTTAAGTTTATGTATTCTGATGTAAGTATGATGAAGGACTATATGGATGCCCTTGATGATATAAACTCTGAAACTGTAGAATATGTAAGGGGTATACAGGTTATAAAAATATTTGATATGGTTATAGAGTCCTTTGAAAGACTATATAAGTCGATTGTTCATTATTCAGAGATTGTGAACAAGCAGTGCCAGATGTGTAGGATTCCTTTTGTAGCCTTCCAATGTGGTATGATGTCTATTGGGACAATCATAATTGTAATTGCTAGTAGGGAGTTAGGAAGGGGACAGACAGTTGGAGAAGTAATCAGTATGTCTGTGTTCTTTGTTGCCTTCATAGGCATGCTTAATAATGCCTTTATGAAGATTATGTTTTTCAGTAGGAACTACCAGCTAGGCCAGGATGCTATTGACAGACTTGAAGATATATTTACCAAGATGGAAAAAAACAAATTGGAAAGTGGCTCCATTGAAAAGATGGATAGCTTTGATATTGAGTTTGAAAATGTTGGATTTAAGTATGAAGAAGGGGTCAATGTCCTATCAGACTTTAACTTAAAATTAGAAGCTGGCAAGGTATATGCCCTTGTAGGTTCATCTGGCAGTGGTAAATCGACTATAGCCAAGTTGATGTCAGGTTTTTACCCTGTATCCTCAGGCCAATTAAAAATCGGTGGTAGGGATATTAAAGAATACACCAGCAAGCTACTTGAAAAGAATATAGCCTTTGTATTTCAAAAATCAAAGCTCTTTAAGACTAGTATTTACGAAAATGTAAGACTGGCGAGACCTGAAAGCAGCTATGAAGATGTAATGAGGGCTCTTGACCAGGCTATGTGTACAAGCATACTCGATAAGTTCGAGACTCGTGAAAATACAATTATAGGTGCCAGTGGAGTCCACCTATCAGGAGGAGAGATACAAAGGATAGCAGTAGCAAGGGCAATTTTAAAAGATGCCCCTATAGTTATCCTAGATGAGGCTAGCGCGGCTAGTGACCCAGAAAATGAATATGAAATGCAGAGGGCCTTTAAGGCGCTAATGAAGGGTAAGACGGTAATTATGATAGCCCATAGGCTTTCAAGTATTAGAAATGTAGATGAAATTTTACTAGTTGAAGGTGGGCAAGTAGTAGAGCGTGGATCCCATGACCAGTTAATGGCGGGACAAACAAAGTATAGGTATTTCCAAGACCTATTCAACAAGGCAAATGAATGGAGGTTGGTATAATGAAAGAAAAGCTAAGAAGATACTTTGCCTTGAGTCAAAGGGGTATAGATAATGCTCTTGTGGCTTCAAGGTGGTCCTTTTTAAAGTTCCTATCTTTTATATTTCCACCAATGTTGACCTTCTTTTTTCTACAGGATGTCTTGAATGGAAATGTTAGGAAGACAGCCTTTTATATGGGCATACTCTTATTTATTGTGGTAGTAATGTTTTTAATATTGACTAAAGAATACAAGATGACCTATGATGTGACCTATGAGGAAAGTAGCCAGATGAGGATAGACCTAGCAAAGAAACTAAAGGAGCTACCACTTTCGTACTTTTCTACTCATAACCTATCAGACCTATCTCAGACAGTCATGATGGATGTGGGTAATATAGAAATGGTTATATCACATGCAATACCAGCAGGAATTGGCTTTACCGTATTCTTTGTCCTTATGACAATCTTGATGTGTATGTCGAATTTTATCCTGGGGCTAACTGTTGCCATGCCTATATGGTTAGGTTTCCTATTTATATTCCTGTCAAAGAAGATCCAGCAGAAGAACACAAATAAGTTTTTTGATAAGCTATTGGAAAATTCAAATGCCTTCCAAGAGGCCTTTGAAATGCAGGAGGAAATTAAGTCCTATTCTATGCAGGACCAGGTAAGGGAAGATGTTGAGGCTAAGCTAGAATCGACAGAATCGATCCATATAAGAGCAGAGATTGGGCTAGGCCTATTGTCCTTCTTTATAGGAATCCTTCCTTACCTAGCGCCAGTTTTGACAGCCACAGTAGGGGCTGGCCTATATATATCAGGTTCTATAAATGTCTTGTATTATGTAGGTTATCTGATGGCAGCAACAACCTTATCCTACCAGTTTGCAGCCATATCAGAGTTCGTTCTTATGATATTCTTCTTTGAATCTAGCTATAGGAGGATAGGAGACCTCAAGTATGAGCCAGTACAAACAGGAGAGGATAAGGACTTTACAAATTTTGAAGTTAAATTTGACAATGTAGACTTTAAGTACGGTGATAATAGGGTCATAAAGGGTCTATCCTTTGTGGCAAAGCAAAATGAGGTTACAGCTATTGTAGGTCCGTCCGGTTGCGGAAAAACTACAGTTTTGAGGTTGATTTCAAGGCTATATGACTACGATAAGGGTCTTATAAGCATTGGTGGCCAAGATATAAAGGATATTAGTACCAAGTCTATGTTCAAAAATATTTCTATGGTTTTTCAAAATGTAGACCTATTTGACTTCTCTATTATGGATAATATAAGAATGGGTAGGAAGGATGCCACTGATGAAGAGGTAATTGCAGCAGCCAAGCTAGCCAATGTAGACAAAATAGTAGATAAGCTACCTAATGGATACAATACCCTTATAGGTGAAAATGGGTCTAAATTATCAGGTGGAGAAAGGCAGAGAATTTCTATTGCAAGAGCCTTTTTAAAAGATGCACCTATAGTCCTACTTGATGAAATTTCAGCTTCTCTTGATGTGGAAAATGAGATGGAAATTCAGGAGAGCATTAATAGGCTAATTGAAAACAAGACCATTATAATAATCTCACATAGGTTGAAGTCTATTGAAAAGGCAGACAAGATTGTTGTTATGAAAGATGGACTTTTAGATTCAGAAGGAAGTCACGAAAAACTGTTGGAAGAGTCTAGCCTATATAGGTCTATGGTTGAAAAATCAAGACTAACTGAGGAATATGTGTATTAGACTTATAAGTTTATATAGGTATAGGTTAACTAGTATAAGATTGACCTATCAAATATAGGTATAGTAAAATATAATATAGCAATAGAGATAAGACCTGTAGTCCTATACAAGCCAAGTGAAAATTGGAGAGTATAATTGCTACGGGTCTTATAGCTTATAACCAGTTTTGACTAATACAGGGAGATAGTGATATGACTGATGAAAAAATAAAAGTAGACAAATCAGAATCTAGGGATGACTCAAAAAAACAAATAAGAGAAAAAGCAGGCACTAATAATAAGTTTGTAATTAAGACTACAGACGAATTTAATAAGTGCGTGGACCATATATATAACCTACTAAATAGTGGATTTATACTTTATGACAGAGGCATATATTCCTCATCTAATTTCTTTTCGATAGCAGCTATTGAGGAGATTGTAAAGGTATATAATGCCCTTTTTTCTAAGGATGTGGACGGCTATCCTGGAAATGGTATGGGCAAGAAGATTTTTGGGCCAGCCTACTACCTGTGGATGGATGACCGTTTGACGGATGCGGTAGAGGAGGCGGACCTAAAGGAAATATTCGACTTGTACAATAGTGGGTACCTGGTGAACCTAAAGAATAATTCTGTATATTGTCAACGCAGGTCAGATGTTATGAGTCTACCAGCTGATATTGTAGATCAAAAATGTGCAAGAAATATGCTCCTATTTGCTATACAGGCTTATGAGGATAATATTGCAGGCTATAGCCTATATGCCATAAATATATCAAAAAAGACAGACAAGCTGTTTGAAGCGATTATAGGTCAAGAATAAATAAAGAATCTACTTTAATTAATCAAGTATAAGTTTGAATAAAAAACCAAGGATAAGTTTAGATAAAAGACAAGTATGGTTTAGATAAAAACCAAGGATGGTTTGAATAAAAAACAAGGATGGATTTAGATAAAAAACAATATTAGGTTTGAATGAAATACAAGGATAGGTTTGAATAAAAAATCAAGGATAAGTTTGAATGAATCCAGAATTTATTAAATAAAAAAGTTTAGGTGAAAAAATAAGTAAAAAGAACACAGGCTTAGGAGGATACCATGAAGATATACAAGAAACTTTTAGATTTAAAGGAAAAAGAGTATGCAACCTTTCAATCCAAGCTAGTTCCAAATATTGATCCAAGAAAAATTTTAGGTATTAGGGTTCCAAAACTTAGGTCTTTGGCCAAGTCCTATATAAAGGACCAAGAATGTCAAGTATTCCTTGATAGTCTACCACATAATTATTATGATGAAAACATCCTACATGGAATATTAATATCGGAAATTAAAGATTTTGATACTTGTATTAATAGGCTTGAAGCATTCTTGCCATATGTAGATAATTGGGCTGTATGTGATATTATATCGCCAAAGGTATTTAAAAGTCATAAGGCTGAGCTATTAAAAAGTATTAGGGTTTGGATTTATTCTGACAATACCTATACTTCTAGGTTTGGAATGGAGATTCTAATGACCCACTTTTTAGACGAGGACTTTAAAGTGGAGTATCTAGACCTAGTGGCAGGTATAAGGTCTAAGGAGTATTATCTAAACATGATGATAGCCTGGTTTTTTGCTACAGCCCTTGCCAAACAGTGGGATGCAAGTCTTGCGTATATAGAAACAAGGTGTTTGGATGATTGGACCCACAAGAAGGCTATACAAAAGGCACGCGAAAGTCTCCGTATCAGCAAGGAAAAAAAAGACTACTTAAAGGGACTAAAGTAGTTGATGTTTTTATGTTCATTGGGGTATAAAAAATATATAGTTATTTTGCTTATACAAGGTAGCAGATGTATTTAACCTGGCTGAAAATGAAGGTATTTTAATTTTATTAAACCGAGCTTATCAATCAGAGGGTGATAATCTACTTGCAAAAATATAGGTCAGCTAGGTCTTTAGAGAAGACAGTAAAATATATAATAATTTAGATTAATGGAGGATGATATATGAATATCTTAGTATGCTATAAGAAATGTACTACCTGTAAGGGAGTAGAGAAGATAATGAAGGACCAGGGTCTTGACTTTGACCTAAGAGAGATAGACAAGGAAAATCCTACTATAGAAGAATTAAAGGCTTGGAGGGAAAAATCAGGTCTACCACTCAAGAGGTTTTTCAATACAAGTGGAAAGATATATAAGGATATGGGCTTGTCAAAAAAGTTAGCTGATATGACAGAAGAAGAACAGTATAAGTTACTGTCAACCGATGGTATGTTGGTTAAAAGACCAATATTAATTATTGATGATAAAAAGATATTAGTAGGTCCAGATGTAAAGAAGTTCCTCTTAGGTGAGTAGTCTGAAAAAGTTTTTCTTTAAATATTCATAGGAATACGATATAATTATTGTAAAATTAGAATTTTTGGAGGAATTTATGTCGTTTTTAACAAATCATTATGTCTTGTCATTTATTAAATTTGCGATATTGGCAACTCTAGGAGAGGTAATAGCTAACAGCATCAAAAATAAGAAGTTAACTATACCTCATTCAATTGGATCTAGGATGCTTATCTGGGGACTATTAGGTGTTTGGATAGCATTCATGATGGGTATATTTGCTGAAGCAATGGGGGCAAAATTAGCCAAGACTAGTTCAAGTATCTTGCATACAAAACTGGCATTTGCATTTTTAACATCATTGGTTATGAACACATCATTTGGTCCAGTATTTATGGTATTACATAAGCATACAGATACTTTCCTAGACTTGAAATATGAGTCAAAAGGAGCAAGGGTAAGTATTAAGGATATTTGCTCAAAGATTGACTACTTCGCTTATGGAAAAAATGTTTTATGGGGTACTATTCCAACATTTTGGCTACCAGCACATACAGTTACCTTCTTGCTACCAGGTGAGTTCAGGGTTGTATTTGCAGCCTTACTTTCAATATGTCTAGGAGTATTACTTTCATTAAAGTCATAACAAAAGTTGAGTTGTATACAGATGATACTCCATTTTTAGCCATATAGTTTTTTAGAAGTTTTTTATTAAATTTTAGTAAAAATTTTTAAAAGTGTGAATATATATAAAAAAAGTGGATATAAATTAACTGAAATTAAGTTGTAAATTTTTTAGTATCATTTGTATTAAATCCTTCAGAAGAGTATTCTTCTTGGGGGATTTTTTATTACTAATAAAGACTTGTTATAATATTTAATCACAAGCTATTACTAATAAAGACTTGTCGTAATATTTAATTATAAGCAAAATATCTTTTCTTGTGATATAATAGCTTATGGTATTAAAGTTACTAAATTTTAAGTACAAGTTGTATAAAAAACTAATATTCATATTAAAGGAGTGCACATATAATTTTTTATATAGTCTAGCAGGTATTGGATTTTATGTAAATTATTGGATATAAGATTTTATATAGTCTAGCAGGTATTGGATTTTCTATAAGTCTGGTAGGCATTTGTTTTTCATAAAAAGTAATTAGTATTGAAAGTAAGGTGTTTAATTTGAATAATATTTTTGATGAAAGATTTAGAGAAAAATATATTCCTAATATGAAAAAAATTAGAGAAGTTTTTAAAAAAGATTTTCAAGAAGTATTTAATAATAGGTTAATAACGGCTATTATAATAGCCTTGTTGGTATTTCCATCTCTATATGCCTGGTTCAATATAGGGGCTTTTTGGGACCCATATGGAAATACAAAAAATCTAAGTGTAGCCATTGTCAATGAGGATAGGGACTATGAGTATAAAAATCAAAAATTAAACTTCGGTAATGAAGTTGTAAAAAATCTTAAAGAAAATAAGAGTTTAGATTGGAATTTTGTAGATTATAAAAGGGCAAAAGATGGTTTAAATACTGGTAGGTATTATGCTATTTTGACTATACCAAAAGACTTTACACAATCACTTTTGTCTCTTACACAGGTTGATGTAAAAAAAGCAAGTATTATATATACTACTAACGAAAAGACAAATGCCATTGCAGAGAAGATTACTGACCAGGGTGCAAATAAACTTAAGTCTAAAATAAGTAACCAATTAATCCAACTAGTGACTAAGACATCCTTGGAAACACTTGGTAGTATCTCTAATATGACTGAAGATATAAATCCTAAGCTTGATCAAATGAAGGAGTCTTTAAATAGGTTAGATTCTCAACTTTTAAATAGTAAGAAGATATCAGCGAATAACAAGACCCTATTAAAGGATCTAGATAGGTCCTTGGCGACCACTAGAACAAGCCTTAATTCGATTAAAAAGAGCTTGGATGATACTAGAAAAATTAACGATGATCTTAACGACATGTCCCTAGACATAAGATCAAATATCCAGGCGAGGGGACCTAGCATAAAAGCAAGTTTGGAAGACTCTAGAAATATATTGGAAGGGGCTTCTATTCTAGCCCAATCACTAGATTCTCTAGGAGATAAGGGAGTCCAAGATTCCCTTGCAAGTATTGATAAGATCAAAGACAAACTAGACCAATTAGCAAGTAGGCTTGACAGTATAAGGCAAGTCGTCGGTAATTTTAACCAATTATCAAGGGCAGAAGACAGGCTAAATAGACAGTACAATAGTTTGAGAGATACTAGTTCTAGGTTGAAGGATATAAGAGATCAACTTGTTTCTACCAACAAGTTTACTAACCATATGTCACAAGATATAATTAATAGCCTTAATTACACAAGTAGGGGTTTAAATGATTTAATACTAGACTTCGATGACCTATTTACAAAACCACTCAGCAGGTTAGATAAGGGTAGTTCAACAATAAATGGGGATGTAAAAACTTTACTTGAGTCTACAAACAGACTATACCCTAGCGTGAATAATTTTATAAATGATGCATCTTCTTTAAACTCAAGAGTAGCGACTAGCATAGGTGTCTTTGAAAGTTCAGTAGATATACTCAGGGGGCAAATTGCCGACTCTATTAAACTGATTGATCAGATTCAAAATAACAAGGACCTCAAGGCCTTTAATAAGGTGATAAAGTCAAATATACTTGCTAGGGCAGATTTTATTAAAAGTCCAGTTGAAATAAAAGAAGAAAAAATATATAAGATGGCAAACTATGGTTCTTCTATGACGCCTTTTTATAGTGTGCTAGCAGCCTGGGTGGGAGTCATAGTTTTATCTACAATCCTGTCAACAGAGCCTAGCAAGGATTATAGGTCTATAGACAGGTATTTTGGTAGACTGTCATTTTTTTTGGTCTTATCCCTGGTACAATCCTTGATTATATCTTTGGGAGACTTGTTTTTGTTAGGTGTAACTGCAAAAGAACCTGGACTATTTATATTTATACTTGCCCTATGTAGTGCAACATTTTGTGTCCTAATATTTACCCTAGTATCGTGCTTTAAGACCCTGGGCAAGGGAATAGCTATGTTTCTTCTAGTAATACAGATAGGAGGCTCAGGTGGTACCTTTCCAATACAGATGACACCGAGTTTCTTTAGGGCTATAAATGCAATTATACCATTTACATATGCTATAAATGCATGTAGGGAGGCTATAGGGGGAGTCTACCTTAAAAACTTGCTTACTGATATCAAGTCCCTCCTAGTATTTGCGATTATAGCCTTGATATTTGGAGTTTTCTTTAAGGAGAAGATAAATAATAAGTTAAGCCCATTATCGGAAAAATTTGAAGAGAGTTTTCTAATACACTAGAAAAGTAGTTAAAAGTGTTATATACTGAATAGAAGTACTTAAAAATTTATTATGGTAGTATGGAGGAAGTAATATGTTAGCAGTATTTGCAAAGTTAAAGGTAAAGACAGGTGGCGAAGAAGATTTTCTTGCTGTAGCAAATGATTTGGTAAAATTTTCAAGAAAAGAGTTAGAAAATATCACATATGATTTTTGTAAGTCTGATACTGTAGAAAATGAGTATTTTTTTATTGAAAGGTGGGAAAGTCATACTAGTCTTGAAAGTCACCAAAATAGTCGACACTATATTGAGGCAATGGATGTATTTGAGGACCTAGTTGAAGATAGGCAAGTAATTATTGGAAAAAGTCTATAGATTAAGTGATTACTAAACAAACTTTACAATTTCTAAAAAAATAAAAAAATACTATTGACATTTATATAGTCTAATCGTATAATAAAATACAACAAAAAATATAAGCCAGTGATGAAGAGAGTAGCATGAATGAATTTACAGCGAGTCAGGATTTTGGTGCGAGCCTGATATTGGATTTTATAGTGAAGAGAGCTTCTGAGGTTATTAGAAGAAATTGAGTATTCTAATAGGTTTCCCGCCTTAAGGGTTTGAGAGGACAAGGATTAATTGTCAATAAGAGTGGTAACGCGGTATATTCGTCTCTTAGCTATTAAATAGCTAAGAGATTTTTTATTATATCTGTTGGGTTAACTGGCCAGTCTTAGTAGATATTTTAAGCAAACTCACCTAAGAGAGAATTAAACCTGTCAATAAGAGTGGTAACGCGGTATATTCGTCTCTTAGCTAATAAAGGCTAAGAGGCTTTTATTTTTGAATTATTATATTATTTTAAAGGAGAAAAGAAAATGAAAACAGGATTGAAAAAAATAATGGCATTAGGGTTAGTAGCAGTTTTAGCAGTTGGTTTAGCTGGTTGTGGTAGTAAGTCAGCAAATAATTCAGGTGGTCAATCAGCCCTAGAACAGATTAAGCAAAATAAAAAACTAGTAGTAGCAACATCTCCAGACTATCCACCATTTGAATTTTTAGTGTCAGAAAGTGGTAAGAGCAAGATAGTTGGAGCAGATATTGACCTAGCAAAGAAGATTGCAGAAAAAGCAGGCGTTGAATTAGAGGTAAAGGGTATGGATTTTGATGCTTTAGTATCAGCCCTACAAGCAGGTAAGGTAGATATGGTAATAACAGGTATGACACCAAACCCAGAGCGTAAGAAGGCAGTAGATTTTTCTAATATATACTTCAAGGGAGAAAACGCAGTAATTGTTAATGCAAAAGATGTGAATAAGTTTACTACAGAAGACCAGTTAAAGAAGGCTAGGATAGGAGTTCAGAAAGGTTCTACTCAGGAAACATATGTAAAGGATAAGCTAAAACTTACTAGTTATAAGGCTTTGGTATCAGTTCCAGACCTAATTGCAGATATGAAAAACGGAAACCTAGATGCTGTAATATTAAATAGCAAGGTTGCAAGTATAAACGTTGGTAAATACGATGGAATAAACCTAGTTGAAAAATTAAAGCTAACTAGTGGTGGAGAAGAAGAGTCTATGGCAGTTGCAATTAAAAAAGGAAATAACGCCGATCTTGTTAAGTTAACTAATGAAGTTATTAAGGAATTACAGGATAGTGGTGAATATGATAAGATATTAGCTAACGCAGTAGACCTAGTTTCAAAAGAAACTAAGTAATAAAGGGTATTTATAATATAGGAGTTTAGGATGGATTTTAGTTTTGTAAATGAGTACTACCTGTCATACCTACAGGGTGCAGGAGTTACAGTTTTATTATCTTTTTTGGCCTTGATATTTGGTTTTATAGTAGGTCTTGTAGCATGTGTATGTAAGATATCAAAAAAGCCAGTATTGAGGTGGATATCAAGTATATATATAGAAATTATTAGGGATACGCCCCTAGTGGTCCAGGTTATGATAATAGCCTTTGGTTTGCCTATGCTGTTAAATGTTAGCTACCCACAAATGTTTGGTTATGACCAAACATTTACAGGTGTAGTGATTGGTCTGATTTTAAATTCTGGAGCCTACATAGCTGAAATATTAAGATCAGGAATATCGTCAGTAAACAAGGGTCAGATGGAAGCAAGTAGGTCTCTTGGTTTAACTTATCTTCAATCAATGAGGTATATAATAGTTCCACAGGCTGTAAAAAACATATTACCTGCCTTGGCAAATGAATTTATATCATTGGTAAAGGAATCCGCAATAGTATCATTTGTAGGTGTAACAGACATAATGTTTATAGCAAACTCTGTAAAAAACTCAACATATAATGGTTTTGGACCATATATTTTTGCAGCATTGATATACTTTATAATTACCTTTACATTGTCAAAGTTGGTTGGTTTACTAGAAAAGAAGATGACAGTTGAAAGATAGGAGAATACAATGAGCAATAAAGAAATTTTATTAGAGTTAAAGGACCTACATAAGTCTTTTGGAGATTTAGAGGTAATAAAGGGAATAGACCTAGAAGTAGACAAGGGTGATATTTTAGTTATAATAGGACCATCAGGTTCTGGAAAAAGTACAGTCCTAAGGTGTATGAATCTTTTAGAAGAACCAACATCAGGTCAAATAATATTTGAGGGTCAGGATATACTTAAAAATCTAAAAATGATAGATAAGACAAGGGAAAAAATAGGTATGGTATTTCAGAATTTCAACCTATTTCCAAATAAAACAATCCTAGACAATATAACTCTAGCTCCGATTAAAGTGAAGGGCAAGACTAAGCAAGAAGCCGAAAAAAAAGCGAAAGAACTTCTTGAAAGGGTTGGGCTATTAGATAAGATTGATGCTTATCCAGTTCAATTATCAGGTGGCCAGCAGCAACGTATAGCTATAGCAAGAGCACTTGCAATGGAGCCTGATATGATGTTATTTGATGAACCTACGTCAGCTTTAGATCCAGAAATGGTAAAGGAAGTATTAGATGTAATCAAGGAATTGGCTGATGAGGGTATGACTATGGCAATAGTTACTCATGAAATGGGATTTGCTAAGGAAGTTGCTGACAGGGTGATATTTGTAGATGGCGGCAAAATCGTAGAAGATGGAAGTCCCGAAGAAGTATTTAATAATCCGACAAGTGATAGGGCAAAAGATTTTTTTGCTAAGATTCTGGTATAGAACCTTGCAATAAGAATATTCATATTTTACTAAAATTAAACCTATTATTAGGTTGACTAATATCTAAAATAAGGGAGGGTATAGGCATGTATATGTCAATATCCTCCTGTTCTTAGGATTGATATTATAAATTATAAGATATCCACCAGTACAAATAAAAAACTTTACATATTTGATAGTCTATAGTATAAATAAAAAACTTTACATACTTGTTAGTATATAGTATAATATATTGGTCGTGTAATATATACACAGTAAAGGCATAGCCTTTAAATGGACAATGTAGCGAAATTTCCTCCTAAGGTGTGTTTAGGATAGGATTTTCACACATCCATTTTTTCAAGTGGACAATGCACAAGGTGTGCATCCATAGTTTATATTTAAAAGGAGAAAAAATATGTCATCAATTACAAGAGGACCTAAGTTTAAGTTATCTAGAAGACTAGGACTTAACGTTTGTGGTCATCCAAAGGCAATGAACAGAGCTGGTAAGGGAACTGCAAGAAGTGATAAGAAGCTTACACCATATGGTCAGCAGTTACTTGAAAAGCAGAGATTAAGAGCTTACTACGGTATATCTGAAAAGCAGATGAGAATCTACATGAAGAAGGCTCAGAAGGCTAAAATGACAACTGGTACTGCAGTTATCACAACACTAGAATGTAGATTAGACAACCTAGTATACAGAATGGGTCTAGCTAACTCAATTAGACAGGCTAGACAGATGGTATCTCACGGTAATATCCATGTAAATGGAAGAAAGGTAGATATACCATCATTCATCGTTAGTGTTGGAGATGAAATATCTCTAAGAGAAAAGTACAGAACTAATGAACTATTCAAGGCTAATTTTGAATCAGCAGCCTTAAATGAATATCCTTACTTAACTAAGGATCAGGCTAATTACTCAGCTGTATTAACAAGATTACCTGAAAGAGAAGAAGTGCCAATCGAAATCAACGATGCACTAGTAGTCGAATTCTACTCTAAGTCTTCATTATAAGATGAATCAAACAGGTATAAAAAATACCTTAAAAGTACCGACTGTGAAGAATCACATTCGGTACTTTTTTTATAAATAATACTTTCTTATAGGTTGGTGTTGTGGTTAATAGGAAGTTTAGAATCACCTTTGGTATTTTATATAAAAAGCCCCTCTTATGATATTAAATATAAGAAGGGCGTAAATTATAAAACAAATATAACCTGAAAATAAGTTGTTGAGGCTTTCTATAAATATTAATGAATTAGAAATAACCAAATTTTTGTTGTTTGGAGATTCTTAAAAATCTAAAGTTTCTCTAGACCATTATCCATAATAAAAGTTGCTATCTGAGACGCCTTGTCTGGATCCATCGGATGTAGAGGTAGTCTGAAGTTACCAGCATTATAGCCTAGCATATTCATAGCAGTCTTTATTGGAATAGGGTTGACATCTAGACTCATCAAGTTAATTGGTTTTAGATAGTCATTTAAGATACTCCTAGCTTCATTAATAAGACCTTGTTCAAATTTGTCATATATTCTGAAAATTGGTCTTGGGTATATATTAGCTAAAACGGATATGTGACCACATGCACCCATAGCCAAGTTAGCTAATATAGTCTTGTCATTACCACTAATAAGGCTAAAATTTTCATTTATCAGTGGTGCAAGTTCAACCAAATGGTCTAGATCTGTAGATGACTCGATTAATCCAATTATATTTGGTATTTGACTCAGTTTTTCAAGTAGGCTAGCTGAAAGGTTAAGTCCAGTTCTATCAGGGTCGTTGTCTATAAAGACAGGTATAGCTGATGAAAGAGCAATTGACTTAAAGTGACTAACAAGTCCTAACTCATTTCCCTGACTATAATAAGGTGCTGTTAGTATAATGGCATCTAATCCTAAAGCCTTGGCTTTTATTGATAGGATTAGTGACCTGGAAGTATCATTAAGACCTGTCTGAGCAAGAACTGGAACCCTTTTGTTGACTCTCTTAAGCACAAAGTCGATTACTTCCAAGATTTCATTATCACTCATAGTATAAAACTCACCAGTTGACCTGCCTAGTATTAAGGCCTTTGCCCCTATTTCTATGTAAGTATCAACTAATTCACCTAGACTATCAAAGTCTACCTCATTTGTATCTGTAAATGGTGTAATTATATTTATTGCACAACCTTTAAAAATCATATTATATCCTCTCCTTTTAATATTTAATAGACTGACTTTCGACCTAAAAGACCGAAAGACATACATCTAATATAAATCATATATTATTATCAAAATATTTACTAGCTTTTTACCCAATTATGAAGTAAATATGCTTAATTTTTGGAGATTCTGGATATAGACCTAATATTAAGAGTATGATATAATAAATGATGTTTGAAAAACAGGAATATTTATAAGTATTAATGGAGGATAAATATATGGATACATTAAAAGAATTATATAAAATAGGAAGTGGGCCATCAAGTTCACATACAATGGGACCACAGAGAGCAGCTAAGAGATTTAAGGAAAAAAATCCAGATGCAGCTAGTTATAGGTGTACATTATATGGTTCTCTAGCAGCTACAGGTAAGGGTCACCTTACAGACTATATAGTTGAGAAAACGATAGCTCCAAAGCATGTTGAAATCGTGTGGAGAGATGATATAAATCCAGAATTTCATCCAAATGGAATGATGCTTGAAGCATTAGATGAATCTGGTAATTCCCTTGATAGTTGGACTGTTTATTCAGTTGGTGGAGGAACTCTAGCAGAAGAAGGTAAGAGAAACCAGGTAGACGGAAAGGTATACTACGAACACTCTAAACTAGACGATATTGTTGAGTATTGTAAGGAAAATGATAGGTCATTTGTAGAATATGTATTGGATAGGGAAGATGATGACTTTTTAGAGTACATGTCTAGCATAGCAGATACAATGCAAGAAGCTATAAATAAGGGTATTGAGAGCAGAGCGTTAATTCCTGGTGAGTTAAAGCTAAAGAGAAGAGCATCAAAGTTCTATAAGAAATATCTAGCAACAAAAGACTATACAACATTGAACTACGCATTTGCCTTAGCTGCATCAGAAGAAAATGCTTCTGGTGGAACAATTGTCACTGCTCCTACATGTGGCGCGGCAGGTGTAATACCGGGTGTATTCTTCTCACTAATGCTACATAATGGTTATACAAAACAGCACATAATAGAAGGTATGATAGTGGCAGGTTTAATTGGTAACCTAATAAAGACTAATGCATCTATATCTGGTGCAGAAGTTGGATGTCAAGGTGAAGTAGGTGCTGCATGTTCAATGGCATCTGCGGGTGCAGCCTACTTATTCGGTGGTACTTTAGAACAGATAGAGTATGCAGCTGAAATAGGACTAGAACACCACCTTGGTATGACATGTGACCCAGTATATGGATATGTACAGATACCTTGTATAGAAAGAAATGCCATGGCTGCTGAAAGAGCGATAGCAGCTGCCAAGTATGCCCTAAATACAGATGGAACTCATACTATTTCATTTGACCAGGTAACTATAACTATGAAGGAAACTGGAATTGATTTGATGGATAAGTATAGAGAAACAGCAAAGGGTGGACTTGCTAAGTGGTTCGACTGCTAATTATTTTTAAAAACCATAGTCAAGTTTAAACTTGGCTGTGGTTTTGCTTTTTTTAAAAAAGGGAGGACAAAAATATTGTGTCAAGAATATTATAGTTGATAAAATAGGATTACTCTCCTCTTAAATCTACTAGAATGCCTATAAAACCATAGGTAATATATTTGTGTGATATATGGAAGGTGTATTTGCATTGAAGTTGACTTGAAGATGGGATTACAAAGATGGAATTTTTATTTTAAATCTTTGAAAATAGCAAACTATATTTTAAGACAGCTGACTATACGACTAAAAAGACATATGGGATTTATGAAATCAAAAATGAAAAAGGTAGGTTATCATATAAGATTTTTCGAGATGGACAAGATCACTCAAATTATCTCAAAAAGAACAAGGAGAAAAAATGTGAAAAAAAGGAACCGTTTTTTAAGCTTGAAGATTATATATAATACCCAAATAGAGATGTAAAAAGATTAATTCCCGATGAAATAAAGAAATATATGTCAGAAAGATAAAATATTTATAAAAAGTTGAAGGAAGGAGAAATTATGAGTCAGAAAACTTTAAAAGTTATGAGTTGGATAGCAACATGTACTGCTATGCTTATGTATATATCATATTTTCCTCAGATTATGAATAACATACATGGGAATAAAACTGGTTTCTTGCAACCAATGGTTGCGGCCATAAACTGTATTCTATGGATCAGTTATGGTTTTTTCCAAGAAAAGAAAGACTGGCCCATTATCGTATCAAATATACCAGGTGTAGTATTTGGTGTTATAGCTGCAATTACTTCTTTATAGGCATGTTTAAGCAATATAAATTTAGATATTACAAGACTATAAAATTAAAAAGGAGACTATATAATGAATACATTCGTTTTGGTTGCAATAAAACTATTAATAGGTTTCTTAGCATTGATTACAATAATAAATATTTCGGGTAAGGGTAACTTGACCCCATCATCTGCAAGTGATCAGGTACAAAACTATGTATTAGGTGGTATTATAGGTGGTGTAATTTATAATAATAATATCAAAATATTAGACTATATAGCTATTTTGTGCATATGGTGTGTCCTTGTGATGGGGTTAAAATGGATAAAAAAGCATAATGTGAAGGCAAAACAGTTGATAGATGGCAAGGCGCTAATAATTATTGACAATGGCAAAGTAAATATAGATAATTGTAAAAAAGTAGGCCTATCTGCCCATGATGTGTCTTTTAAGCTAAGAACAAACAATATATATTCAATAAGAGATGTAAAAAGGGCGGTTGCAGAACAAAATGGACAGTTGATTATTATACATCCAGGAGAAGAAAATCCAAAATTCCCACTGATAACAGATGGACACTTGCAAATGGATATTTTAGAGATAATCGGTAAGGATGAAGATTGGCTAATCGAAGAAATAGAAAAGCAAGGACTAAGTAAGTATAGCGATATTTTTTTAGGTGAATATATCGATGGAAAACTTATACTAGAGCCTTATTCTAAATAAAGAAATAATAATTTGAGCGAGAATATTTAATACAACAACATAAACATTTTTTATAATCGTAATACCTAAAATGGATAGACTTGGTAAATACGACTGGTTTGAAGTCAAAAAAGTGTAAAAATTGCAGTTGGGATTCTTATAATCAGCGTGGTTGTTTTGGTCAGATTAAGTCTGTTAGGGATTTTTAATGATATAAATAAAAAGAAAGATTATGGGGTATTTCTTGGAACTGAAAAACTGAAATCAATAAATTAGATGATTATAAGATTGTGGCAACAAACCCTTCCAACTTCGCAAACAGTGATATATACCAGCGCCATAAGGATAAGAAACCTGTTTATGGATACCGAAATATAGGCTATATTGAAAAGTATATAGCCTACTATAAAAATCATGAAAAATTACCCTAGGAATCTGTGAAAATTGCCAGATGAGTGTTGTGTAGATGTGACAGCAAGTGACTGGCAAAAATTTATAGTTCATACTCTTGGAAAAAGTATGCGAACTTAACTAAAATATATATTATGAAAGCAGTCATTTGTAAGTTTGACTGCTTTTTTATACAGATATTAAGCTTTAAAATACTCAATAAAAAGGTGAATGTGGACCGGTTTTGTTATATAATGGATAGAGTGCAAGTATATACTTGAATATAAGTAAGTATGTATTTGTATTTGAATAATGGATGTTAAATAGGGTGTATAAGTATATGCACATATGATATATTTTTAAGTAAGGTGGTAGTTAAATGAACCAGTATGGTAATTTTGCCTATGTGTATGATACACTGATGGATGATGTAGACTATGAAGCATGGGTCAAGCATATAGAAAATTTAATAGATAAAAGTGGTGCCAGTGTAAAAAATATTTTGGAATTGGCATGTGGTACGGGAAATATTACAATTCCTCTAGCAAAAAAAGGATATGATATTGCTGGTATTGATATATCAGAAGATATGTTGGGTCTTGCATTAGAAAAATCTGAAGCCATGGGTATACCCCTAGTCTTGTTAGAACAAGATATGGTTGACTTAGATTTTGACTTGTATGACCTTGATTGTGTCCTATGTGCCTGTGATGGATTTAATTATGTAACCAGCCTAAAAGATCTAAATAAGATTTTTGCCAAGATCTATGAGCTATTAAAGTCAGGTGGTGTGTTTGTATTTGATATTAGCTCATACTATAAGTTAAGTAGGGTCTTGGGTAATAATTTTATGGGTGAGTCTAGAGAGGATATTTCGTATATGTGGACTAACTATTATGATGAAAACAACCAACTTTTGGAGATGAATTTGGACTTTTTCGTGAAGTTGGATCTAGAAGAAGATGGATACCTTGATGAAGGATGTCAGGAAGAGGACAACCTATATGAAAGGTATAAGGAAGTCCACCTACAGAGAGCACATAAAGAAGAAGAAATTACGACAATCCTAAAAAATGTAGGTTTTGATAACATAGACTCATACGGTGATTTTAGTCTAGACAGGGTGAATGAAAAGTCTGAGAGGATATTTTTCGTAGCAGTAAAATAGAATTTTCAGAGTAATAGCTTATAAAAGAAGCCTAGTATATATAATTTTATAAGAAGATAAGAATAATTATGTAGGGAATATAGTATAAATATCTAGGGAATATAGTATAAGTACGTAGGAAATACAGTATATATATCTAGTAAATAGAGTATATATATCTAGGGAGTACAGTATAAGTACATAGGAAATACAGTATAAATATCTAGGAAATCTAGTATAAATATCTAGGAAAGATAGTATAAATATCTAGGGAATACAGTATAAGTATGTAAGAAATACAGTATATATTGGTAAGAAACATATAATATATAGGTAGGAAATATAGACTATATAGAAAATGAAAGGAAGTTGGATATGAAAGATTATTGTATAAGGGTAACCACAAAAAATAAAGAAGTAAGGGCATTTTTTGCATCAACTAAATATATGGTGGAAACAGCTAGAGGTTTTCATAATACCACAAAGGTTGCCACGGCAGCCTTAGGAAGAACCCTAACAGCCACATCAATGATGGGTTTAATGATGAAGAATAAGGGAGACAAGATAAGTGTAATTATCAAAGGGGGTGGACCTATTGGTACCATCCTGACTACATCAAATTCAAGTGGTATAGTAAAGGGGTATGTGACGAATCCGGGTGTAGAGGTTGAAAATTATGCAAATGGTAAGTTAAATGTAGCTGGTGCAGTTGGCAACCAAGGTACAATAAGGGTAATCAAGGACCTAGGACTTAGAGAACCATACAATGGTGAGTATGAGATGGTAAGTGGTGAAATTGCAGAGGACTTTACATATTATTTTACTGTGTCAGAGCAGACTCCATCAGCAGTATCACTAGGGGTTTTGACTAGGTCTGATGAAGTAGAAGAGGCAGGCGGATTTATAGTACAGATGATGCCGGATGCCAGTGATGAAACTATAGCTAAGATAGAAAACAACTTATCAAATATACAGTCGGTAACTCAAATGTTAAGTCAAGGACTGACTCCAGAAGATATGATGGATATAGTATTAAGAGGGTTAGAGCCTAGTATTTTAGACAAAGTACCCGTAGCCTTTGAATGTGATTGTTCCAAGGATAGGGTAGGAGATGTGTTTGTTGCAATAGGAAAAAAAGAATTGAAATCCATAATAGATGAAGATAAGGGTGCTGAAGTAGGATGTCAGTTCTGTGAATCAAAGTATAGTTTTACTGAAGAAGAGTTAAAAAATATTTATGATAATATGTAAATTTGCATATAAGAGTATTCAAGAATAGATACGTCAAAAGGTAATATATATATAAAAGTATTCAAAAATAAATATGTCAACAGGTAATAGATATAAGAGTACTCGAAAATAAATATGTCAACAGGTAATACATATAAGAGTATATAAGAAGTAGGTTGAGAGTGTGTAAAACGCATATGAAAATATATATGATATCTATTGGTATATAAGGGTTGAAGTAGGAGAAAAATTATGAGATTGGACAAGTTACTTGGAAACTTAGGTTATGGAACTAGGTCAGAAATCAAAAAAATGTGCAAGCAAGGCATGGTGGTAGTTAATGATCAGGAAATAAAAAAATCAGACCACCATATAGATCCGAATCTTGATAAAGTGTACTTAAATGGAAATTTAGTAGAGTATAGAGAGTATATATATCTTATGATGAATAAGCCAGCAGGATGCGTATCTGCAACATTTGATAAGTATGACCAAACTGTTATCGACCTTATAGATTCTGAATATCTTGTCTTTGACCCATTTCCAGTAGGGCGCCTTGATAAGGATACAGAAGGACTTTTAGTGATTACAAATGATGGTCAGCTCAGTCACAGGGTATTATCACCAAAAAAGCATATACCTAAAACCTACTATGCTGAAATAGACAATGAGGTACTTGCAAGTGATATTGAAGCTTTTAGCAAGGGGGTGTATATTGGGGATGACTATACCACAAAACCTGCAAGTTTAGAGGTTGTTAAGATTTTTGAAGGTGAAGATGGGTATATACGTTCTGAAGTTTATGTGACTATCAGCGAGGGCAAGTTCCATCAGGTTAAAAGGATGTTCGAAGCAGTTGGAAAAAGAGTTCTTTACCTAAAAAGGGTACAGATGGGTGGTTTAAAGCTAGATGAATCACTAGAACTCGGTGAATATAGGGAATTAACACAAGAAGAGTTGGAACTACTAGAAAAGAAAGACTTCTAATATAAAAAGAATACATTGAATTCACTGATTATAAAAAATAAATATATAAATTAATATATAAAGGTATAAATAAGTAAATAAAGATATAAATAAGTATATATATGTGCAAATAAGTAGGATAAAGATATAATAAGTAAATATATGTGCAAATAAGTAAGATAAAGATATAAATAAGTAAATAAATGTCAAATAAGTGTGATAAAGATATAAATCAAAGATATAAATAAGTAAATTAATGTTCAAATAAGTACGATAAAGATACTAACAAGTATGAAAAGATGCAAATAAGTATAATAAATATACAAATAAGCAAATAAAAATACAGATAAGAATTGTAAAATTTTAGACCTATAAGAAAGGTAAGTGTTGATGAAGAGGAAAGATATAATAGAATTTGAAGTAGGCAAGATGGAGTTTGGAGGTATATCCCGCTCTATTTATGAAGACAAGAGAATAAAGATGAAGGGTGGCATCACAGGCCAGAAGGTAAGGGCAGTGGTAAAAAAATCCAGGTCAGACAGTGGTGAGGTAAAGTTGTTAGAACTACTTGAACCATCTGATATAGAAACTGCCCCAGTCTGTAAGCATTTCAGACAGTGTGGAGGATGCTCAATCCTATCCATTCCCTATGAAAAACAATTAGAAATCAAGAAAAATCAGATACTAGAACTCTTCGACAAAGCTGGTATTAAAGACTATGATTTCTTGGGAATCCAGGCCAGCCCGAGCCAGTATGCCTATAGAAACAAGATGGAATTTACCTTTGGGGACGAGTACAAGGATGGTCCCCTATCACTTGGTATGCATAAGGTTGGAAGATTTATAGACATAGTCACAGTGGATGACTGTAGGATAATTGATGAGGACTTTAGGAAGATAATGGTCGGTACAAGGGACTACTTTGAAGAAAAAGGACTTCCATACTATAGGACTTTTAATCACCAAGGCTACTTACGACACCTAGTAGTCAGAAAGGGTGAAAATACTGGAGAAATAATGGTAAATATAGTGACATCATCACAGGTAGACTACAGTATGGAGGACTACAAGGACTTCTTATTGGGACTAGATCTTGACAATAAATTAGTAGGAGTCCTACATACAATCAATGATGGTCTTGCAGATGCTGTTAAATGCGATGAGCTAAGAGTCCTATATGGTAGGGACTACTTATATGAAGAGGTTCTAGGCCTTAAGTTTAAAGTATCACCTTTTTCATTCTTTCAGACAAATACCAAGGGGGCAGAGGACCTATATACTATAGCCAGAGAATTCGCTGGTGATAAGGGTGATGACAAGGTAGTATTTGATCTATACAGTGGAACAGGTACTATTGGTCAACTTATGGCTAAGACAGCCAAAAAGGTATATGGGATAGAATTAGTAGAAGAGGCAGTAGTGGCAGCCAACCAGAATGCAAGAATTAATGATTTAGATAACTGCGAATTTATAGCAGGCGATGTGGTCAAGTTAGTGACTTCACTTCCTGAAAAACCAGACCTGATAATAGTGGACCCACCGAGGGCTGGAATACTGGGCAATGGTGTCAAGGATATAGCAGAATTTGGTGTAGGCGAGATAGTTTATGTAAGCTGTAACCCTAAGTCATTGGTTGAAAATATAGTTGAATTTGAGTCTAGGGGTTATAAATTAGATAAATTGAAGATGATGGATATGTTTCCTTCGACACTACATGTGGAGTGCATAGCGTTGATACAAAGAGTGAAATCGTGAAAATCCTGCATTTTAAGCAGTTTTACAAACATTATGTATTTGTAGAAGACGGAGAGGGAGGACGAAAAAAAGTCTTAAAAAATTATATGGATGTGAATGTTTGCATTGATATGGTGTGTGGAGATACAAAGAATGTTTTTGAAAGTGAGGAATAAGAAATTATGAGATGGATAATAAAAATAATCTTATTCCCAATTAGCTTGGTGTTAAGTATCCTCACAGCATTTCTGACATTTCTACTTGGTATCGGAACAGCCCTACTATATTTGCTGATGATGTTTTGTATATTTGGAGCAATTGCATCTTTTCTGCAAAAAGAAGTTACCATCGGAATAGAAGCATTGATTATTGGATTCTTAGTTAGTCCATACGGAATACCGATGGTTGGTGCAACTGTTATAGCTTTTTTACAAGGTATCAATGAGGCAATAAAATCAATCTAAAAAATTTCATAAAAATGGTTACCAAAGGCGATAGATGAAAAAACTATCGTCTTTTTCTTTGCAAATTTTTAAGGAGGGAGGTGATCTTGCATGGACTTTGACTATTTCTATAACAGAGAAGCAGAGCGATTTAACTTTCTGAAAGTGCCTGAAATATTAGTAGACGGAGAAGAATTTAAGGGACTGTCTGCTGAAGCCATTATCCTATACTCCATGCTTTTGAAACGCACAGGAATGTCCTTTAAGAATAACTGGGTGGACAAGGAAGGCAGAGTATTTATCTATTTTACTGTTGAAGAAATTATGAGAAGAAGAAATATCTCAAAGCCTACTGCCATAAAAACATTGGACGAGTTAGACAGCAAAAAAGGAATAGGACTGATTGAAAGAGTAAGGCTTGGACTTGGTAAGCCGAATGTCATTTATGTTAAAGATTTTATGAGCATAATAGCGGTAAAAGAAAATGACTTTCAGAAGTCAAAAAACTTAACTTCAGAAGTAAAAGATTTTAACCTCAGAAGTAAAGAAAATGAACTTCAGGAAGTTCAAAATGTTGACTCTAACTATATAGAGAATAATAAGAGTAAGTATAGTAAGAGAGAATATAGTTTTGGGGAAAACGGACTTGGAACATTTCAAAATGTTTTTTTAAAGAATGAGGATATAGGCGAATTACAAATAAAAATGGCAGGAGAGCTTGATAACTACATTGAAAGACTATCAACCTATCTTCAAAGTACTGGAAAGACATATAAAGACCATAAAGCAACAATTCTTTCTTGGTTTTATAAAGATCAGGGAAGTAAGAAAAAAACCAATATCCCTACATGGGAGGAATATAACAAGGGAGTACATTTATGATTAAAGAATTAGAGAAAGTGATGATAGAAGATGTGGAATACAGCTTCAATCCTGAAAAAGAATATATCAAGAATGGACACGCATTTTGTAAAGTTTGCCATGAAAGAAAAGACGGAAAAGTGATGGGGTTCTTTGATAAAAAGATGATATTTAAGATTTCTTGCAAATGCGATAGAGATAGAGAGGCAAGAGAAAAAGAAAGACAAAAGCAGCTGGATATAGAGCGATTAAAGAGTAGCTGCTTTAACTCGATTATTCAGTGGTCATACACATTTGAAAATTATCAGGGAGAAGAAAATCAAAGCCTTATCATTGCAAAAAACTTTGTAAAAGACTATGAGGAAATGAAAAAAGAAAATATCGGACTTCTTTTTTATGGCTCAGTAGGTAGCGGAAAGACCTATCTTGCCTGCTCCATTGCAAATAGCCTTATTGAACAGTATCAAATAGGCGTTAAAATAAGAAATTTTGCACAGATTATCAATGAGCTGCAAAAGGGAGGATTTGATTTTGACAAGAACGCATATATTGAATCCCTTGTAAATACTTCCGTTCTTATCTTGGATGACTTAGGAATAGAAAGAGATACAAGCTATGCCAAAGAGCAAGTATATAACATCGTGAATAACAGGTACTTAAAACAGAAACCGACTATCTTAACCACTAATCTTTCCTATGACACAATCCAAAATTGTAAGGATAGCGTAGAGTATCAAAGAATCTACTCAAGAATCATAGAGATGTGTATTCCTGTTATGGTTGTAGGAGAAGATTTTAGAAAGGTTATTCAAAAGGACAAACTGAATCGGAATAAGGACAGACTGCTGAATGGAGGTGAGAGAAGTTGATCAATGAAGAAATAGCAAGAAAAACGCTGAATATGGAAGTTAGAGCTGCTAAAGTAACAGGAAAGCTAATTCTGAACTTATTAAAGAAATTGATGAAAGAAGCAGAAAAACTTGGAGGACTTGAAAAGCTGGTTAATGCTAACGGAAATGAAGTGAAGCTCAAAGATATGGTTAAAAAGGGACAGCTTGAAGAAATTCCGGTAGAAGAAGCGGAGCTGAAGGAACTGAAAAAAGAGCTGAACAGATATGGGGTAAAGTTTTCTGTGATGAAAGATAAAGAAAGCGGGAAATACTCCGTATTCTTTCAGGCGAAAGATATGAAAGTAATGGATAAAGCCTTTAAACACGCTCTTTCAGAATCGGAAAAGAAAACGGAAAGGAAAGAGTCCATTCACAAAAATATTGAGAAGTTCAAGGAGATGGCAAAGAACACTGTTTTTAAAGATAAAGTTAAGAACAAACAAAAGGAGCAGAGCCTATGATAGATAAAATACTAAAAGACATCAAAGGCTTATTTAAAGTGCAAGATAAGGCAAAGTTTCTAAAGCAGAATATTCCCTATCTTGCATTTTTCTATGTTGGCAATATCTTTTCTCACCATGTAAGAGCCTATACTGGTGGTGATGTGATAGACAAAATCTTTCAAGGGATATTAGAACTTAATACCATGAGTTTTATTCCAAGCGTTCATCCAATAGATGTTTTAATGAGTGTGGGCGTGGCAGCTATAATTAAATTTATCATCTATACCAAAGGCAAAAATGCAAAAAAATTTAGACAAGGTAAAGAGTATGGCTCAGCAAGATGGGGAACGAGAAAAGATATAGAGCCGTATGTGGATGAAAAGTTCCAAAACAATATCTTGCTTACTCAAACAGAACGATTAACTATGAATGGCAGACCTGCAAATCCAAAGTATGCAAGAAATAAGAATGTACTTGTTATTGGCGGTTCAGGCTCCGGAAAAACAAGATTTTATGTAAAACCGAACCTAATGCAAATGCACTCTTCATATTGTGTTACAGATCCTAAAGGAACGATAGTCATTGAGTGTGGCAAGATGCTTGAAGATAATGGCTATGAGATAAAAATCTTAAATACCATCAACTTCAAAAAGAGCATGAAGTACAATCCTTTTGCCTATATCCGTTCTGAGAAAGATATTTTGAAATTGGTTCAAACAATTATTGCAAACACCAAGGGAGAGGGTGAAAAAGCAGGTGAAGATTTTTGGGTGAAAGCCGAAAAGCTCTACTATACGGCTTTGATAGGTTATATTTTTTATGAAGCTCCAAGAGAAGAAAAGAACTTTGCAACACTACTGGATATGATAGATGCTTCAGAAGTCAGGGAAGATGATGAAACATATATGAATCCCATTGATAGACT
>CAUQSL010000007.1:0-72464 GCA_963520775.1 uncultured Peptostreptococcus sp.
TTTTCTTTCTCATCATATCCATCTACTTCTATAGCAAACTCCCTTTTTAACCCTGTGATATTAGCGTATCCATTGTTCTCTAAAAATCTCATTCTATTTTCAAATTGGTCATTTCCTGTCTTACCAATCTTGATAAGACCAGAAACGACTGTAGACATTAAATATATTATTCCTTTTGCCATAACTTACCCTCTCTCAACACACAAGTCTATGAAACTTAAACTAATTAATCATATTTCCCTATATCTTCTGCAACCAACGGCAGAGTTTTCTCTGCATGATTTATATACGAATAAACTTTTCCTTTTTCCTCGAAGTTATAATTATCAGTCCATAATTCGCACTGTGTCATAACAGTCTGCACCGCATCATCCATACCTTCAGGCGGATACTTATGCTTTTTCAGAAGCTTCTTAATTAGCATACGCATTTTTGCCCTTGCAGACTCACGTTTTTGCCAATCAATAGTCTTGTTCCTACGTAGTGTATCAGCCAGTTCCTTTGTAATAGCAATCAGCTCTTCATTTTCATAAAAGTCCTTAATTGCCTGTGGTTTTGTTAAGGCATCATAAAAAGCAAGCTCATCAGCTGTTAAACCTAGTTTATCTCCCTCTTTTTGAGCTTGAGCAATTTGCTTAGCCAAATTTAACATTTCTTCGATTACCTCTTCATTAGTAAGCATACCATTAAGATAAGAGTTTAGTGCACGTTGCATAATTTCGCTGAACTTTTGTGACTTTACCACATTTGTTCTACGGTATACTGAAACCTGCTCTGATATTAATTTTTTCAATAGTTCAACTGCAAGATTTTTCTCTTTCATATTTGCGACCTCTTGAAGAAATTTTGGGTCAAACAATGAAAACTCTTCTTTGATGTCCGAGAATAAATTTATTACCCCATCGCTTTTAATACTCTGTTTCAAAAGTTCATTTATTCTTGCATTCATTTCTGGTAATGAAATTTTCTTGCCAACACCTGTATTGGTAAGTCTAAGAACGAGAACTCGAACTGCCTCGAAAAATGCTGCTTCAAATCTATTATCTTCATCAACTAAAGAGGAACAAAGGGAAAGAGCCTGATGAAGCATGAGAGCCTCTTTTACAAAAGAGTCTTTATCGTCAGCTTTTTCTATACTCATAATGAAGTTGACAGCACCACTTATTGTCTTTGCCCTTTCAAGATCTGTTCCATCCATAAACATTTTATAATCAAATCCGTGGAACTTATCACGACAAACAGACAATTTTTCCAAGAACTTTGGATACGCTACTTTCGCGACATCTGTATCACCGTAGTTCTTTTTGTCACGAGAAGTATAGTCATTCATTGCTTGCTTCAAAGCAGTAGCAATTCCAACATAGTCAACAACAAGCCCGCCTTCTTTATCACGGAATACACGGTTTACACGAGCAATTGCTTGCATAAGATTATGTCCAGACATAGGTTTATATACATACATCGTAGCAAGAGAAGGAACATCAAATCCTGTTAACCACATATCAACGACAATCGCAATCTTCATAGGACTACTATTATCTTTGAATTTCTTTGCAAGCTCATTCTTATGGTGTTTATTACCGATAATTTGTCTCCAATCTTCCGGATCATTGTTTCCGGAAGTCATAACAACACCTACTTTCTCAATCCAATCTGGTCGAAGTTCTAATATTCGCTTATAAATCTTCATGGCAATAGGGCGAGAATACGCAACAATCATAGCCTTACCCGTAAGCAGATTCTCTCTATTATTTTCATAATGATCAAGAATATCACAAACAAGGGAATTTATAGTATTATCATTTCCAAGAACCGCTTCCATCTGACCAAGTTCTCTCTTACTCTTTTCGATAACTTCCCCATCAGCATTGAGAGCCATCAAATCATATTCAGCATCAATTAATTTTAAGGTAGTTTCGTCAAGATTGAGCTTAATTACACGACTCTCATAATAAACTGGACGCGTTGCACCATCTTCTACTGCCTGTGTCATATCGTATATGTCGATATAATCTCCAAAAACCTCACGAGTACTGCGATCTTTTGATGAAATAGGCGTTCCTGTAAATCCTATATATGTGGCATTAGGAAGCGTATTACGAATAACTCTTGCTGTTCCAATAACACGCTTTGCCACTTCCTCCCCATCTTCGTTCTTTGTAATTTTTATTTTTTCAGCGAGTCCATATTGTCCCCTATGAGCTTCATCAGCCATAACTATAATATTATGACGTTCAGACAAAGGCTCATTAGACTCCTCGAATTTCTGCATAGTAGTAAATATAATACCATTTGCCTGTCTGCCAGCAAGTAAAGTTTTTAGATTCTCTCTACTTTCTGCTTGTAATGGTTCTTGTCTTAAAAAATCCTTACACTTTGCGAATTGACTATAAAGCTGGTCATCAAGGTCATTTCTGTCGGTAAGTACAACAATGGTTGGACTATCTAATGCTTCCTGTAACAAATGAGCATAAAAAACCATCGAAAGTGATTTACCGCTTCCTTGTGTATGCCAGAAAACACCGCCTTTACCATCGGTAATAGTAGCATGTTTTGTGGATTCGATAGCTTTTCTTACTGCAAAATACTGATGATATCCGGCAAGGATTTTAAATGTGTTAATCCCCTCATTTGAAAAGCAAATAAAGTTCTTGATTATATCAAGCAGTCTTTCTTTTTGAAACATTCCCTCAAAGAAAGTGTCAAACTGGGCATACTGTGTATTTTCGTAGTTCCCGTCCTTTGTTTTCCACTCCATAAAGCGATCTTCTCCAGAAGTAATAGTACCTGCTTTAGACATCAACTGGTCACTCATAACACAAATAGCATTGTAAATAAACATCGAAGGGATTTCTTGCATATAATTGCGAAGTTGCCTATAAGCTTGAGACGCATCCGTTTCCTCACGAGATGGAGACTTAAGTTCAACTAATACAAGTGGTAATCCATTTAAAAATAATATTATATCAGGTCTTTTTTTGCATTTTTCAATAAAGGCCCACTGGTTAGCAACTATAAATGAGTTATTATCGATATTTTTAAAGTCTACTATATACGCTATTGAAGAACGTTCCTCTCCATCAACAAAAGACCTAACTGGTATACCATTCTGTAGATAGTCCATGAAAACAGCATTTTTTTGAACAAGTTCTCCATTTTCAAAATTTTTAAGTTTATATATTGCTTCTTGAATAGCATCGTCTGGTAATTCTTTATTTAGTCTGTATAGCGAATCTATTAATATATCTTCATACAGCGGACTGTAAAAATCTCTATCAATATTTGGACCATATGCATATTCATAACCTAAGTCATTTCTAAATAGCTCAATTACTGAATTTTCGTATGATGCTTCCGTGTAAATTACCATTGATATCCTCCTATGATTTTATTAGTTCATGAATTTTTTCTGCATACTCACCATCTATGCCATTGCTTATTTTTTTATAAAATTTCATTATGTCTATGTCTTTTAAAATATATTTAACCTGACTATTTAATGTTCCAATTTCTAATATTCTTTTAATTTGGTTATCTTCCCAATTATTTATAGCACTCATTAAACTTATTATTTCATGTGTTTCGGAAAATGATGAACTCTCATTCAATTTATCAATCAAATCTTCTTTTTTAATAAATTCTTCATCCTTATTTTTCCTCTCAATCGTCATTTCCTCTATACACTTTAAATTTTTAATTTCTAATATTTCATTAAGTGCCGTTCTATCTATAATATTTTTCAATAAAATTTCCAATTCAGACCCTTCATTATAATCAGCTTCAGCAAAATATTTTATTCTTTTTTCTTCAATCATCTTGAATACTTTATTTTTTGACTCTTTTCCGTACACACCAATAGAATATCCACCATTTATTGACACAAGCTTCATACAAGGCACATCCGTATCACTATCTCCAATATACACCATATTTCTAAATGGAACTCTAGTTTTATCTTCACTTAAATAGTCGTTGACTTTCGCGTCATTAACTTCAAGAGCACCCTTTTTTATTCTAAATAAAAATTGAGTTTTATTAGTGTAATTAATACACTGTGCAGGCCATACTGCTACCCCATCCTCGTCATAGTAAAATGAGCTCGCATAAATTTTTTTAAAATATTTTGCTACTTCAGTCGCTTCTATCATTTCTTTCAAACCTGATGAAATGATGTAATGTTCTACCATTATCCCTTTTTCTTGACCATATCTATTAATCCTATCAAACCAGGTATTCACTCCAGGATATAAAGCAACCTTTGAACCATATTCGTTTAGTGTCCTTGTATTAATAATATGCTTTCCTCTTGACTCTTTAGCCATTTTATACATCCATGCCAAGTTTTGATCCATATCATTATCACTAGCTAGTTTATTGGACTCAGCCCAAAATTTTTCAACTTCTTGTCCTAATGATTGTATAAATCCTTGAGCTTGCATATCATTTGGTGAAAGAGTTTTATCAAAATCATAACAAATAGCTAAAACTATCTCATTTTTGTTAGTAATCATTTCTAATATCCTTTCATTACTTTATAAATTTTACCACTTGTGGCAGAGATAAACAATAATTTACCGACTCGTCCGCGCAACGCACGAATAGCTGTGAAGCAGCGTAGGCATACACCGAATCCAAACGGATGCTTGTATCCGGACGTCAAGGTGTCTGGCAGAGGCGGTAATGATGAAACTACGGAGCAGTTTTTGTATCTATTAGCGGCTTAAAGGTCGATGTTGGAGACATCAAGTTCGCCGGACATAAGTTTGGGCAATAACGAATCACGAGTTGAAGCTAATATTGTGTTTTCCTCCTTGTGCTGTCCTATCATTTCAAAAATTGGTGTAACAATTGATGTGTAACTATGAACTTCTTCAATATCTAAACTTGATATGGACATAGAAGCAATGTGTTTGGGGTAAATATGCGGTTGAGCCGAACCTGTTTGAGCGTCAAATATTTCTTTTTGGCGTTTTTTTAGAAGTACATACCAAAAATAAACATCATCTGTCATTGAGCTATCAATAAAAGATGAGTCTGACGACCAAACAGGGACATTCCATAGACTTACATACCCTGCATTAGCTCCTGATGCCGAAATTGTAAGTATTGGCGATTGAGTATTCGCTACATTGTGATATGTAGAGGGCTCTAATCCTCCAGCAATTACGGGGATATCGCCAAAAATTGCATTTTTAGAAAGTAAGCTTTTTCCACGTCTGGGTGTGATATAGTCACCTATGGTACAATAACCATTTGAAATGTCAGGAAACATATTATCAAATATCGCCTGAGCTTGCTGCTCTAAATTATTGTTTATCTCTGTGTTTTGCCTAATTTTTTCATCTATAACACTGAGAATAGCAACAATATTTTTTTGAGTGTCAATATCAGGAAGTAGCACTTCTAAATTTTCAATATCTGATGGTTTTAGAGACGGATAAGCCGATACACTCTGTTCTGCTATTGCTTGCAAATATTCTGTTATCTCTTTTTGAGTTAGCACATAATATATGTAGTCTGGAATCGCTTTCTCTGTGTTTACATCAATGACTGCAAAGCCAGTAGATACCAAAAAATTCTTGGGCTGTTCCTTGATAATTCCATAGTGCAACTGGTTAGGTCTTACGGTTGAATAAATAATACTATTCGATTTTACTTTTCTTCTTGCCCTGCTCGGTAGCTTATCCATTGATGTGTTGATATATTGTATTTCAGAAATACGATTCATAGTAATGTTACCGGTATCCAAGTAATTTACAAATTGCCAATTCTCTTTTGAAGAATATGTGTCCTGATTTGTCAAAACTATTGTACCAAGTCTAACTAATTTCCATTCGGCCATAATCTTTTCCTCTCTATCCAATATATTTTCGATGAGCAATTTTTACATTGCTCTGTTTTACCATTGCATACTGCAAGGTCGTATCTATCTTTCTATGCCCCAAGAGCTGTTGTAATTGCTCAATGGGCATTCCTTTATCTATTGCCATAGTTGCAAGGGTACGCCTGAATTTATGTGGGTGTACCTTTTGCAAACCTAATTTCTTTCCGTATTCTCTTAATCTCACTTCAACCCCTCCTATTTTCAGTCTTTTGTGAGGTGATTTCAAAGATACGAAAAGCGCCGGATTATCATCTGTTCTGCTTTTCAAGTAATTCTGCAAATGTATCTTTGTTCTTGCATCAAAGTAAACAACCCTTTCTTTACTGCCCTTACCGAAAACAATACATTCCCTCTCATTGAAATCAATATCATTGCGGTTAAGCAGCACCATTTCTCCTACACGCATACCAGTAGAAGCAAGCATATCTATAATTGCCAAATCTCTCAGTTCCGTGCAGTTATCTCTCATAAGCTCCAACGCTTCATCAGAGTATGTTTCTTTGATGTTCGTGCCGGTTTTAACCTTATGTATTCGCCTGACAGGACTTTTCAGTATATAGTCCTCGTCCTCAAGCCACGAAAAGAAACTTGAAAGAATACGGCGTATATTGTCTATTGTAACTTTACTTGACTTTTTCTTTTCCTGATACTCTGTCAGGTATCTTCTTATATCATCTGTAACTATGCGTTTGACATCTTTTTGGAGTTCATCAAGCATAGCTTCAATAGTAGATTTGTAGTATTTAAGGGATTTCTCGGAACAGCCCTCAATTCGTTTTGCCGACAGAAACAGTTCCATATAGTTCTGCTCCGAGTTGTTTTCTTGTTTCTTGTTTTCTGTTACATCATAATTTGCAAAGGTATATTGCAAAACTTCTTGTAACTTCTCATTTTGTGCGTTGTTCAAGTATGGTAACATTCCTTGAACAATATCTTTGATTAAATCTTGTTTCACAGTCAATCCTCCTTATTTATTCTTAGAGAACGACTACGGGGCGGAAGTCCCCCGATATTAACTTCTGCCACCCTCAGAAGTTATGGGTAAGTTATATGCTAAACAATAATTTAATGGCTTAAAAGTCGATATCGGAGACATCGAGTTCGCCGAACATAAGCTTCGACAACAGCGTGTCTCTCAACTCTGCCATCTTACCATTTTCCTGAATGTTAGCTTCGACTTGAGCCATGAGTTGTCCAGCAAGCGATTCAAACTCATTTAGTATCTCCTTGTCAGGCAAAAGAATAGCAGTTTTATTCATATCTCCTTGGGTAATCAAGGGTTGCGTAGAACCTCTATTCATGGAATGATAGTCAATTCTTTGAAGGATCTGATATGTGTACTCATAGAAATCACTCGTGATGACCAGTGTATTATCCGATGTCCAGCATGGAATATTGAACCGCTGTATAGTACCATGGGTACCGACACGACCTGTCACAAGAATTCTATCAACATGGTTAGCTTCAGAGGTATAACCCATTACCGAAGCTGCTCCAACAAGGGGGATTATAGCTTCTTCGGTTTTATCGATAGATTTCATCGGAGGACGTTTCCCGCTTGTAATAGAAGCGATATTGGCTAAAATACCTTTCTTCCACGTCTGGGGGCAAATGCCATCAAACCGATTAAAGTCCTCAAACCATGCTTGGTAAACTGCATATACTTGCTGCTCTAAATTATTGTTTATCGCATTGTTCAATGCTATTTTGTCATCAAGATCTCTTAGTATACTTCCTATTTTTCTTTGCTCTTCGATATTAGGCAACTCTATATCCAAATCAGCAACTACATCAGTTTGTACTCTTTGGCGACCCGATGACCCAACCATAGATTTAATTGCTGGATTACGAACCAATGGGCTACAAACCAAATAATACAAAAAATCAGCATCACTAACATCTTCAATAGAACGAAAAACAATGTATTCAGTTGATCCAAAACCAACTTCATCATCATCCAAAATAGAAACCTTTGAAATTTTTCCATTCTCCAAACAAGGTGTTATTCTTGCCATTATCGTGTCATCATTTCTAAATTTAGCTCCACCCTTATACTCTTCCCAAATGAATTCTGTAATATCCCTACAAAACGGTTGCAATTTATCCATTGGTATTTTTTTTGCCATGATGCCTTTACCAATACTTTCTTTGGGATTGATATGAGCAATTTCGGATAGCTTTTTTATACGCCAATTACACTTCATACCCAATCGCCCCCAGTTTCTTTCTTATTTCTTCTTCCAATTCATGAGATTTTTTAAACATATCAGAAAGTTCCGAGGTCAATCTCTTCATCTTTTCTTCAAATGGCTCTCCATCATCTTCCTGTTCTTCAATTCCTACATATCTACCAGGAGTTAAGATATAATCTTGTTTTGCTATATCTTCTATTGATGCTATCGCTGAAAATCCCTTTTTCTCTTCTAATACTCCATTTTGAAAATCTTCAAAGGTCTTAGCTAATAAGTCAATGTCACCAAGACTTCCATCTTCTTGTATCCCTTCCGTAAAATCTCTGTGTTTTCTATCAACCATATATCCCATTTTACGAGCATCGATAAATAGCGTCTTACCTTTTTGCTTTTTATTTTTAGTGATGAACCACAATGTCACTGGAATAGTTACGCTATAAAATAACTGTGTCGGTAAAGCTACAATCCCTTCAATCAAATCATCTTCTATGATCTTTCTTCGGATTTCCCCTTCTCCAGAAGATTGGGATGATAATGCTCCGTTAGCAAGTACTAAGCCTATTTTCCCATTAGGTGCTAAGTGGTGAATCATATGTTGTATCCAAGCATAGTTTGCATTTCCTGATGGTGGAGTTCCATATTTCCATCTAACATCATCTTTTAATTTATCTGCGCCCCAATTAGAAAGATTAAATGGAGGATTTGCCATAATGAAATCCGATTTCAATGTTTTATGGATGTCATTAAAAAATGTATCGGCATGATAAGAACCGAAATTAGCATCAATTCCTCTTATTGCCATATTCATTTTTGCCATCTTCCATGTATCTGCATTAGATTCCTGTCCATAAACTGAAATATTTCCTCGGTTGTTGCTATGAGCCTGCACAAATTTTTCACTCTGTACAAACATACCACCGCTGCCGCAACAAGGATCATACACTCGGCAATTATTGAAAGGCTTCAGTATAGCAACGATAGTCTTTACAATACTTGAAGGCGTGTAGAATTCTCCACCCTTTGTTCCTTCATAGGAAGCAAACTGAGCAATACAATATTCATATGTCCTTCCCAGTAAATCTTTGCTTACTTCTGTTCCATCCATTTTTACTTCGTTGGTAAATAAGTCAACAACTTCCCCCAATACTCTTTTATCCAAATCTGGGTTGGCATAGTTCTTAGGCAAAACATTTTTTAAACTCGCATTTTCTTTTTCAATTGCCCTCATTGCATCATCGATTACTGTACCAATTTCAGGTGTGTGTGCAGCGGAAGAAATCTTGCTCCAACGAGCTTCTTCTGGCACAAAAAAAATGTTTTCTTCTGCATATGCATCCCTGTCATTTTCGAAACCATCACCTTCTTTTAAAAGTTCCTCATAACGCTTTTCAAAGGCACTGGATATATAACGAAGAAAAATAAGTCCAACAATTACTTTTCGATATTCAGCAGCAGGAATATGTCCCCAAAGAACACAAGCTGCGTCCCAAATTTGTTTTTCAAAACCTATCTTTGTGCTATCAGCCATTTTTTAGATCTCCTAATATCATATAATTTTAATTTAATAATCTATATATAATTCTATTTTCTAAACACTTTATATTATATCATATTTCTGTACATTAACAGTACTTATATATTTGATAATCATTATATTTTTTATAAAAAAAATAGCGTTGGGAGAGAATTTTCTCTCACCAACGCTAAATATTATACAACCTTTTATTCATAGTCACCAACCCGATAGTTTAGAGATGGATTTTTCTAACCAACCCGATAATTTATACTATCCTTTTAATCTATTTTAATATTTTCTTTACAGTTTTCTTTAGCACTGGAACAACATCTTGAACAAACCAAGGATTCTTTGCCTGCCATCTAAAATTCAAGGGACTTGGATGAACGATTGGAAAATACTTAGGTAAATACTCATCAAAGCACCTGACTGTTTCTGTAAGATTCTTCTTTGTCCTACCCTTGATATAGTAATCCATAGAATATTTACCGATAAGAATTGTAAGTTCAATGTTGTTTAGTTCCTTAAGTATAGGTCCATGGTATTCCTGAGCAATAAATTTTCTAGGTGGCAAATCACCTGTTTTAGCCTTGCCAGGATAGTAAAAATCCATTGGAACTATTGCAATTTCTTTAGAATAAAACGTATCTTTATCTATACCCATCCAAGAAATAAGGGTTTCTCCAGATTTATCATTAAATGGAATAAGTGATTCCTCCACCTTTTTTCCAGGTGCCTGACCTACGATTAGAATCCTAGCTTCCTTATCTACTTGAAGTATTGGTGGTATGTTCTTATTTGTATATTCGGTATTTCTTTTGTCTAGTTCAATTTGCTTTATTATACCTTTTAGCGACATAGTATAACCTCCGATACTAAAAAACAAATATCTCACCATTAAATAGTGAGGCTTAAATAATATGTAGCTTATAGCTCTATAACCTTGTTCTCGCCCTTTGCTGAGTAAAGTATTACTATACCAGTCTCAAAGTAGAATGTTGACATTATATCTTCTTCCATTGAGTAAATTGAGCTGATAACATCGATATCAGAATCCATGATAGCAATTCTTGCCTCACGGCTTTCATCTTCAGCTAACCACTTGAAACCTTAGAATAATCAGTAAAATCAATGGCTTTAGATAGTGACTTAACTACTCCCACTCAATAGTTCCAGGAGGCTTACTAGTTATATCATACACAACCCTGTTAACCCCTTCAACCTCATTGATTATCCTATTTGAGATCCTCTCCAATACATCATAAGGTATCTTGTACCAGTCAGATGTCATACCGTCACTTGATGCAACAGCCCTCAATCCAACTAGGTGGGCATATGTTCTTTCGTCACCCATTACACCAACAGTCATTACGTCTGGTAGTGTAGCGAAGGCCTGCCATATTTCCTTGTATAGGCCAGCCTTTCTTAGCTCGTCCATATATACAGCATCGGCTTCTCTTAGGATGTCGCACTTTTCCTTAGTTACTTCTCCAATTACCCTGATTCCAAGTCCTGGTCCTGGGAATGGGTGTCTAAATATTAGGTTTTCTTCTATGCCTAATTCTAGACCCATCTTTCTAACCTCGTCCTTGAATAATTCTCTTAGAGGTTCTATTATTTCCTGGAAGTCTACATCTTCTGGCAGGCCACCAACATTGTGGTGAGACTTGATTGTTGCGGATTCTCCACTACCGGACTCTACTATGTCTGGGTAAATTGTTCCCTGCACCAAGAAGTCCATCTTTCCTAGTTTCTGAGATTCTGCCTCAAATACCCTGATGAATTCTTCGCCTATTATTTTTCTCTTTGCTTCTGGCTCTGTTACTCCTGCCAGCTTGCCTAGGAACCTGTCTTCAGCATTTACCCTGATTAGGTTCATACCGAACTTCTGTCTAAAGATTCTCTCAACGTCATCTCCCTCGTTCTTTCTTAGTAGACCATGGTCAACGAATACGCAAGTTAAATTATCGCCTATAGCCTTGTGCATTAGGGCTGCTGCTACTGATGAGTCTACACCACCACTTAGGGCACATAGGGCCTTCTTATCGCCTACCTTTGCCTTTATTTCTGCTACCTTATCATCTATAAATGAGCTAGTAGTCCAGTCCCCACTTACCTGACAAATCTCGTATAGGAAGTTAGTGATTATCTTATCACCTTCAATTGAGTGCTCTACTTCTGGGTGGAACTGTACACCATATAACTTCTTGTCTACATTGTGCATAGCTGCTACAGGACAATTCTTTGTAGTTGCTACTACATCAAAACCATCTGGTACTTGAAGTATATAGTCTGTATGGCTCATCCATACCTGGTTACTTGATATTCCTTCAAAAATTGGTGATTGACCATATTCTATAAGAGTCTTACCATATTCTCTAGTCTGGTTGTCCCCCTTCTGGACCTTACCACCTAGTAGGTGGGCCATTAACTGGTCACCGTAGCATATCCCTAGTATTGGTATACCTATTTCAAATATTTCAGATGAAATCTTTGGTGAGTCTTCTATGTAGGCACTATTAGGTCCACCTGTAAATATTATACCCTTTGGATTTTTTTCTTTTATTTTTTCTATGCTAGTAGTATATGGTAGAATTTCACAATATACATTATTTTCCCTTACTCTTCTGGCAATTAGCTGGTTGTACTGACCTCCAAAATCAATTACAAGAACTATCTCGTGTTTCATATTTTCTCCCTTCTTATTCCGGCACTAGATTTATCAAATAAATATACGAACAATCTAAGTCCTATTGAAATATTTTTTCGTTTTAATTTTCTTATAACAATTATTATATCATATTATAGCTCGTATAAGTCAATCTTATTTCATCTATTATAGTAAAGTAATATAAATTCAATAGGTATGATTTTCATATACTTTTCTTCTAGTTACATATTTATAATCTTTCAATAAAAAAGGGCCTTTATAGACCCTTTTGAAATTTCTAACTAAAAAATATAAACTCACTCTGTTCATTTAACACAAATTCACGTGTCTTATCACTAATCTCAACTAATATTTTTAGAACATTTTCAAAATTTTCTTCAGACTTTACTAAATCTAAGTTAGATTCCACTAGTTCTATGATTTTACTAAGTTCTTCTCTATTTTCTTTTGTGAATCCCATTTTACCACCTCCATTTTTCATAATTCTATGGTATTGCAATTTTAAACTACATCATTCCTGGCATCGCACCCGGCATTCCCGGCATATCATCATTGCCTGGTAGGTCTGCCACTGCTGCTTCTGTAGTTAAGAATACGCTTGCTATTGATGAGGCGTTTTGTAGGGCTGACCTGCTCACCTTAGTTGGGTCTACTATACCTGCTTCTATCATATTCACATACTTTTCATTTAAGGCATCGAAACCTACTTGTGAGTCTGAGTTTATTACATTCTGTATAATTACAGATCCTTCTAGACCAGCATTTATAGCTATCTGTCTTAACGGTTCTTCTAGTGCCCTTCTTATTATCTGTGCTCCTAACTTTTCTTCACCTTCTAATGAATCTACTAACTTGTCTACTGCTGGTATAGCACTTACAAAGGCTGTACCTCCACCGGCTACTATACCTTCTTGAACAGCTGCCTTAGTAGCATTTAAAGCATCTTCTATTCTTAGCTTTCTTTCTTTCATCTCTACTTCTGTGGCTGCTCCTACCTTGACAACAGCTACTCCACCTGATAATTTAGCTAATCTTTCTTCTAGTTTTTCCCTATCAAAATCTGATGTAGAATCTGCTATCTGCATTTTTATCTGGTTGATCCTATGACTTATGTCTTCTCTTGCACCAACACCACCAACTATAGTTGTAGTTTCCTTATTTACCTTTACTGTTTGAGCCCTTCCTAGCATTTCTAGCTGGACATCCTTTAGGTCAAAGCCTAGTTCTGTAGATATAAACCTACCTCCTGTCAATATAGCCAGGTCTTCTAACATGGCCTTTCTCCTGTCACCAAAGGCTGGGGCCTTGACTGCTACTACATCAAATGTCCCCCTTAGCTTGTTGACTACTAGGGTAGATAGGGCTTCACCCTCTAGGTCCTCTGCTATGATAAGTAGCTTACCGCCATGCTGAACTAGTTCTTCTAGTAGTGGTAGTATCTCCTGTATATTTGATATCTTCTTGTCTGTAATTAAAATATACGGATTTTCTAAGACTGCTTCCATTTTTTCCACATCATTTACCATATAAGCAGATACAAAACCTCTATCAAACTGCATACCCTCTACTGATTCTAACTCTGTAACCATAGACTTTGACTCTTCAATAGTGATTACTCCGTCTTTTCCAACTGTCTTCATAGCCTCTGCTATCAACTTACCAACTTCTTCATCACTGGCTGATATTGAACCAACCTGGGCTATTTCTTCTTCTGTGTTTATTTCTTTAGAATTTTTCTTTAATTCTTCTACGGCTACATCTACAGCCTTCTTTATACCCTTTCTCAACAAGATAGGATTTGAACCTGCTGTTACATTCTTCAAGCCTTCTCTAATTATAGCTTGAGCTAGGACTGTTGCTGTTGTAGTACCGTCACCTGCCACATCATTAGTCTTTGTTGCAACTTCCTTGACTAACTGTGCTCCCATATTTTCAAACTTATCTTCTAGTTCTATTTCCTTGGCTATTGTAACACCGTCATTTGTTATAAGTGGTGCCCCAAACTTTTTATCCAGTATAACATTTCTACCCTTTGGTCCTAGTGTCACCTTCACTGTATCTGCCAGCTTGTTTACACCTGCTTCCAAAGAGGCTCTTGCATCCTTTGCAAATTTAATTTCCTTTGCCATTTTAAATCTCCTTCCAAATAAGCATTTATCTTTGGTATGTATTCTATATGTGTTCTACCTATGTTATGTATGTATTCCATATATATTTTATCTATATTCTGTATATGTTATATATATTACCTACATGTTTCTGTATATGTTATATATATTACCTACATGTTTCATATACACTTTGTATATATTCCTTTTGTATACAGACCCTATGCCTTATATATCTCTACACCTATTTTTACTAAATTAGTACACCTACTACATCCTCTATTTTTAAGACTATAAATTCATCTTTTTCTATCTTTACTTCCGTTCCAGCATATTTATTGTAGATTACCTTATCACCTACTTCTACTTCCATCTTTATTTCCTTACCGTCAACTATTCCTGAACCAACAGCTACAACTTCTGCAAACTGTGGTTTTTCCTTAGCAGCACCTGTCAATATTATTCCACTGGCCGTCTTTTCTTCAGCCTCTACCTTCTTTAAGACAAGTCTATCTCCTAATGGTTTTATTTTCATATTAAACACCTCCGCATTTATTTAGCACTCATTATTTAAGATTGCTAATAGTATACCCCTGAATTCTTAAAAAAAACTTAAACAATATATATATTATCCATTTAATATTTGCTATTAATTCTATCGCATATTAGACACAAATATATACTTTTTTGCAAATAGGTTATAGATATTGAAATTACTAGCCTCTAGTAAATTTATACAAAAAGTTTAAAAAAACATTTAAGTTAACTTTACACTAAAATTATCAACTTATGAATAACCTATTGATAAACCTATGAAAAAGAAAATATATTTGATAATGGTTAAAAATCAAGCAGTTCAACATATTCAATAATAAATAGATATTAAACAAATAATAAATGTTATACAACTAAAATGATTCTTTACCCAAAATTAATCTACCAGCATAGCTGGTGGATTCCTTTTATTGTTATATATTTAAAAATGATAGTTAATCTGTTACAATAGATTAAATGACGTGAAATTTTGACATTTCAAAATCAATTCTACAGGTTTTTAAATAATGTCTTAATATAAAATCTTTTGCTATTCGTTAGCTGACTATCCATCTTCCAAGCTAATCTGAATCAAACTAGTTTATCATAAGAAAGGTATTTCCCTTTTTCGTGTTTAGTTGTGGTAAAATACACATGTTCCATAGTGATGACTCTTTTAGTTGATTGTTGATTTGACACCTAAATTCTACCGCAAAAGTATCACTATGGATTTTTTATTTAATTGTTAAACTTGATTATATGATTAATACATTTTTAATTTTTATAATTTTTATATAATGTTTTTAAATTTTACCTCAATAATTTTATAGTTTTGCTAACCTTATTTTCCTATCTCCAACTCTCTTACATAATAAAATAGATATTGTTGTGCAAAACCTGCATCTTCACCAAAGAGGTCCATACCAAACTTTCTCATTTTAGGCAGACTCATGTCCTCTGCACCATAAAATTCCTGCATGACCCTCTTTACCCACACATCTACTGGAAAAGAATTATACTTTCTCATTCCAAATAGGGCTATACAGTCGGCAACCTTGGCCCCTACTCCCTTGAACTTCATAAGCTCCTTATGACACTTTTCATGGTCCATATCAAGGAAGGAATTCAAGTCAATATTCTCATCTATTACTGACCTTGTAGTATTATATATATACTTGTCCCTAAAGCCAGTCTTACAAGCTCTTAGGTCTTCTATACTTGCCTTGGCCAACTCCTCTGGTCTAGGAAAGGCATAGTAGTTCTTGCCCTTGTAGCTACCTATCCTCTTCCCATACCTTTCTGAAATATTATTAATAGCCCTCTGTATCATAGGTATCCTATTATTTGACGATATTATAAACGAAATCAACATCTCCCAGCCATCTTGTTTTAAAATTCTTATACCTGGTCCAAATTCCACTGCCTTTTTCAAATTTTCATCATGCTTGGCTAGGTCCTTCTTTAGCACCCCATAATCCCTACCAAGGTCAAAATATTCATACCATATATTTTCAAAATCTTCTAGGTTGGTGTTGTCTATGTGGATAGAATCACCCTCTTTACTAACATTGATAACCCTATCCATGGCAACCCCTGTATACGATCCATCTTCTTGTCTAATCCACCTAAAACATTGGCCACAATCAAATACGTGGGCAGGTTCAAAATCTTCTATATCCTCTAGTACAATCCCATTTTCAACTTCTCTTATCTTCATCTTAACAAACTCTCCTAAGAATTACCTAATCATAATTTTTCTTATTAATCATGTATATATGTACCAATCATATACACTTATTTACTACCTGTCGTATTAGCTTATTCATATATTTATCATACACACTTATTTACTTCTTGTCGTATTAGCTTATTCATATATTTATCATATGCACTTATTTACTACTTGTTGTATGCACTTATTTACTACTTGTTGTATGCACTTATTAACTACTTGTCGTATGCACCTATTTACTACTTGTCGTATGAGCTTATTTATCTATTTATCATATGCACTTATTTACTATCTGTCGTATGAGCTTATTTATCTATTTATCATATACACTTATTTATTACTTATCATATAAATACTTATTCTCAAATTCAAGATTTTTTGCCACTAGTCTTTATATTAATACGGTTCTTTACATAAAATATGAGTTAGTTCCTTTATATAAAAAGCAGCTATACATTAGTACAACTGCCCTACCTTGCTACTAGCCATTAAGCCTATCTCTGAATTCATCAGGGCTTAAGACGTCTTCAATTTTTGCATTTACCTCTACAACCCTTAGTCCTGTCATGCTCATTACTTGCTCTTCAATTATTTCCTTAAGCTTCGTGTAGATATCCCTAGCATTTTTTCCAAATTCTAGCCATAATCTAAGGTCAACAGCTACTTCTTCTTCTCCAACTTCTACATTGATACCGCTACTTTCATTGCCCCTACCAACTATTCCTGAAAAAGCTCCATTACTCTTAACTGTTGTAATTCCGTCTTGACCCTTAATAGCCATAGCTACTATCTTAGCTATTACCTGTTCTTCAAATATTAACTTGCTCTTACTTTCTACATTATCCTTATATTCCATCCTTACACCTCACTATTAAACTTTTTGTACGCCTGTAATGGTATTTGATTTCCTGTACTTGTATTTGTACCCATAGACTTCTATTTGTAACCATAGACTTGTATTTGTACTCCCTACTGGTACTTGCTTATATATACTGGTACTGGTACTTGTACTCATATACTTATATTTGTAACCATAGACTTGTATTTGTACTCCCTACTGGTATTTGCTCACATATACTGGTTCTTGTACTTCTGTACTTGTATTGCTCACACATACTAGCATTTGTCCAAGTAACTTTTACCCTATAGCTACTTTAACTTCCTAATTATTGTATCAAAAACACTTACAACAAATGGATTCTGGTCAAATAACTGACCAATGATATTAGCTACAAGGACTACTAGGCTTATTACTAATGTTTTTAAAAAACCAATCCATAAAAATAAAATTGCAATTATAATTCCAACTATGGTAGCTACAACTGTATTTGGTTTGTCCTCGTAGGCAGCTAGCAAGATTCCCTCTAGTTTTTCCACAAAAGTTTTCTTTTTAATATCTCCAATTAGTGGCTTTCTCTTTTCACCACTTGGTTTTTCTGAATATTCTTGCTTATAGGTAGGCTCTTCATAGGCCTGAGAATACGCTCTTTCAGGTTCTTCCTTTTTTACTTGTCTAGAAACACTGTCTTCAAATATTATCCTGGCTTTTGCAGGCTCAGTCTTGATAGTTGCCTCCTTGACAGGTTCATCCTGACTATCAAATATATCGTCAATGTCTTCAATATGGTAATTTTCATCTATCATTTCGGCACCCCCTTACTTAACCCTTTTAGCCTTGCCCCTAATTTCAGTTCCAGTTTTGGATTTCTTCGGGGACTTCTTAGACTTGTTGTCCTTCTTCTTTTTTTCTACATCATAGAATTTAATGTTTATTTGATCTACCCTTTGGCCGATAAAGTTTTCAACTGCCTTGTGTAATTCTTCTTGAATCATATTAGTTAGACCTGTCATACCTATAGCCTGATCCCTGTTCACAGTGTAGTAGTCACCCTGACTGTCCTCAGGTCTCAGTTGAGCCTGACCCCTAGCATTGTTAACTTCTAGTGCAAGGTCTGCACCATGGTTTCCTATCTGGCTAGCATCACCCCCTGGGTTTTGTTCTGGATCAAGCTGGTCAAAATCGGACTCTTCTTGGTCTACACTGGCAAATACCTGGTCCTCAACAAGACCTTCCTCTATAAAGTATCTTGACTTCACATATTTTGTATAGTCAAGTCCACATTTTATATTTATTTTCACATCTGGATTTACTTCATTATTGTTTATGGCCTTGACGCTTATGTCCAGTTGGTCTATCTCTTCAATCTGGTCTGCAGCATGTCTGATAGTTCTTTCTATAGACTTGTCGGATATCCTGATACTACCCTCATCTTCAAATAAGACCACATAGCTATCATATGACTTTTTAAATAGTATATATATTGCCCTTAAGCATGTTACTACCACAATCAAAACCACAAGTATATTTAATATCATAGTGTAGCTAGCATCCCTCCTGATAGGACCTACAAAAGACTTCATAAATTCTAAATCGAATGCCATTGAATATAAGACTACCACTATACATACCAGAATCAAACAATAAACTAGATTTATAATTTTTCTAAAATTAGACATATAATTTCTCCTAATATTATATCAATATTTACATATAAGTTCACAATTCTAGTTTAGCATATAAAGGACATAAAAAAAAGATATTTAAGATAAATAGGGAAATATATTTACAATTAATACATTTCCCTAAACTTAAATAAGATCTTCCTCTTACTTCCCACTTATTAACTTATATATTTTTTCTGCATTTTTATTTTTATCACCACTGATATAGACCAATTTATTCTTGAGCTTAATCCTTACAAGTGGCCTCTTAGCACTGTTGATATACAGGTCTATCCTGCCAGACTTCTTCCCCCTAAACCTACCTATATCAATTTCTCCCATACTTATTCCATTAGTCCTTATATAGTAATCCTCTTCCAAATCATCAACCATATCAAGGTTTAAAATATCTGACCTCCTAAAATCAGTCTCATACATTCCTGACTTTACACTTATCTGGTCCTTGTTGATCCTTACTATTACATTCTTATCGATAGGAACCAGACATATAATAAAAGTTCCCAGGATTATCAACAGAAGAACTATGTTTATTACTATAGCAGACTTCTTGGCCATATTAAATTCCTGGTTCATGCTATTTAACCTACTAGGTACAAAAATTCTTTTGTCGTTCGGGTTGGAGTACCAACCCTTTCTCCAGTAATAGTCATCATCTACATATTCAATATTTTTGGCCTGACTAAGTATGTCATTCTTCTTAGTATTGATTATCTTGGCTACAAATACTACTACTATATTTGATATAACCAGTCCTCCTATATATATTCCAAAGTCTATATCATATAACCAGACATTTTTATACAGCCTATAAAGTATATAGGCATTTGTTAAGAATACCATTATATCCCCTATTAGGCAGGCCCTGGACCAGTATAGCTTGTCTACCCTGTTGGCCATGTAGTTAATTTTACTGTCCTCACAGTATACCTGATTTTTTCTATCACCGTATATAATATGTATAAAAAGAAAGGATAGTGATATAGCTAGACCGATAGCTATAATTATCATACAAGCAAACCTAAAATCCTGATAGTCACTAGGTAGCATACCCTTGGTTACAGCCGTAAATATCTTTCCCCCTATTAGGCTATCTATCAACAAATGTGTATAGATAAGCATAAAAGGTAGGTGGACAAGTGGATGTATTTTAATTTTATCAACCATGCTAGATACACTAGTATCTATCTTTACCAGGCCAGATCCCTTTGTCAGCCATCCCTTGTCCTCCTTTAGCCTGTATATATCCCTCATACAAAATACGGAAATATACTGGTAGTAGGCAATTATAAATATAATCCAGGTCATATAGACTATTATGAATATGGTAAGGTTAATTAAAATCATCCCTAATGTAATAACTGATCCTCCAAACAGGATTAATTTGAAAATATCTAACCTCTTTTTATACTTTTTAAGTAGGGCGACTAGGTCTAAGTCCTCTAGCCTGTCACGGTCTACATGCATACCTAAAATCATACCATTTTTATATTCCAAAATATTTCTTATTACCATACCAAATGCTAGATAGACGATAAGATTAGAAATACCAATTACAACTAATAACAATATATTCACATTAAACACCCCCTATTATCTAAACCCCTAAAAAAAGTCTAAAATTATCACCAAATACCTAGAGTTCCTTAAAACTCTTGGCAAGGCTCAAGACCTGCAAAGATCCTCTCACATATCTTCAGAAAATCTTCCTTATCCATCCCTTTAACACTGGCTTCAGCCATAAGTAGGGTCAAGTCTGACTCAAACTTCTCCTCAAAGTCCTTGTCAACCCTTTGGCTTTTAGATACAAATGCACCAGACCTCCTATCTATCTCTATAAAGCCCTCTGTCTTCAAAATCTGGTAGGTCTTATTGACAGTCATGGTATTGATGCCAGCATCCTTGGCCATCTGCCTAACAGTTGGCAGGCTCTCACCCGGCTTCAATTCACCCCTACCTATGCCCAGGACTATCTGGTTTCTTAGCTGGACATAAATAGGTATACTAGACGATGTGTCTAAAGAAATAATCATATTAGTTCCTCCTATCTCAAACTACAAGTTACATGTTTTATTATTTTATAAGTCTTTTTTGTATCACTATATATAATACTTAATTCGTATTATTTTATAAGCCTTCTTTGTATTGACATATATACTACTTAATTTGTATTATTTTATAAGCCTTCTTTGTATTGATATATATAATACTTAATTTGTATTATTTTATAAGCCTTCTTTGTATTGATATATATAATACTTAATTCGTATTATATTATAAGTCTTATTTGTATTATAATATATGATACTTAGTTTGTATTATTAATTATAATACAAACTACACTATAATTCAAGTCACTTTTACTAGCTTTACAGCTTCTTTTTTAGGTCTACTTAAAATCTCCTTACAAAAAAAACACCATACCTATGACCTTTTTGTCATAAATATGGCGTCTTATTTCTCTACCTTATTTTATATTCTTGACCATATATTAATTGTGTGGTGGCGAATAGATTTCAATATGTTCTGGCAAATCTTAATATCTACCGTCAAATTGTAATATTCATCACCATCTATATCAGTCATAAGATATACTTATCTACATTGCTTAAAAATATATCTATTTACTTTGCTTGAGAGTTTCCAATTTTATATTTATAAGCCTTTTTTCATGCTTACAATAAAAATTTATTACATTGTGAACCTATTTTCTTATGTATAACTATAAAATTTATTCAAAAATAACTGAATTATTTTCAAAAGCCTTGATCATGGCCTGGCTATATACATCATAACCCTGGTCTCTGAAAATCTTTCCTCCATCTTGGAAAGTTTTTTCTATAGCTATACCTATTCCCGCCACCTGAGCTCCAGCCTGGTTACATAGAGAAACAAGTCCTTTTAAAGCCTGACCTGTAGCAAGGAAGTCATCTATTATCAATACCTTGTCGCCAGCTGACAAGAAATTTCTATCAACTTTAATATCGTATTCTTTTTTCTTTGTATATGATACAACCTTACTCGTGTAGGCATCTTCTGCTAAAGTCAGAGATGCTGTCTTTTTTGCAAAAACTAGTGGCACCTTAAAATATGTAGCTGCTGCAAAGGCTATTGCTATACCTGACACCTCTAGTGTTAGTATCCTGGTAATACCCTTGTCCTTGAAATGCTCATAATAATCCTTGCCCATTTCCATAAATAGGTTTGCATCTATCTGGTGGTTTAAGAAGTTATCAACCTTCAATATATTACCATCGAGTATCCTACCCCTTTTTAGTATCATATCTTCTAGTAATTTCATTATTTTCCTCCTGTTCCTTAGAACTATTTTTATTCTTGCCCACTTAGGCCTATATTTTTGATTATCTGTATCTCTGTTTCTTCTTTCCTAGGGCCTTATCATTGATTAATTAATTATTTATTTAAGACCTTTTTTCCTATCAACCAAAACAATATTTAATATCAAGGCTGCTAGAGTACCTGTTGAAATACCAGATGATAAGATCATTTTTAGAGCATTTGGTAATCCCTGTAATATTTCAGGCTTGACTGTTACACCTACACCTAGGGCAAAGGCAACTGATATTATCAATAACTCACGATCACCCAATTCAATCGTTGCTAGTGTCTTTATACCCTGAGCTGCTACTAATCCAAACATTATTACTCCAACTCCTCCCAAAACTGGAGATGGCATTACTGCAATTAGGGCACTTAACTTAGGAAAGACCCCTAGTATAGCTAGTATTATACCTGCTATTATCATCACATGTCTACTAGCCACCTTAGTAAGGGTGATTAGGCCTACATTTTGCGAAAAGGCTGTATTAGGACCCGCCCCAAATAGGCCTGATATCATAGAACCTACTCCATCACATAATACACCGGCAGCAGCTCTGTCACTATCGATTTTTTCCCTTGATGCTTCTCCTATGGCCATCATTATACCAACGGTACCTATAGTGGAAACAACATAGGCAGGCACAAAAGAAAGTGTAGATGCTAAGTCAAAATGAAATCCATATCGTAATATGTTTGGTACTGCTATCCAATCAGCACTTGCTACAGATTTTAGGTCTACCATTCCTAAAGGTATACATACCATATATCCAAATACCATTCCAATAAATACAGCCGCTGTTGACAACATACCCCTACCAAAGTGGTTTAAAAATAAAGTAAATAACATAATTACAAAGGCAACAGATATATTTTTTATAGATCCGTAGTCAGCCGCACCTACACCACCTGCTGCCCAGTCTATACTAACTGGTAATAGGGTAATACCTATCAGGGATACAACCGTACCCGTGATCAGTGGTGGGAAAAACTTCATAAGTGGCTTAATAAATCTGCTCAGTATTATTTCAACCAAAGATCCAGTAATAGTGGCAGCCACTATACCAGCTATACCGAACTTGGCACCAACACTGATAGATGGATTTACAAAGGTGAAATCAGTACCCATCATACCTGAAACCCTTGAACCTATAGGTCCTAACCCCTTTGACTGCAATATAGTAGTAATTCCAGATGCAAATATTGTTGCACCTACCATCAAACTAGTCTGTTCAACGCTTAATTTCAAGGCTGTACAAACAACAAGGGGTACGGCTATTATACCTGCAAAGGCTGCTAGTATATGCTGTAGGGCTAATAGGATAGATACACCCATTGGTGGTTTCGACTCTATCGAATACTTGAGTTCATCCATAGTCTTAAATTCGTCTTTTTGATCTTTTTGGTCTTTTTGGTCCATTTTTACATTAATATCTTCCATTTTTTCCTCCTCAAATTACTGATTAGCTAATATTACACAATAAAGATTTTTATAAAATAAAAACAGACCCTACTCAGTAGCGAGTCAGAAGTCTTCAAAGTTCTAACTCATAGACTATAGTTTAAGGCTATAGGTAGAAACACCCCACCATATTAGGGGCTTATATGAGTATGTATGTTTTTATAATTAACTATTATATCGAAAAAGACGAAGATTGTCACCACCTTAGAGAAATATTATTCATTATGGTGGGAAATTTTGTTTGTAATTTCCTTTTTTACTAAGCTACTTTATATTCTTTCAAATCAGGTACTTTTCATTGCAAATAAGCATAAGATGTTTGACATATTGCCAGCATTATGATATATTTTAATTAATAAAAGGAGGAGAATTAAAACTCCCCTCCTAGCAATCCGTTAAAGACGGTGGTTTATATATGATTATTTTTAAAAAATAACCGTAACTCGCCAAAGTTAGACGGTTATTTTTTTGTAATTAAATCTTTAATTGCCTTTATACAACTTGGAATACTTATTAGTATGCCGATTATACGAAGGACAATCTCTAATTTAAACAAACTAGTTACTCCTTTCTAAAGAATTTTGCCATATTTCCATAGGCATCACCCTCTTTCCTTATGAGTAACCACCGCCACAACTTATTGCTATTTATATTGTACCATATTATATAGAATTCAACAATAAAACGGATTGGATGCTGATTTGGTTAAAATAATCAAAATATTATCCTCTTAATTTAAGATAAAATTATACTGGAATTTTAAAATATGAACAACACTTATATAGAGATATAAAAATACAAAAAGACAACATCCATAACTATAAGTATCTTACAGATGTTGTCTCATAAATTGATAAATTATTCAATGGAGTTACTTTTCTATAAAGAAACTTATTTCTGCCTCTACGCACAAGTCCTGACCACAGTAAATCTTGCCTTCTCCACTCCCAAAATTTCTTCTCATCTTAGTTATTTCCACATATATATCCAACCTATCTCCGGGTACTACCTCTCTCCTAAACTTGGCATTCTTGATACCAGAGAAAAAAGCCAACTTTCCCTTGTTTTCTTCCATAGAAAGGATGGAAACTGCTCCTGCCTGAGCCATTGCCTCTACTAACAAGACACCCGGCATTACATTGTGTTCTGGAAAGTGTCCAGTAAACCATGGTTCTGATGCCGTAATGCACTTTATGGCATGAACCCTCTTGCCTACTTCCATTTCCTCTACCCTATCTATCAACAAAAATGGGTACCTATGTGGTATTATTTTCTTTATTTCTTCTATATTCAACATATTTCTACCTACTCGCTATATTTTTTAAATAGGAGGCTTGAGTTATGTCCACCAAAACCTAGTGAGTTCGATAGAGCATATCCAACCTCCTGGTACCTAGTAGCATCGGCTACATAATCTAGATCACATTCCTCATCGGCCACCTTGTAGTTAAGGGTCTGGGGAACAAATCCATCCCTAACTGCATAGGCACATACTATCGCTTCAACCCCTCCTGCTGCCCCTAGCATATGGCCTGTCATAGACTTAGTAGATGAAACACAAAGATTTTTAGCATGGTCACCAAAGGCCTTCTTTATAGCCTTTGTTTCTGTAGCATCATTCATAGGTGTGCTAGTTCCATGGGCATTTATATAGTCAATCTCTTCAGGTTCTACATTAGCCTCTTCAAGGGCCAATAGCATAGACATCTTAGCTCCATCAGCATCTGGATTTGGGGCTGTAATGTGGTAAGCATCACTCGTCTGGCCATAACCAACAATCTCACATATTATATTAGCCTTTCTTGCTAGGGCCGATTCCAGAGATTCTAGTAGAAGAACTCCTGCACCCTCACCCATTACAAAGCCTGACCTCTCCTTGTCAAATGGTATAGAAGCCCTATTTACATCCTGTGAAAGACTTAGGGCTGACATGGACTCAAAGCCTGACACTCCTAACTCGCAGATAGATGCTTCACAGCCACCTGCAAATATAGCATCCTGATAACCATCCTTTATCAATCTAAAGGCACTTCCTATCGAGTCTGTTGCTGTTGCACATGCTGTTACACTAGATGTACACACTCCTCTAGTACCAAGTTTTATAGATACATGAGCTGAGGCCATATTTACTATAACCTTTGGTATAAAATGAGAAGACACCTTCCTGGGACCTTTTTCTAAATACTTGGAATATGTATCCTGTATTGTTACTAGACCACCTATTCCACTACCTATAATTACACCGGTCCTATACTTATTTTCATCATTCACCTTATACTCACTATTTTCATAAGCCTGCTTAGCTGCTGCCATAGCATACTGGACAAACTTGTCCTTTTTCTTGTGGCCATCTATATCAAAGTCCTTGGGATCAAAGTCCTTGACCTCTGCTGCCAATTTGACCTTATTCTGACTTACATCTATTCCTTCAATTAGACTAATACCGTTTTTTCCGTCTTTTATATTTTCTATAAAGGTATCTACAGAATTTCCTAGGGCGCTGACTACACCAGCCCCTGTAATAACTACCCTTCTACTCATAAAAAACCTGTTCTCCTTTCAACCTATATTGATGATAAACCACCATCGACGCTGATAACCTGCCCTGTGATATATGATCCTGTTTCTCCCGCTAAGAAACCTACTATATTGCCTATATCCTCAGGCTGGCCTATGCGCTTGAGTGGTATGGTCTTGATCATTCCTTCTCTTATCTGGTCTGGAATTGCGTCTGTCATATCAGTCTTTATAAGGCCTGGGGCAACTGCATTTACAGTGATTCCATAGACACCCAATTCAGCTGCCAGAGACCTTGTAAAGCCTATTACTCCAGCCTTAGATGCTGAGTAGTTTACCTGACCTATATTACCCACTAGACCTGCTAGTGATGATATATTTATTATGCGACCTGACTTTTGCTTTGACATCTTTCTTGCCACCTGCTTCGAGCAGTTAAATATACCCTTTAGGTTTGTATCTATGACCTGGTCAAAATCATCTTCCTTCATCCTAGAAAACAACTTATCCCTAGTTATACCGGCATTATTTACCAAGACGTCTATCCTTCCGTATTCTTCATATATCTTGTCAAAGGCCTCTTCAACTTCCTGGAAGTTCTTTACATCGAACTTTACTGAAAATACCTCTAATCCCTTGACTGTCAACTCATCAACTATAGATTTGGCCTTTTCATCTGAACTTACATAACTAAATCCAACCTTAAAACCATCAGATGCTAGTTTTTCAACTATGGCCTTACCAATCCCCCTAGATGCGCCTGTCACGAAGGCAACTTTCTTTATGTCATTCATTCTAAACCCTCCAAGTATTACTTTATTTTAGACCCTTTAAGCATTATTTTAAATCTTCCAAATCTATATCCTCTATATCGAATATATTTTGTATGTTAATTACCCTTACATCCTTGTTTATCTTTTTTACAAATCCACTTAGGGACTTACCTGGCCCTATTTCTATAAAGGCCTGACAACCATCTGCAATCATATTTTCGACACAGTCTATAAACCTGACTGGTGAACACATTTGGTCCTTGAGATTTTCTACTATAGAGTCTACCTGCTTGTAGTTCTTTCCAGACAGGTTGGTATAGACGTCCATGTTGGGTTCCTTGTAGTCTATCTTGGCCAAGTGGTCATCTGCAAATTCCTGGGCTGCCTGGTTTAAGATTTGTGTATGGAAGGGACCTTCAACATTTAGTCTCATGTACCTCTTTATCTTGGCCTCCTTGCATTTTTCTTCAAACCTGTCAAGGGCCTCAAATTCTCCACCTACCACTATTTGACCTGGTGAATTCAGGTTGCACACAGCTAGTACATTTTCCTCTTTTGCCTGGTCTACAAGGCCTTGAATGGTTTCTAGACTAGTCTTCATAACTGCTACCATAGATCCCTTACCTCCAGCTCCTTGTCCCATGATAAGCCCCCTGTTTTTTACAAGGTCAATTCCTTCATCGAGGGAAAATACCCCTGCTGCACACAAGGCTGTATACTCACCAAGACTAAGTCCTAGACTGGCTGATATACTTATGCCATTTGGTTCTAAAACCCTGTCTTTAAGTTCTTGATATAGGCTAAGGCTATTTAAGAATATGGCCACCTGACCATACTTGGTCTTTGATAATTGGTCAAGGCTGGCTTCCTCAACTACTGAATATGTATGGTCATCTAGGATTTCCTTGGCCTTCTTATATACCGGACTAGTTATCAAATCCCTGCCCATGCCATCGTACTGAGACCCCTGACCAGGAAATAGTATTGCTATCTTTTTGCTCATTCTTAACCTATCCTTTCACTATCTAAATCGACTTTTCAAACCCAACTGGATACCTATATTTTGACACAAGCTATATTCTGATATAAGCTGTATTCTCATAAAAGGCCTAGACTCTTTAAATTCTAGTAGCATATTATCCTCAAATACCAGTTGGGATAGAATCTGGATTAAATATCCAATCCCTTGACTACATCTTCGTAGCCCCTTATCAAATCTTCTATAATATCCTTGCAAGATTCCCTCTTATTAACTAGACCTGCTATCTGGCCCGCCATAACTGAACCATTGTCGACATCCCCTTCAACTACTGCTTTTCTAAGAGCACCAGCTCCAAAGGCCTCCAGTTCTGCCTGGTCTACCCTAGCATCTTCCATGGCCTTGAACTTCTTGGCAAACTTGTTCTTGATTACCCTGACAGGGTGTCCTGTAGAGTTGCCAGTTGTCAAAGTTGAAGTATCCTTGGCCTTTAAGACCTTTTCCTTGTAAGGCTCGCTGACATTACATTCATCAGCCACCAAAAACCTAGTACCAACCTGGATACCACTGGCTCCTAGGCACATGGCTGCAGCAAATCCCCTACCGTCAGCTATACCACCTGCCGCTATAACCGGAAGAGATACGGCGTCCACTATTTGTGGAATTAGGGACATCGTGTTAGTCACACCTACGTGACCACCTGCTTCAGCTCCCTCTGCTATCATGGCTACGACACCGTCATTTCTTTCCATTCTTATAGCCTGGGCCACAGATGGTACTACTGGTATTATCTTAACCCCATGCTCATTTAGCTTGCTAAAGTACTTACCTGGATTACCTGCTCCAGTTACTACTATCTTTACTCCCTCTTCGATTACTGCATCTACTACCTCATTTATAAAGGGACTGAGTAACATAAGGTTTAGGGCAAAGGGCTTGTCTGTAAGTCCCTTTATCTTCCTTACTTCATTTACAACCCAGTCCTTGGGTGCATTACCCGCTGCTATGATGCCTAGGCCACCTGCATTTGATACAGCAGCTGCCAATTCAGCATCTGATACCCAGGCCATACCCCCCTGAAAGATAGGGTAGTCTATGCCCAACAAAGTACATATTTCCTTGTTTTTCATGGCTCTTACTTTACCTTTTCTATATAATCAGCTATCTTCTTAGGAGTTCTCAGTTCCTCTATAGCCTCGTCCTCTACCTCTATATCAAATTCATCTTCTATTTCTGTCATAATATCCATTACATCTAGTGAATCTGCTTCCAAATCTTCCTGGATATCACTATCATCCTTTATATCTTCTAGTTCTATATCTAACTGGTCTGCTAATATTTTCTTAATCTTTGTTATCATTTTTATAATCTCCTTTTCATTTACCTTTAATATTTTTATTTTTAGTTTTTACTATATTGGTTCGTTTATTTGTTCATCGCTTCACTGCTTGCTATACTTGTCTATTGATTTATCCCTTGATTTTTTGATCGTTGACTCATTTATTTCAAGCGCTCTAACTTGCCTCTACTCATATTTTTATCTTTTCTATTTTTTCCTTATCCTTAGTAGGAAACCGCCGTAGCTTAGACCACCTCCAAAGGCTATTGAAAGTATCCTCTTCCCATCCATCTGGTCAATATCCCTATCAACTAGAACCTCTTCAAGAACTTCATTTAAGGCTAGAGGTACACTGGCCGCCGATGTATTACCATATTTGTCTAGGTTTACAAACCACTTGTCTTCTGGTATTTGACTCTTTATAGCCAGGGTCTCAATTATTCTTTTGTTGGCCTGGTGGGGTACTATTATTTCAATATCATCACTTGATAGGCCCTTGTCACCTAATAGCTTGTCGATTACCTTGACACCTACATCAGTAGCAAACTTGTAAATTTGCCTACCATTCATGCCTATATATGGGTACTCCTTTTCATCTAGACTAAACCTTGAATCCAGGGTTAAGTACCTGTTGCTGTCATACTTGCCTGCCAGGTAGTCTCCTTCGATCTCTAGCTTGTAGGCCAGACTAGATGTAACATCTGGGTCTGCAAGTTCTAAGTTTTCTAGTATGGCACAACCTGCACCATCACCAAATAAGATACAAGTGCCTCTGTCCGACCAATTTACAAACTTGGATAACCTTTCAGCCCCTATTATCATGGCATAGGCAATATTCATATCTGCCATAAGTGACCTGGCAACTGCCATACTGTAGACAAAACCACTACAGGCTGCATTTAGGTCAAAGCAAATTGGATTACCACTAAGTCCCAACTTACCAGCTACTGTGAAAGATGATGCTGGAGTCTTGGTATCAGAGCTAACACTGGCAAAAATAACCAAACCGATCCTCGACCTGTCTATATTTAATTTTTTCAGGGCTGACTCTCCAGCCCTGGCTGCCATCTCCTCAGTAGTAATATCATCACAGATATGTCTAGTCTTGATACCTGTTCTTTCCTGTATCCAGGCGTCATTTGTATCCACAATTTTGGCAAAATATCCGTTGTCTAATATCTTTTCTCCAGCATAACTTCCCGTAGAAATTATGTTAATCGTCATTTTTACCTCCATATTCCCTGATGAAAAACTCATTTATATTTTTCAAGGCTTGTATCAAGGCTGGTTCTTCCTCCAACTTCAAGTCTATCATCAAATGGTCAATCATCTCATCATGAAAATTTCTATGAATCTTCTCTGCTAACACCCCTTTTCTAGTAAGGCTGCATACCACGATTCTCCTATCCCTTGAATCTTTTTCTCTTATAACATATCCCTTTTTTTCTAACTTAGTCATAGCTATAGTTAAGGTTCCCATTGTGACTTCTAGTATATCCGCTATTTCAGACATCATCTTCCTATTTCCTATACCTATGGCCTCTATAACGTGAATTTCTGTTATAGATAGGTCTTTTATACCCCTAGTTTTCAAAGATTTTTCTTCTATTGTCAATATATTTTTAAACAGTTCTACTACAATATCATTTATAACTTGACGACTATCCTCGTAACATTTATTATTGTCCATATTTCTATCCTCCTAAAATTTTTCTATACTTATCATATCTTTTTTTAAGAGTTTTTTCTATAGAAATAGAATAGCTTTTATCCAAGAAATTTAGTATTTCATTTTTTAAGTTATATATTTCTCCACCATCTTCTTTTATTATCTTTTCTACAAAACCATCTTCCTTTAAATCATAACTGGTTAGCCTCATTAGGTCTGCAGCCTCATCTTTCTTACTTGGTTCCTTCCATAGTATACTTGAAAATCCTTCTGGTGATAAAATCGAGTATACGCTCTTTTCTAACATCCAAATTTCATCAGTTACACTAAGGGCCAAGGCACCACCACTACCACCTTCTCCTATTATTATTGATAGACTAGGTACTCTTATGGAAGAAAATTTGCATATACAGTTTGCTATAGCGCTAGCCTGTCCTCTTTCTTCTGCTTCAATACCACAACCTGCACCAGGTGTGTCTACTAAGGTTATTAGGGCTAGTTTGAACTTTTCTGCATACTCAGCTAATCTAAGAACTTTCCTGTAGCCTTCTGGGTTTGGCATTCCAAAATTTCTATCCTTCTGTTGTCCAATAACCATTACAGAATATGGGCCTATAGACCCTATCCCACCTATTATAGTATCATCGTCTGAGAATAACCTATCTCCATGCATTTCAATAAAGGAATCGCAAAGATATTTAATATAATCATAGGCCTTATTTCTTCTTGGATCTCTTGATGCACGAACCATATCCATGGCCTTCATCATCTTCTCACCCCCCTAGACTTGTTTGTATTTGTATGTATCTTCAGTATATTTCCTAATACAGACCTCATCTCTTCCCTAGGTAAAACCATGTCTAACAGACCATGCTCTAACAAGAATTCTGCACTTTGAAATCCAGGAGGTAGTTCTGTTCCTGTTACCTGTTTTATTACTCTAGGTCCTGCAAAACCAATTAGAGCATTTTTCTCACCTATTACTAGGTCTCCTAAACTGGCAAAACTAGCGCTTACACCACCTGTTGTTGGGTTTGTCATTATAGATATATATAAAAGTCCCTTATCTTTGTGCCTTGCAATAGCCTGAGAAGTCTTTGCCATTTGCATAAGTGAGAACATACCCTCTTGCATCCTAGCACCACCTGAAGCTGAAAATATCAAAAGAGGTAACTTCTTTTTTATGGATAGCTCAACTGTCTTAGTTACTTTTTCTCCAACAGTTGTTCCCATACTACCCATAAGATAGTCTGTGTCCATAACTGCAATGGCAATCTTTATACCATGTATACAGGCCGTACCACACAATACCCCCTCATCAATTTCATACTTTCGTCTAAGACTCAATTGCTTGTCCTTATACTTGGGAAATTTAAGGGGATCCCTTATTTTTTTTTCTCTAAAATATTCAACAAAGGAATCCTCATCAACTATACTGGATATCCTCTCTCTAGCAGTCATACTAAAGTACTTTCCACAATGAGGACATAGCTTGTTGATATGGTCCATATCATCAATAAAGAAAAGAGATTCACACTTAGGGCACTTTATTACACAATCTGGTTGAATATCTACTTTTTTTACTGCCTTGTATGTTTTATGCTTAAAGTGTTCTAAAATCATCTTTTCTCCTCTCTAAATATGATGTATCGTATTTATTTTCAATAAAGACTTTGTCATTTATTAAATCAAGATTAAATCCTATATTAGTTTTTACACCATCAATTACGAATTCACCCAAAGCCCTATTCATTATCCTGATAGCCTCCTTCCTATCCTTACCGTAGGCTATTACCTTAGCCAACATAGAATCATAAAAAGGAAGAACCTCATAGCCTTGATAAATAGCACTATCTACCCTAACTCCATATCCACCTGGCATATTTAGAACTTCTATCTTACCTACACTGGGTAGGAAGCCATTGTCAGAATCATAGGCATTAACTCTGCATTCTATTGCGTGTCCCCTTATTTTTATATCCTCCTGCTTGTAGGACAACTTCTCACCACACGCTATTAGTACTTGGTCCCTTACTATATCTATTCCAGTTATCATCTCAGTTATTGGATGTTCAACCTGAATTCTAGTATTCATTTCCATAAAATAATAAGAGCCATCCTTGTCTAATAGGTATTCTATTGTTCCTACACTGGTATAAGATACAGACTTAGCTGCCCTAATTGATGTATCATATAGTCTATCTAATATAGCCTGGTCTATATCTTCTGGTGGGGCCTCTTCTATAACTTTTTGATGATTCATTTGCAATGAACAATCCCTTGCACCTAAGTGGATTACATTTCCATGCTCATCAGCCATCAACTGAATTTCTATATGACGAGGGGATCTTATATACTTTTCTATATATACTCCTGAATCACCAAAGGCATTTTGAGCCTCTTTTCTCGCTGAATCAAAGTGTCTTTTAAGGTCATCTATATTTTCTACAAGCCTCATGCCCTTACCACCACCACCTGACCTAGCCTTAATTATTACAGGTAAACCTAAGTCTTCAACTACTTTTTGGGCCTCCACTAAGTCTTCAACCACACCATCAGATCCATCAACGACTGGAATACCTGACTTTTTCATCATATTCTTAGATACTTCCTTATCGCCCATCATAGCCATGACCTTGCTGGTAGGACCTATAAACTTTATATTATAGATCTCACACATTCTTGCAAATCCTGGATTTTCAGATAAAAATCCAAAACCCGGATGTATTGCATCTGCACCAGTTACAATAGCTGCATTTATTATTTGTATCTTATTTAGGTAGCTATCTTTCACATTAGCAGGACCTATACATATGGCTTCATCGGCAATAGTAGCATGTAAAGAGTCCCTATCAGCGCTAGAAAATACAGCCACACTTTTTATCCCCATATCCTTTAATGTTCTAATTATTCTTACAGCGATTTCTCCTCTATTGGCCACCAAGACTTTTTTTATAGGTCTTTCATCTTTATTTGATTTTACAGACATATCAATTTCTACTTTTCTTTTTCTAGGTCTAGACATACACTTACCTCCAAAACCTATTTTTTATCCAAATTTTTGACTCTGAACAAGGCTTGTCCAAATTCTACAACTTGACCATCACCAACTAAAACTTCCAAAATTTCACACTTGTAAGTGGCCCTAATTTCATTCATTAGCTTCATTGATTCTATAATACATACTACTTCATCTTTATCAACTACCCTACCTACTTGTACAAAAGCATCCTCTTGCGGAGATGGTTTAGAATAGAATGTACCAATCATATTTGATTCTATATTACATACATAATCACTATTTTGGGTTTCCTTATCAACACCTTCCTCCTGACAAAAACTTTGTTTATCAATATTTTTTTCTAATATATTATCATAATCCGATTTTATATCTGTCTCATTAAATATTTCTGAATTATTATTTTGATTAACTGAACTATTATCTATCTTGCGTTTTGTGTCTCCAATATACGTTTCTAATTCTACCTTAGTATCTCCATCGGTATAATTAAGCTTATTCAACTTATATTCTTGCATTACACTAGCTAAGTTCCTAATAAATTTTATATCCATATCACATCTCCCTATTATACATATATTTTGATATACAAACTATTCTTTTATAATTATAGAAGAGCTAAATATAAAAGTCAAGATTTTATTTTGCATATCAAAGTTTATTATTTTCTTTTTCATAATGCTTATACATTCATTTGACTAAAAACTAAATGTTTATCAATAAACACGCAAATATATTAATCGCATGAAAAATAACCTTGTTGATGTGACCCTAGCCTTCCACAAGGTTATTTTTTATATTATTTTTTATTTTTTGTTGTCTCTTAATTTTATTTCTTATTTTTTGTTATCTCTTAATTTATTTCTTATTTTATTTCTTATTTTATTTTATGCTATCTCTTATTTTATCTTTCTTTTTTATCTATATTATTGTTTTATACCATTTTTAGTCTTCTAAGTCCCTAATCATATACCTTATCTTTTCTATAGCCTTTTTTTTAATATTACCTATTGATGTCGCAGAACAAGCAAGTTCTTTTGCTACCTCCTTTTGTGTCTTATCCTTTAAGTATATTTCACTTATCACAAAACGTTCTTTTTCATCTAATGTATCCAAAGATTCTCTTATCATCCAATAATCAAATTTACGCCTCTCCTCTTGCCTGTATTTCAAGAGTAAATTCCTAGAATATTTTTCTCTAGACCCTATATCAATATCAATACAACCATCATTATCGTACCTATATTGACAGTTTCTACCCTTAACTGCCATAATAGAATTTACCAATCTCGAAACTGGTATATCATTAAGCCTTGATATTTCTAAAATTTTTCTATAATCTATCTTGTCTTCTAGTAGGTCCATTTTGCTAGAACATATCTTATATATTGAATTAGCCTCTCTCGATACACTTATAGTTCCATACTTCCTATAAGTATTTTTTATGCTATATTTGATGCAATTATTTATATAGGTCTTCACCTTAATTTCAGGTCGAAAATCAAACTTGTCAATACAAGAGATTACACCTATTACTCCCGTTTGAAATAAATCATCATCATCTAGCCCCCTCGATTTGAGACTTTTTATTTCCTTATCATAACTTACTACCTTTCTCACATAGTCCATCTTACTTAATATGAATTTATTTCTAGCTAGCTCATCCCCCTTAATCGACCTCATAAGCAATAGCCTATCATTAAAATCTTCTTTGTCTATCGATTCTAAATCTATATTCTCCCCATGATACAGAGTCTTATACTCATCATCAGTCATCAAATCTAAAGAAACAACTTCATCCACCAAGTCAATCATAAAAGCAACCTCCACCAATATTGTTTATTAGTTGTCTATCAAGCATGATAATTATTACTATTACATTATAGACTATTTAAACTAAATATAAACTATTTTTCTAAAATAAATATATTTAATATTTTTTTATTTTATTAAAATATAATTTTTCAGTTATAATTCCTTATATGGTAAGATAATCACTCTATTTTATATAAATTTTCTTTATTATTTAATCTACATACAATTTTATACTTTGAATAAAAAATAACATTGAAATAGAAATATCTTTCTTTATTCAATGTTATTTATTATTCAATGTTATTTATTATACAATATCTCTTATTTATTACGATTATTGATATATTAGATTCTTAATATTAACTTTTTTGTTTATTATTATGGTTGTAAAGTATGAGTAAGTATCTAAAGACTTAGCTTTGCTTATATCTCTGTATACCAATTCACCTTCCATAGATGACTTAGATACTAGTATAGCATTTTCTGATATACCCTTGGCTTCTAACATTTCAATTATTTCTCTACATTTTTTATATACTTTCATTAGTACGATTGAATCAAATTTATCTACTATTTTTTCAATCTCTTCCATACTACTTGTACATGGGTATGTGACCATTGGGTCTGTATCCATAGCAAGTGGGAAGTTATTTGATGCAGCTATATTTGAAAAAGAACTAATACCTGGTATGGTTTCCACTTCTACCTGCCCACTTATCCTCTCTAGGAGATACACATAAGTCGAATATAGCATAGGATCACCTAGGGATATAAAACCTACCTGCCTACCACTTTTCACATCATCTACTATTTCTCTTGATATGGCGTCCCAAGAACTGATTTTTTCTTGACTGTCATATGACATAGGAAAGTGCCTTTCCTTTAAGATTAAATCTTGTCTTAAATATGGCTTCACAATATTCTTTACCCTGCTTATACCACCAATTTTTGACTGAGGTAGATATAGTATATCTAATTTATGAAGTGTTTTTACTCCCTTTATAGTCATTAACTGACTATCTCCAGGACCTGTTCCTATACCATAAAACCTGCCCATTCCCTGATTATGACTGTAGTTAAAAGTATATTTTTTCTCATCTTCACTTATAGCATCTAAAAGATTTTTTACAAACTGGTCTTGAATATACTCAAACTCTCCTAAACCTTCCATATGTAGTTCTACTTCAAATCCCTCTGACTTTAAGATATTTAACCATGAGTCCTCTTCATCACCAGCCATATCATTTCTTGCATGGTCACCTGATACTAGTAGGAAGGGTCTTAAATGCACTTTTTTTATCCCGTCTTTTTTTAAAAAGAATATTAAATCCTCCAGTTCTGGATATCCTTCTATTGTTCCCATATATGCCTTTATTGACTTCCTACTCAACCTATAGTCAAGTGCCGCATAGCTAGAATGAGCTTCGTGTTCAGTTCCATGCCCCATCCAAACACTTGCGGATTTAACTACGTCATTTTTTGTATCTTTAATACTTATATCCCTTATGAAATTGCTTATAGAGTCGTAGTCTTCCAATTTAGTTAGTAGAGGCCTACCTACAATGATTTTTTCAAACTTATGCCTATAATTGTCTACTATATTCATCATCTTATTGTACTCTTCCCCACAAATTAGGTGGAGAGACTGAATATAGACTTCCTTGTATCCCTTTTCTAAAAGCATTTCTAGGGCTTGACTAGGATATAGTATTTCTTCACCGTCCCTTTTTTTAAGCTTTTTTATTATCATCTTTGATGTCCAAGACCTATAAAAATCATAGTCTACAAACTTATCCCTTAACTTTTTTTCACAGGCCTCTATCGTCTTCTTCCTCGTATCCATATATGATGTTCCAAAGCTTATAACCAACAAGGCTTTTTTCTCTTTTATAATTTCCATACTAGCTCCTATCCAAAAATTAAACTCTCTTCTATTTCATCAACACTATGTATCATCCTCTGGTAGTCTATCGTCTTTCTCTTAATGATTATCACCGGTATACCTAATTCCTCACAAGCCTCTATCTTGTCAATAAATCCACCTGCGAATCCACTTTCTTTTGTTATTACAACCTCTATTTTAGAATGTTTTAATAAAGCTATATTTATATCTTTGCTAAAGGGACCCTTAAGTGCTATTATATTGTCTGCATTTAAGCCCATAGCCTCGCAACTTCTAATAACTTCACTTGTGGGAAGTACCCTGGCAACCAATTTTTTTCCTTTAAGTAGTTTTACATAGGTAGCCAAATTCTTGCTTCCAGTAGCTATTAGAACATTTTCCCAAGTTTTATTTTTCATAACCATATCACAAGCTTCTTCTATGGTATCAACTATGTACTCTTGCTGGTATTTTATCTCATCAAGCAAGGACCTTCTTTCAAACCTAATGTACTTAACATCTGTCTGTTCACATGCATCCATAGCATTTCTAGATACTTCAACAGCATAAGGATGGGTAGCATCAATCACCTGTCTAATCTCCATATCCTTGATATATTGTATCATCTCTTTTTTATCCATTTTTCCGTTTATTATATTGTTTGCATGCTCCAGGGCAAGATCCTTACCAAAATCTGTTGCTACTGATAAGATGAAGTCACCAATACCTATTTCATTTAACCTGTCACATATTTTCAAACTATCTGATGTTCCACCTAAAACTAATATCATATACTATACCCCCTTGGAGTTATCATTATATCGCCATCAATAAATGTTTCTTTGTTGCCCACTATTATCATAGTTGACATATCACATATTTCAAAGTCCATACTAGCCAAAGTCATTATATATTTTTCTTCATTAGACCTACCTGCATTTTTTACTATACCAACAGGTGTAGTAGCTGGCTTATATTCCCTTATTATATTAAAGGCTGTTTCTAAATGGTCTGGTCTACCCTTACTCTTTGGATTATATATACATATAACAAAATCAGCCCTTGAAGCAAGCTCTATCCTTTTCTCTATCAAAGACCAATCTGTCATTAAATCACTCAAACTAATCTGGCAAAAGTCATGCATAAGTGGTGCCCCTAGACTTGCTGCTGCTGATATACTTGACGTAACACCCTGAACAACCCTTATATCTTCCCTCTTATCTAGTTTAGAATTTAATTCGTACACTAAACCTGCCATCGCATATACACCTGAGTCACCACCACTTATCAAGGCCACCTTATGCCCCTTAGATGATAGGTCTAAGGCTCTTGTACACCTATCAACCTCTTGCCTCATACCATTTTCAAGAATATACTTACCTGATACCAGGTCTTTTATAAGGTTAATATAGGTCTTGTATCCTATTATTATGTCACACTTTTTTATAGTTTCTAAGGCCTCTAGGGTCATATATTCTTTATTTCCCGGTCCTATTCCTACTACATAAATCATACTACATCCTTTCTAAACCATGTGGTGCTATACTCTTCCTACAGCAATGGTAATCCCTTTATCCCTAAACATATTCCCAAAAAGTTTTCCTTTTGACAATATGTGACAGGCAGGTTGGGCTACAGAATATACACCAGTAATTTTTTTAACAAATTCAGACTTTTCATATAGGTCTTGGTAGGCAGCTAACCTTTCACAAGAAAAAAATTCGCTTTCTACTAGGTACTTATCACAGAAGTTCTTAATACATATTTCATCTTTCTTTATGTCTATACTAGCAAGTTTTCTTATAGACCCTATATCTATATTAAGTGATCTTAAATATCCTAGAATTTGTGACTCAAATAAATCTGGTCTAGTATTTTTTTTACATCCCACACCTAAGACATTTAATCTTGGTATGACCACTACTAGCTTATTTTTACGTGCATATTCGCAAATGTCTAGCTTATCACTTATAAGTATTATATTTTCTCTAACATATTTTTTGCTATCGTGTGTTGATTTTTTACTATTATCTAGCAATTTTTTACTATCGTGTGTTGATTTTTCAATACTGTCTAGCATTTTTTTACTATCGTATATCGATTTTTTACTACTATCTAGCAATTTTTTACTATCATCCATGTTATTTTCATTCATTATGGATAGTTTTCTTAGATCATCTACTAGAGTAAAGCCTCCCAATTCAGAGTCATTAAAATACTGCCTATAATCAGGATCAATATATAGGTAGTTATCCTCACCCTTTAATAAGGATCTGTTTATTTTTAGGCTCATATTTCTCAGGTTATCCACATTTGCCCCCATCTTTTTAACAAGCATATCAAAGGCCCCCTTGCCATTGATATCTGTTGCCGTAGTTATTACAGGGTTTGCACCTATATTGTCTGCAATTATCTTGCATAGATTGTTGGCACCACCCATATGACCTGATAGCAGACTTATTACATTTATACCCAATTCATCAACAACCAAGACCGCCGGGTCTGTAAACTTGTCTACTAAGAGATTGGATATTACCCTGACTACTATGCCTGTTGCCATTATGAATACTAGGCAATCTGATTCCCTAAACATTTGCTGAGGACAACTTTTAAAGTCTCTATAGGAGACCAGGATAGAATCTAACCTTTCTCCACTATGATATCCACTCAATATAAATTTTTCACTAGTCAATATACTATCTATCTTCATAGCAAGTTGTCTTGATTGATCAGTCAAATATATATATTTTATCTTCATACAAACACCTATCTTGAATTTCTGTATTCATGGCTAAAATACTTATCATATAACTTTGAATAATTATACTCTTCTCCTAAGAAGCTACCAACTAGAATCAAGGCTGTCTTATTTATACCAGCAGACTTGACCTTTTTGGAAATATCTATAAGACTTCCCCTTACTATTTCTTGGTCTGGCCAAGTTGCCTTATATACTACCACCACAGGTGTATCCAGATGATAACCACCCTCTAATAATTGATTAACCACATCTTCTATCTTAGTAATAGATAAAAAAATTACCATTGATGTTTGATGACTTGCAAATGACCGTATAGTTTCTAACTTTGGAACCGGAGTCCTGCCCTCTATCCTAGTTATAATTAAACTTTGGGAAACTTCTGGTACTGTGTACTCTATACCTAAGGCACTGGCTGCCCCCAAAAATGAACTTACACCAGGCACAGATTCATAGGCTATCCCAAGTTTTTTTAACTCTTCTGCCTGCTCTCTTATTGACCCATAGATAGATATATCACCTGTTTGCAACCTTACCACTAACATCTTTTTTTCTATACCATCTTTCATTGTACTGATTATAGTTTCAAGATCCATACTTGAACTATCATATATCCTGGCCCCTGACTTGCAATAGTCTAGAAGGTCTGGATTCACTAAGGATCCTGCATATATAACTATATCAGCCTGACTTAATAGCCTATATCCTTTAAGAGTTATTAGGTCCTTGGCTCCAGGTCCTGCTCCTACAAAATATACCTTTTCCATTATTTTTCTCCACTTATAATTATTATTGGATTTTTTGGCTTTAGATAACTACCTCCACCTAGATTCTCCAAAACGGCCACACCCACCTGTATTAATTCTATATTTTTAAATCCTATTTTCTTCATAAAATTGTAGGACCTTATTGCATTTTCTAAAAGAATATAATTTGATACTAACTTTCCACCCTTATCTAATATCTTGTAGGACCAGTCTAGTATTTCCTCTAAATTATCACCACTACCTCCCAAGAATATTGCCTGATAGGAGTCTTGTAAACCATATTCTTTTAAAGTTATTGGTGCCTTATCCCTTATTTGAACTACATTTTTTATATTAAATTTATCTATATTAAGTCTTGTAAGCTCAAAGGCATCCTGGTCCATTTCTATTGAAGTCACCCTTATACCCTTATTTTTAAGACCTGCCTCTACTGTTATACTTCCTGTACCAGACCCAATATCCATAAAATTATAATCTTCTTTTAGGTCTAACTTTGCTAGGGATATAGCCCTCACCTCTTCCTTGGTTATAGGCACCCTACCCAGTATAAAATCACTATTTTTCATTTTTCTCTCTCCACCTTACTAGTATTACAACGCACATATCATATCTTTCTATAGACAATATATCGCTTGCCAGACCTACCGTCAGCCTTTGGTTTGGGTAAGATAGGTTTTCACCTACATAAAATGTATAATTCTCTTTCCTAGCCTCTACCTCTTTGGCAATCTCTCTTGGACCTATATTGGAGTCTGTCAGCATAACCACCTTATCATGTGTAAATATAAAATCATAATCTGGTAATCTTCCATGACTACTTGATATATAAAGATCATTCATAGGTATTTGAAAAATAGAAAAGGCGTATTGTATCGAACTTATACCGGGCACAATTTCTAAATTAGAATGACCTACTACTTGCCCAACCTGTCCTTTTTCATATTGAGCCTGTCCTTTAATACTATTAAGGACCTTTTTATCAACCATATTCCTTCTTATATAATCAGCAATACCATAGATAGATGGATCACCTGAGGCTAGAACTACTATATCCTTGTCTATATTTATATTTATTTTATTAATCATTTCACCTAGATTAGACCCTATCCTATACAGGTCCTGATGGCTATAAATACCAATACTAGACCTGATAAAATCTATATTTCTTTGCCCTCCAATTATCAGTTGGGTCCTTTTTATAATATCTTCTCCCATCCTGCTTAGGTAAAGACCCGATCCTGGACCAACACCAACTATATATACCATTTACACGCCTCTTTTTCTTCTATATTAACTACTTATATAATCTATATTCGTTTAAGCTAACTACTAACTATTTATCTTATACTTTAATATGTTCTTGCTGTCAACTATCTCTCTTTATTTATCTTGTCCTTTAATATATTATTGCTGTCAACTATCTCTCTTTATTTATCTTGTCCTTTAATATATTCTTACTGTCGACTATTTCTCTTTATTTATCTTGTCCTCTAATACATTTTAGCTATTTATTATTCCTAATATGTCTTGCCTACTCATATATTCTTGCTATCTACTATTGTCTCTTCTTTATTGTTGCTTACTTGACCTTGCAAGTAGCCTTTTATCCATAGAAAATAAGTACACTTCTAGATCTAGCTCTTCTTCACCCAACCTCATATAAGACTTTGCCCTTTTAGCAGCCTTGTCTGCAAGCACTTGGAATACTTCCTGGTATCCTCTGTCTACAATTATATCCACCATGGCATCTGTGCTCAAAGAGCCATCAATATCCTTTAATAAGTCTAGGGGGGCTCCCAATAAGGCTAGGTTGGCAACCATTATTTCTCTTCTTGCATCAGCTATCCTACTATGACTATTTGTAATACCAGCAGATAACTTTATTAACTTACCTATATGACCCGCAATAATAATTTTCTTAAATTCTAGACGCTTACACTCCATTAACATATAGCCAATAAAATTACTCATTTTGACTATAAGATCCCTATCCATACCGTAATACTTCACCATAATTTCACTACCTATATTACCTGGAACAAGGACAATACAGTCTTTACCTTCTGCTTTTTTGATAGCTAGTTCAGCAGATAAGGCCTTTTTCCATCCATCATCACTCATAGGCTCTACTATGCCGCTAGTCCCAATAATTGATATTCCACCCACTATGCCTAGATTACTATTAAAAGTTTGTTTGGCGATTTCTTGACCCTCTGGTGCAAATATAGTTACTAAAATTTTCCTCTCTCCTAGAAAATCATATATGTCAATACCTAGTTCATCTAAAAGATTTTGAGCTTCACCTATAATCATTTGAAGGGGAATCTTATTGATAGCAGGCCTATTTATATCAATCTCTAGTCCTTTTTTTGTTACCCTACCAATACCCTGACCAGATGTGATAAATAAATAGTCCAAAGATATATCAGACCTGAAGTTAGGTATCTGGTCTGGATTTATTATTTGAACTCTAGCAAAAATATCCATACCATGTGTAGCATCTATATCATCTCCACCGTCCTTTTTTATGGAACACTGAGCCCAAGAATTACCCCTACTTATGTTATCAACTGCTAGGTCTAAATATATACCCTTTGGTGTTCCTATCCTAATAGTATCTATATCAGAATCTGATAAAAGTATCTTTAGGGCGGCCTTGCTAGCTCCACATGCACAAGAACCACTAGTATAACCCCTCTTATATTTTTTTCCATCTACATATACAAATTCATCTCTCAACCGACACTTCCCCCTAATTTATGACACCCTATCTTTAGATAATATAAACCTATCTGAAATTGCTAGATATAAATATAGATTGTATGATAATATATTTCTACTTGAAATAGGTATTCTTATGTAGCTATATAGTAATATAATCCTACTTGAAATAGGTATTTTTGTATAGCTTATATTGTAATATAATCCTATTTGAAATAGTAGTATAGTATGGCATTTATTATGGCTGCAGCCAAATTACTACCACCCTTTCTACCCCTAGATACTATATAATTAATCTTAGTATTTATAAGAGCCTCTTTTGAATCTTCTGCCCCAACAAATCCTACCGGTACTCCTATAATAGCACTTGCCTTTAGTTTAGATTCTTCAATCATCTCTATTGCCTTATACAAGGCTGTTGGTGCATTACCAAACACAAATATTTTATCATTAGTGTCCTTAGCTGCGATTTCTACTGCAGCCATAGACCTTGTAATAGACTTAGACTTAGACAATTCTATAGTATCTTGGTCTGCAATGAGACACCTGTATTTAACACCTAGTCTATCAAGTATTTTTTTATTTATACCACTTAAACACATTGTAGTGTCAGTGTAAATGCTAGCTCCACTTTTCAAGGCTTCAACTATTGAAATCACTGCATCTTCTGAGATTTTTAAAATATCTAAATAATCAAAGTCTGCTGTTGTGTGGATGGCTCTTTTAATTATCATCTCCTCTATTTCTGAGAAAAATTTATAACCCGGCCTAGTTTCATCTATTATATCCTGTATAATTTCAAAACTTTTTTCTTCTATTTTATCTGGATTTTTAATATATTCCATAGGTCTACCTCCTTCTCAAGCCTCCATCTATTATCTTTCTAAGATATTGTTTTTTATATACTTTAGAAATCTCGGAATTTTTTATTTCATATGCCAACCTATCTATATCCGTCTTATCGTTTATTCCTATACCAATACTTGTGCCTGTATGCGATATATTCAGAAAACTGTAGTTACATAAGCTAGCTAATTCTATCAATTTTCTAAGATAGGGGGTTTTTTTTATATTTTCATTGGCCAGAGCACTAATTTCACAGGCCTGCCTAATAGATTGCATATCATCGTTTTTTATGCCAAATTCGAGCTTTGTAAAGGCTTGACTAGTTAAATCCCTATTTTCGCTGAGGCACTTATAATATTCTTGTCTACCCCTTAATTTCACAGTATTTATTTTATTACTTGGTTCTAAAATAAACACCTTTTTAACACTTAGGTTTCCTAGTTTCCTTACTACCTGACCTTCTATTGGATCAAAAATACATATATTTTTATTGTATATAGAATCAGTAGGTTCTACCCTAGCCACTAATTTTGAAATTAATTCAGGTTCCATTTCATAACCTATGAAATCTAAAATTGCCATAACACTTGCGCCTATATATGCAGTGGAACTTGCCATCCCCTTACCTGTAGGTATATCTGACCTTATTGATAGGGATAGTCTATCCATATAAGATAGATCAATTTCAAGATAATCTAAGACACGGGCTATTGCCTCAACTGACTTTCTTTTGCCCCTCATAGTCCTGTCTGTCATACCATGTCCCTCAGTCACTATAGCCCTTGAAAATATATCTATACAATAAGAACTTATACATTCTATTTTATTTGAATAACCTTGAACCAATTCCCCACATGTAGCTGGACAGGTTCCATATCCTTTTTTCATAGGCCTTTGCCTCCAAATATACTCAAAAGAGCCCCTAGCAAAATATCATTTGACTCCCTATCCTTTATAGCTATTCTCACAAACCTATCATCCAGAGGTTCAAAATTGCTAGCGTCCCTAATCAAAATACCATATTGTCTTACTAATAAATCCTTCAGACTAGCTGAATTATAGCCACTTTCTCTATTAATTTCAAGTAAGATAAAGGCAGAGTCTGTTTCATATTCCCTTATACCATTTATGCTGTCCAATCTATCAAGCATATACTTTCTTTCTCTTTCATAAAATAATCTCGTATTTTTACCAAATAAAAATTCATCTTTAACTTCTCTTTTTAATATTTCTAGAGTCACCTTCTCAGCCATTGAATTGACTGTCCAAGGCTCTTTTATCTTGTATAATTCATTAATGAATTCTATATTTCTACTAAAAAGATAACCCATCCTAAGACCTGGCATACCATAAAATTTGGTCATGGCTCTTAGGATAAATATGTCATCATAATCATAATTTATGGATGTATATAACTTGTAGTTATTACAAAACTCTATGAAGGTTTCATCAACTAATAACTTAATTGACCTTGACCTAGAGTAGTCTACTAGACTAGATAAATCTCTTAATCTTCCATCAGGATTATTTGGATTACAAACAACCAGTCCTCCTAAGTTATCTATCATATCTAGTCTTTCAAACACATCAATATCAAAGCTTGGTCTCTTATCTTCGCTTCCATCTATAAAATTCATATTTACTAACTCGTAGTCAATACCGGATATTTGACAGGCTCTAGCATACTCAGAAAAACTCGGCCCTATTATAGCTACACGTCCTTCTATCAACTTCATAAATAAAAATATTAGCTCAGTTGCACCATTACCAACACATATATTTTCTTCACTAATACTACCTATATATGTCCCTATATATGATCTTAAGTCCATATATTCTATGTCTGGATATGATCTAATACAATCTATATTGTCCAATAAAATTTCTCCTATACCCTCTGGTATTGCAGGGTTTATATTAGAACTGAAATCTATAATAGTCCTATTCACCTTATATTTTCTTTTTATACTATCTAAATCTGCTCCATGCCCCAACATAATACTCCTACCTAAATTACTCTATCTTATTCAAGCCTCTTTTAAAGATACACATCCAATACCTATATATATTACTAGACCACCTATCAGTATCTTCTTTATATTTATATTGATAGTCCAGCCATCTGTATATTCTGTATATTTACATTGCTAGACCATCTACCAATATCTTCTACCTATTCATATTGCTAGGCAACCACAAATATGTATATAGTCGATAAAAATAAGAGACCTACTAAACTCGACATATATAATAACCTATTAGCCCTAAGTATATCCTCTTTATCTAGACCCTTCTTAGCATCTCCTATACTGGGTTTATATACTTCTTGTCCGAAGTATGAGTTAGTACCACCCAGCCTTATCCCGAGTGCTCCTGCTACAGCCCCTTCTGGATAGGCACAATTTGGACTAGTATGATTTTTTCTATCCCTCAGACCTATCCTAATAGCCCCCCTATAGTCATAGCCTAAAAGTAGACTTGCTATAGTAAAAAATATAAGAGATAGTCTAGCGGGTATATAGTTAAATACATCGTCAAGCCTGGCAGGAAATAAACCTAAGTCCTTATACTGTTCATTTTTATAACCTAACATAGAGTCCATAGTATTAACTGCTTTATAGGCAAATGCTAGTGGCAAACCACCCAGCATATAATAAAACATAGGAGCTAGCGTGCCATCTACTGTATTTTCAGCGATAGTTTCAACAGTCGCCCTAATAATTTCAGCTTCTTCAAGATTTCTAGTATCCCTACCAACTATGTAAGACAAGTGAATCCTAGCCATAAAAATATCACCCTTTTCTAAACACATGTAAACCTTCTTTGCCTCATAGGCAAGACACTTTGTTGATAAGCAGGTACACATAGCTACAACCGATACTACCATTCCCAGATAGGTATTTAAAATAACCAGACCTGACCATACATAGGCAAGGATGTAGCTAATTCCGACCAACACTAGCCATATAAATAGACCAGATATCTTAAGTCCCACTGACCTATATGCTGAGTTGACAGGATTTTTCCCATCTCTACTTATACATAATAGCCTGTCTACTATATATCGAAATTTTCTTTCCAAAATAGAAATCAAACGCCCCATAAATATAACTGGATGGGGAAACCAATATGGATCTCCTACTAATAGGTCCAAAAGGTAGGCCAATATAAGAATCAAGATTATGTTTGATGACCAAAAAATACTATAAGTTTCTAACATGACTAAACCCTACTCAATAGGTCACAAACTAGACTCAAATTGTTATAAAAATGAATATGTAAATAACTAGCTAATGTATTTCTTGAGAAGTAACCACCTTCCCACCTATCTATTATTTGATCATCTACAATTTTTTCTATATCAAAGACGCTTTCTAGGTCTGAATGGAAACTCGAATAATGGAACTCGTGTCCACAGATCTTTTGTCCCTTACTTGCTATTAGGTTGTCTAACCTTGCAGTAGCCTGACAATACCCTACCCTCTTTAGTCTTTTTTCCATTTGGCTATAACCTTTTATAGCACCAACCATATCATACTTATTACCGTCTATATCTAACAAATAATCGCCTAAATACATTAGACCACCACACTCTGCATATATAGGTTTATCATTTATATATGCCTCATAAATACTTTTTCTCATGGCCCTATTTGCCTCTAATTCACTTGCAAATACTTCTGGAAAACCTCCACCTATATATATAAGATCTACACCTTCAGGTAGACAAGTATCTTTCAAGGGCGAAAAAAATTCTAATTTTACTCCTATATTCTTCAATAATTCTAAATTACTATCATAATAAAAATTAAAGGCCTTATCATAGGCAACTGCCATTTTTTTGCCCCTAGCCAAATCTAGCACATCTGGATCTTCAATAAACATACTTAGTTGGAAATTCGAATTGACAGTCTCACTCTCTGATAGTTCAATAATCCTATCTATATCAATATATTCTTCAACTAGCTGACCTAGTTTTTCTATCTTTTTGTCTAGACTTTCCATTTCCAAACTTGGAATTAGGCCTAATTGCCTTGACCCTAGGCTTATTTCATCTAAAGGTGGCAGATAGCCTAGAACTTCTAAAGAACAATATTTTTCAATAGATTCTTTCACTATATCAAAATGTCTCTTTGTTCTCACATTATTGGCTATTACACCTACTATTTCTACATCTTTGTCCAACTTTTTATAACCTAAAACCATAGCTGCTACAGATGCACCCATAGCTCTTGCATCTACTACCAATATAACCGGGGCTTTTAAGAGCTTTGCTAATTTTGATGTGGAATGTTTATTGATGTCAGTCCCTAGACCATCATATAGACCCATAACTCCTTCTATAATTGATATGTCACAAGTTTTGGCAGCCTCCTTATACACATACTTGACCTGCTCATCATCTAACATATAGGAATCTAGGTTTCTTGACGACCTAGATGTAACATATTCATGATAACTAGGATCTATATAGTCTGGTCCAACCTTAAAGGATTGAACTGCTTTTCCCCTATCTACCAGCGTCTTCATTATCCCAAGACTAATCGTGGTTTTGCCAACCCCACTTCCTGTTCCTGCAATTATAATCTTCTTCATATATACCTTCAATCTATACCTAAATTTACACTATTTCATAATAAGTTTTTTATTCGAATACTAACTTATCTAATCAAACTTTTTAAATTCTTCTCACATTTGAACTTGTATTATTCTTATATCTAGCCTAAGATTTCTATTATACCTCGTCTGAGTTTTCTAGTTTGTTAATATACCTCATCTAAATTTTCTAGCTCTTTAATATACCTCGTCTGAGTTTTCTAGTTCTTTAATATGCCTCACCTAAATTTTCTAGTTCGTTATTATACCTTATCTAAGTTTTCTAAGTTTTTTATTATGTCTATATTTTAAAGGTCTATTTCTATCCCAAATATTATCTGATATACTTTTTTCATATCTATATTGTTTCTTATCAAGTCTGCCAACTTATTATATTCGTTTTCTTTGATAGCCTTGTAATTTTCAACCTTAAAAGTCCTGGCTAGTCCTTTTTTTTCAGCAATATTATTTAATAGTCCAGATAGGAAGTCAGTAGAATCAAATATACCATGACAATACGTTCCCATAATATGACCCTTACTAATCACATAATTATCATCGGGTCTAGGGTAGGTCCTTCCTAAATGAGTTTCATATCCTTCTATCTTGCTGTTTAACAGGCCTGAGAAATAGCCCTCTTCATTACCAAAAGTCCAATTCACCTGTGAAGTTTTCTTTTCCTTTTCAAAAATAGTAAAAACATCTAATATGCCAAGACCTTTAACATATCCCTGTCTGCCATCTAATGCCTGTTCATCACTAATATACTTGCCTAACATCTGGTAACCACCACATAAGCCAATAATTAAACCACCCCTATTTACATAATCTAATATCTTGTCTTTCATAGGAGAATTATTAAGCGCCTGCATATCTCCGACTGTATTTTTAGAACCCGGTATAATTAACATATCTGGACCTAAAAGCTTACCTTCCTTGAATATTTCCAAGTCTTGGTCAAGTCCAATATATGATACTTCTACACCACCAATGTGGGCAAATACATTAAAGTCTGTATAATTCGACATATGGTCTAACTTAAGAACAAAAATGTTTAACCTATCTGACTTGTAACTTGGACTAGGTCTAGTATAGGTTTGTTCACTAACCCCATCTTCTTCATCAATACCTAATTTTTGGTAGGGAACTACACCCAAAACTGGTATTTTAGTGATCTCTTCCAGCAGTTTCACGCCCTCTTGAAAACTTTCTTTATTACCCCTAAATTTATTGATTATAAGTCCCTTAACTCTCTCTTTATAATTTGGTGATAAGAGGCTAAGTGTACCCACTATGGAGGCAAATACTCCACCCCTATCTATATCAGCAACTAAGACTACTGGTGCATCAGCGATTCTAGCCATTTCCATATTTGATATATCCAACTTATTTATATTAATTTCTACAGGACTTCCTGCACCTTCCAAGACTACTATTTCATAATCTTTTTGGTATCTCCTATATACTTCACCAAGCCAAATCATAAGATCCTCTTTCATATCCTGATAATCACTTGAAGATATATTCTTTACAAATTTTCCCTTCATTACTAGCTGGGACATATTGTTACCTGATGGCTTTAATAGGATTGGGTTCATATATGCTCTAGGTTCTATATTGCAGGCTTCAGCCTGAAATACTTGAGCCCTTCCCATTTCTCCACCATACTTATCAATATATGAATTAAGAGACATATTTTGAGACTTAAAGGGCCCTACCCTATATCCATCCTGCCATAAGACCCTACAAATACCAGCAGAAATTATACTTTTTCCAACATTAGATGCTGTTCCTTGAAACATTATATTATTCATATCTACACCACCTACTTACACTTAGACCTCTTAAGACCTATATGGGTCTCTTATCAAATCTTCACTATATGGTATAAATCCCATCAACTCTACTATAGGAAAACCACTTGACATATCCAAAACAGTTATACTGGCATTTTGAAATCTAAAATTCCAATGAATGTCAGGAGATTTTATTAATAGGTGGGATATGATATTCCTAATCGTGCCCATATGAGAACAAATCAATATATTTTTATCATTTCCATTATTATCATCTATCAAATTTTTCAGTTCCCTAATATTTCTCTTATACATATCGTCTAGGCTTTCACCTTCTGGAAACCTATAATCCTTATTTGAAGTCATCATTTCCTCAGTTTCTTTAGGATATTTTTCTTTAATCTCCTCGTAATTAAGACCATCAAAAAGCCCAAAATTTATTTCCCTAAAGCCCTCCCTCTGATGGATTTTTAGTCCCTTGTAATTAGCATAGGCCCCTATGGTATCAAGAGTCCTCTTTAGGGTGGATGTATAAATTTCATCTACATCATATTTTTTTAGATAGTCGCACAGGCCTTGAGCCTGGGCCTTGCCTATTTGGCTGAGTTCACAGTCGCTAAAGCCTGAAAAGCTCTTATGTTCATTATCAATAGTTAAGCCATGCCTTACTAGGATCAATTTATTCATTCTACCACCTCATTAACACTAAAATATATATTAAAAAAAATACTTCACTTGCCTCTATTCCACACCCTAATATATCACCTGTTATACCTTCTATTTTCTTGTAACTAAAATTAATCAGTAGTCTTTCTAGGATGAAAACTATCGGTATAGAACAAAATAAAAATAATAAACTTTCTATACCAAAACCTATATATAAGTGAAGACCGATTGACCAAATTATGGTAAAAACTATGCCTATTATTAAAGCTACACCACTACACTTACCTATAAACATATTTCCCATACCGTTTTCTCTAGCTGGTATAGTTTTGTATGTCATAAATACTGCTCCCAACCTAGATATGATGGGCATAAAACCTATATACCAAACCATATTGTAGTCTATAAGTATGGCCATAACCACTATTTTAAGTAGAATTAAAGACATTATAGCCAGTAGACCATTAGTACCTAACCTGGGATCTTTCATTATATCTAAAATTCTATCTTTTGATCTATAGGAAAAAAGTCCATCAAAACTATCTCCAAATCCATCCATATGTAGGCCCCCTGTCACCACCAATTCTAAAACTACAATTAGTATAGACTGGAGATAGCTATTGCCTACACCTAAAAAGATCCAAGAAAAAAACAAGTTTCCACACATCAAAACTAAACCAATTATCGCCCCTACCATAGGAAAATATACAATTCCTTTATCTATGTTCGGATCATAAGGAATATCCTTTTTTATGCTTATCCTAGTCAAAAACTGGATTATGTTTATAAACCTCATAGTAGGTTCCCTCCTCTTAAACCATGATACACTAGTAAAATTCATCTATTCAATCCTATTTTACAAGAATCATAATTTTTTATACTTAAAATCCTGGCTACTTATGTTTCAATCTTGACCTTTTATATGATGCCCTACTTTACTTTGATAGGCTGGCCAGATACGATGAAATACATTTCTTGACTCCTGTTAGCTATATATCTATTGAGCTTTGATGCTAGATATGTAAAATATCTAGATAAACCCCTGTCACCTATTATACCCATTCCCAACTCATTAGTTACAAAGACTAGGTCTAAGTCCTGGTCTACTACTAGGTCCAACAATATGTCAATATGTTTAAAAACTAAACTCTCTTTTTCATCTCTTAGTTTTTTGTCACTAGCATCAAAGTCCATATCAGACTCAAAGATAATATTTGTCACCATCATAGTAAGACAGTCAAATAATATTACCTTATAGCCCTTATCTAATATTGACTTTTCCTTAAAATGTATATCGAAATCCTTATAAACCTCTAGGGTATCCCAAGCATAGGCTTGTCTTCTTTCAATGTGCCTATTCTTTTTTTCTTCCATTTCTTCGTCAAGTATCCTAGCTGTAGCAATATAAAGGGTCCTACTTGTTTCTATCCCCTTTAATCCTATAATATCTTCAAACCCCGTATTATCTTCATATATCTTACTAACTTCGTCTATCTTGCTATCTCCGTCTATATTACTAGCTTCGTCTATCTTGCTATCTCCGTCTATATTACTAGCTTCGTCTATCTTGCTAGCTTTATCTTTCTTGCTAGCTTCATATATATTACTAGCTTTGTCTATCTTGCTAGCTTCCTCTATCCTAGTATTTTCTATACTAAAAGGACTTAATTTTTCCCTACACTTTCTTAGGCAAAGTTCTTCTGCAAACTTGCTCTTACCTGAATTAGCCCCACCTGTTACCAATATTATCCTTGCCATAAATACCTACTTGCCCTTATCAGTCTCATTTGACTTCAAAAAGTTTCCTATGGCCTCTTGACTGAATTTAGCCATATTATTATAGGCATATAAGGCTGAATCAATTATTGGCATAGCTAATGCAGCTCCAGTGCCTTCTCCAAGACACATATTCAGGTCCAATATAGGCTCCATTTTTAGAATATCCATTGCTAGGCTAGACCCCTTATGTGCTGATAAGTGGGATGGTATTAGGTAGTCTAAACACTTTGGGTTTATCCTATTTGCTATAAGAACAGCCGCATATGATATAAAACCATCAATTACAACAGGTATTCTATTGGCTGCACAACCTAATATAACTCCTACCATACCCCCTATTTCAAATCCACCTACCTTGGCCAGTACCTCTATGCCATCTGTAGGGTTTGGATTATTTACCTCTATAGCCTTTCTTATTACATCAGCCTTATGCTTGGTTTGCCTATTTATTTCACCTTCTTGTAAAGAAAGTATTTCCATCGGGTCTTTACCTGACATCACTGATAAAATAGCAGTAGAAGGCGTTGTGTTACCTATGCCCATTTCTCCTATACCTATTATCTTATAATCGTCTACTATACATCTCTCTGCAACTTCTATACCAATTTCAATAGATTTCACTGCGTCATCAAGACTCATGGCTGGTCCCTGAGTAAAATTATCAGTTCCCTCTTTTATCTTATAATTAAGGACACCCACGATAGATTCTCTGCCCTTCATGCCTATATCAACTGCGAATACATCTATATTATTGGCTCTAGCTAAAGTTGCAACTCCACATTTCCCATTAACAAAATTCTCAAACTGTAATCTTGTTATATCCTGTGGATATGCTGATATACCTTCTTCATAGACTCCATGGTCACCAGCAAAAGATATTATACACTTTTTTGGCCTATCCTCAATTATATGAGACCCATAAACACCTGCCATCATACAAGATATATCTTCCAACTTACCTAAAGACTTGGGCGGATGAATCAAATCTTCCCACCTAGCCCTAGCCTTATCTATACTCTTCTTATCTAGTGGATATATATTACTAGATATACTAACCAAAAGATTCATAACTTCCTCCAAAAATGCTTGTACTTCTTTTATAAATATTTTCTTTAAATTGACCTAAGTTAAACCTAAAAGCTTATACTTGATAAAAATCAACCTAAAAATTTTACACCTACTATTTGCCTATCTTTTCATTAAGATATTCAACTGCCTTTGCTAATTGTTGCTTCCTATCCTTGACCTCAATAGTAGGCTTAATACCCTTCTTATCAATAAAGTTGCCACTTGGTGTAAAGTACTGGGCAGTTGTAAGCTTATAACCACTACCATCTCCCAACTGTAACATTCCCTGAACTAACCCCTTACCATAAGTAGTTTCTCCTATTGATATTCCGGCCTTATTGTCAAGTATGGCCCCTGTCAATATTTCCGATGCGGATGCTGAATTTCCATTTGTAAGAACTACTATAGGCTTGTCTACTTTTTCCTTGTCGCTACTTTTTAGGTATTGCTTATGTCCCTGTCTGTCCTTTGTATATACAATGACTGCCTTGCCTAATATCCTATCACAAATATCTTCTACAACAGTCAAAAGTCCACCGCCATCATCCCTCACATCAAGTATCAAGGCTCTCATTCCCTGACCCTCTAGTTTCGTTAAGGCAGCCCTAAAATCCTTGGCTGTATCTTCTTCAAAACTTTTTATATTAATATATCCTATCTTGTTTTCTAACATTTTACTCTCTAAAGATACAATCTTTATTTCTTTTCTAGTTATTGTCTTATCAAGTTTTTTTCCATCTCTTAAAAATGTGATTTTTACGCTAGTATTTTCATGACCCCTTATATTCTTTACTGCTAGATCCATTTCCCTATAAGAATATTTTTTGCCATTTACAGCCACTACAAGATCACCCTTTTTAACACCAGAACCCTTAGCAGGACTATTGTCCATAACAGACTCAACTCTTATATATCCACTGGCCTTGTCAGCACCAACCACAAATCCGATTCCTACATACTTGCCAGTAGCAACTTCTAATAGCTGTTTCATCTCATCTGCCGTATAGTAGGCCGAATACACATCGTCAAGGCCACTAAAAAGTCCCTTATATGTAGCATCTTCTAACTTTTTATCATCAGGTTTCTTATAAAACTCTTTCTTTATAGAATTTTCAAGTGTCTTATACTTGGCATAACTCTTATATTCTTCTGATGGCACTAGGGTTAAGAATCCTAACTTTACCATAGAAAAACTAGTGACTATAGCAGTCACAAGAACTACTAAAGTAGTCTTAAAAAATTTCTTACCTATGTCCTTTTGCATAAATTTACCTCTCCTCTACCATAAGAATATCTATCCTATTTTTGTCTATTATTCCGTATTTTTAAACCATATATACTATCATTTAATTTGTAACTAAGTCCTCTACGCTTAATCCTATTTAGACATTTAATCTGTTACTAGACCTTGTCTAGAATATTTATAGCTTCATTAACTATTCTCTCACTAGTCAAACCGAAGTGCCTATATAGGTCATTGGACCTTCCAGACATACCAAAACTATCATTAACACCTATTATTTTCATTTTAACTGGGCATTTTTCTACTATAACTTCTGCTACCGATGAACCTAATCCCCCAAAAATACTGTGGTCCTCCACAGTTATTATTCCTCTAGTTTGCCTAGCAGAAGATACAATTAAATCAACATCTATTGGCTTTATAGTCGACATATTGACTACTCTAGCGCTTATACCCGTTTCCTCAAGTTGTACGGCTGCATCTAGGGCCTTTTTAACCATGGGTCCACAAGCTAGTATACTTATATCTCTTCCTTCTCTTAAGACCCTGCCCTTTCCTAGTTCAAATATATAATTTTCATCATTTATATCTTCCGTATCATCTCTTACCAACCTCATATAAGTTGGACCCTTATCATTGGCCATAAATTTAGTCATACTAGCTGCCTCTATTGCATCTGCTGGTACCAAGACCTTCATATTGGGAAGAACCCTCATGCTAGCTATATCTTCAAGACTTTGGTGGGTTGCCCCATCAGGACCTGTCATAAGCCCCGCATGACTTGCACATAACTTAACATTTAAGTTTCCTATACATACAGTATTTCTAATAACCTCATAGGCTCTTCCAGTTTCAAAAACTGCAAAGGAACTAGCAAAAACTGTCTTGCCTGTTGATGCCAAACCCGCTGATACACCTAACAAATTCTGCTCAGCTATACCAACATCTACAAACCTTGATGGGAAAGCTGTTTTGAAATACTCTGTTTTCGTAGATTTTGATAGGTCTGCATCAACAACTATTATATTCTCACTCTTATCACCTATATCCACAAGGGCCCTACCAAAGGCTTCTCTCATTGAACTACTACTCATAAAATCTCCTATCTTAACTCTTGCATAGCTAACTTATATTCCGCTTCACTAGGCACCCTACTATGCCAGTCGCATACATTTTCCATAAAGGAAACTCCCTTACCCTTTATTGTATTTGCAATCACTAAAACCGGCTTAGAATCAATTTTTTCAAAAGTATTAAGGGCACCAAATATCTGGTCAAAATCATGTCCATCTATTTCTAATACATACCAACCAAAGGCTGTAAACTTCTTAGTTATAGACCCCAAACTCATAACCTCATCTGTAGTCCCATCAATTTGAAGGCCATTCATATCAACTATAGCCAGTAGGTTATCTAACTTGTACTGGTTGGCAAACATAGCTGCTTCCCATACCATGCCTTCTTGTAATTCTCCATCTCCAAGTAGTGCGTAAACATTATAGTCAATATCAGAAATTTTAGATGCTAGGGCCATGCCACATGCAGTTGATAGACCTTGACCTAAGGATCCCGTAGACATATCTATCCCACTTACCCTCAGCATATCTGGGCTACCCTGTAAGTCTTGATTTATTTGCCTAAATCCATCCAGTTCTTCTTCCATTAAAAAACCCTTGGCTGCTAGAGTTGCATATATAGCCGGAGAAGAATGCCCTTTACACATTACAAACCTATCCCTATCCTCTTTTTGCGGTTGATGTGGATCTACATTCATCTTACCAAAATAAAGGGCTGTCAATATATCTACACAGGATAATGCACCTCCCAAGTGACCAGACTGAGCCTTGTATATCATCCTAACTATATTTCTTCTTATGGTCTTTGATTTTTCATATAAGTCCTTATAATCTATCATAAATTCTTCCTTTCTATATGGGCCAGTATTCTCATAATCTTAAATTTATATAAAATTAGTCACACTGGTACATTTTTATTATACTATATATACTTTACTAGGTGTACTTATATGATATACTTGAGATATTATTGTAATTTTTATAATAGAAATTAGTTGACATAGTCCTATCCATAGGTTGTAATATATAATATGATTAAACATAAAGAACAATTTAAGAAACTTGTAATTAACAAAGTGAATGTAAAGTATTAAGGGGGACCTATATGATTTATGGAATTGGTAGTGATATTATTGAAATAGACCGTATACGTCAGGCTATTGACAGAAATCCACATATTATAGACAAGCTTTTCTCTGATAGAGAAAAAGTCATGCTTGACACAAAGGGTTTTAGACCAGAATCCGTTGCCGGAAACTTTTGTGCCAAGGAAGCTATAGTCAAGTCACTTGGTCTAGGTTTGAGGGGATTTAAAATAAAAGATATAGAAGTTCTAAGGGATGAACTGAACAAACCCTACCTAGTTGCAAGTGGTGACTTTAAAGATATATGTGAAAAATTAGGAATCAGTCAAGTAATGGTAACTATATCCCACTCCAAAAACTATGCAACAGCTAGTGCAATTGCCCTTATTTCACCTACAAAAAAATAGCCTTGGAAGAGAACTTCTATCTCACCAAGGCTAGATATTCTATTAACTAGTTGTAATTAATTTAGGGACTCCTTTATATTATAATCGACTTCTTTATATTATAATCAACTCCCTATATTACTTTACTATTATTTAGGCTTATTTTAAATATAAAATTCGACCCATCTTGCTGTACTTCATGGTTTATATTATAATTATTTAAAAGATTACCAACTATATAAAGACCTAAACCATTGCTGTTTTTCTTATTCAAGTCAAATTTTACATCAAATACCTTATCCTTATCTAGATATTTGCTACTAGTAGGCAGATTTTCAATATATAGCCAATCACCTTCTATTCCTATATTAATAAATCCACCCTTATCAGTATACTTGACAGCATTACTTATCAAATTGGATAATATTATCTTTAGGGCAGTTTGACCAATATAGATAGTTTCTTTTGAAAGATAGTTATTGATCCTTATGTTTTTTTGGTTGGCTAATACCTCATACTTACCGATTACAAGGTCTAATATTGTCTTAATTGCTATTAATTTTTCATCATCCTTTAAGTTATCTAAAGAAGATACTGATAATATTTGAGTAACATTTTGAGTTAATCCGTCAACTATGTCAATACAATCACTAATATAAAGGTCTCTATCCTTATATTTACCAATATTATACTTCATATTTTCTAATATTATTTTTAAGCTTGCTAAAGGGGTCTTTAATTCATGAGATGCTCCCTTTAAGAAATCATATTTGATTTTTTCTAGCTTTAAAATTTCCTTATTCTTAAACTCTAAATCATCAATAGCTCTTAAAAGGGTAAAATATAAATCATTAATTTGCTCTTTTAAGTGACCTATTTCATCATTTGAATCAACTATTAGGCGGGCATCCTTATCAAGTTTCATCATTTTATCTGTTACAGTATTTATATCCTCAATATTATTTTTAATTGATTTTGCATACACAAGAGATACTATGACAGAAAATACAAGTGATGCTAAAAGCGAATATGGCAAAAATTTAAAACAGATATTTTTTGCATCTTCATGCATATCAGCTGTAGATACAAATTGTAGTTCTAACTTTTCTCCGTTATTTAGTCTTACTTGCCTTTCTTCAATTATAAGAGAATTGGTCTTGCTAGACTTATTTATATCTATCTTATTTTTTATCTCTACTTCATTTTTCTTATTTTTTACCTTAACAAAGGCCTTTATAGAACTGTTTTTTGAATAAAAATCCAAAAACTGTTCTATATAACCTATACTTTTTCCATCAATATTAGAAGAAATTTTATTTGCTTCAGAATATATTTCTTCCTTCCTAGTTTCAAGATATGTCTTAGGAAAAATATAAAATACTAAGGAATTAGTTAATATAATTATAATTCCAAGAATAGAGAATATCTGTATGAACATTTTAGGGAATATCTTTAAATTCTTCATTTTCTCTCCAACTTATAACCAACATTTCTAATAGTTACTATACAATCCAAGCCTAATTTTTTTCTCAATTCCTTGATATAAACATCTATTACACGGTCAAATGGAATTTCTTCCGTTTCTTTCCACACATTATCTATAATCTGCATCCTAGTTAATGCTTGCCCTTCATTATCTATCAGGTATTTTAGTATCTCCAACTCTTTAGCATTTATGTCAACATCTTGATCGCCTAGTTTGGCCGTATAACTGGTAAAATTAACTTCTAAATCCTTATACTGGAACTTTTCTATATTGGAAAAATTCTTTTTTATTAGAGAATCCACCCTAGCCTTTAATACCGGTAGAGAGAAGGGTTTTTCCATATATCCATCTGCCAGATTGGTAAAGGCATCTATCTTATATTCTTCATCACTAAATGCCGTTAGAATTAGTATTGGCAAATTACTAGTTTTTCTTATCTCCTTTAAAACATCTAAGCCGTTTACAAAGGGTATTTGTATGTCTAAGATAACTAGGTTAATATCGCTATTAAATTTTTCTAAGGCCTGTCTTCCATCTTTTGCCTCAACAATGGTATATCCAAATTCTGATAGATATTCACTTATACCTTCTCTAATTGTTTTGTCATCTTCAACAACTAGTATTTTCATAACTAACCTCCATTTAGTTTTATTCTTCTTTAGTTTTATCCCTATTTAGTATCAACTAAGAGGTCTTTTGGATTTTTCTTTAGGGTAGCTGATGTTGATATTAATAATGATACAATAAGTACTATTACCATAAATATAACTACATAAAACATAGCTTTAGGTAAAACAGTTACGTCTAGACTCGTTAGGGTCTTATTGAAACCATCAACCTCAGCTCCACCACCTAGTTGGCTGGCTGATGCTTGACTTGCAAACTTTTTAGTTATATCACCTGTAACCTTATTTAATATACTATTTCCTAGCATTTTACCCATATAGCCTGCCAAGAAATATGAACCTATAAAGGCCGGTATTGATATAAATATTAGTTCCACCAAAAACTGTCCAAATATCTTTGCCTTTGTAAAACCTAGGGATAATAATATGGCAATTTCTTTTTTCCTAGCATTCATCCACAAGAATAGCAGTAAAGAAACTACTAGTCCAGCAAATATTAAGGAGCCTACAAATAGTTTATTGGCTATTGAATATATAGCTGCTATGGACTCTTGAAGGGCTGGGTAGTTTGATGAACTCTTTACTAAATAATATTCTTGCCAATTTATATCCAGCTTGCTTAGAGAATTTATTACCTTATCTAACTTCTTATTTCCCTTTACAAAAAACGTAGCATCCTGATATACTGCTGTATCTTCAGTATTTCCATATACTCTAGCAGCGCTAGCTATATCTGTGATTAGGGTATTTTCATATAGTTCTTGGGCAGCACTTACACCACCCTCGTTGTGGCCATCAAATAGCCCCTTAATTTCTACTTCTACAGTTTCATTTGCTCCCTTTTCATTATCTGCATCAAATAAGTTAGACCTTATCTTTAGCTTATCACCAACTTTTAGCTTATTTTTTTTAGCTAGATCCTTATGGATTAAGACCTTATTTTTATCCTTGTCATTTAAGTGGTTTCCTTCAACCAATTTATATGCACCAGAAACAAACTTAGTTTCCTTTGATGAATCATTAACACCTGTCAACATTACAGTTCGCTTAAAGTTTTTAGCCCTTTCTTCTGATTGATTGGCAAGGGTTTCTTGATTTTCTATAATATCATGATCAACTAAATCGGCTACACTATTTATCCTTTTTACATAGGAATCTATATCCTTATTTTCTAATATTTTTTTTATATCCTGACCTTTTACATTTCCACCACCCCTAGGAGTACCTTGGTTGACCTGCCTGTTTATTTCCATAGAAAAACTATTGGTTATATTACCAAAGGTTTCTTCAGAGGCCTTATCTGTAGCATCCTTGATAGACAAACTAATAAGGCTTAGTGTTGACATTGATAGGATAACCAGGAAGATTATCAATGATTTTAGACTTTTTCTTCTTACATATGCAAAAGCATTCTTTATCATCATTACACCCCCCTAAATAACTTTTTCTACTTGTTTAAGCTTTCTATCGCCTAACTCTAATATTATATCTGCTGCATTCGCTACTTCCTTACTGTGAGTTACAACAATTACACACTTATTTCTTTCCTTAGCTAGTTTTTTCAATATAGATATTATCTCCTCAGCTATAGAACTATCGAGGTTTCCAGTTGGCTCATCAGCTAATATTATAGGTGCATCTGATACTAGGGCTCTCGCTATAGCAACCCTCTGTTGTTGTCCTCCTGACAATTTCATTACATTTCTTTTTATTTGACTCTTATCAAGACCCAGATCAAACAAAATTGTTTCTGAAGCCTTCTTGTTTACTAGTCTAATATTTTCAAGTGGTGTTAGGTAGTCAATCAAATTATAGTTTTGAAATACAAGGGCAATATTATTTTTCCTATGATTAGAATAACCCCTTATACTTATATCTTCATTTTTGAATAAAATTCTACCACTATTTGGTTTGTCTAGACCCGCTAATAGGGATAACAAGGTTGACTTACCTGCACCTGATTTACCTATTATTGCATAAAATTGACCAAGTGCGAACTTCTGACTTACTGAAAGCAGCACATTTTCATCAGAACTCGAATAAGTATATGTAACATTCTTCATCTCTAAGACGTCCATTCTTTCCTCCTCACTTATATTAGATTTTTACATCTTTTATATCTTTTATATCCTTTTAACAACGTATATTCCATTTTTAATGATATTTTATACTCCTTTTTGATACCTTGTATCTTTTCTTCTAGCTTGTAGTCGCTTTTGATAGCTTGTATTTTTTCCTCTAACTTGTAGTCGCTTTTGATGCCTTGCATCTTTTTCTTCTAGCTTGTAGTCGCTTTTGATACCTTGCGTCTTTTTCTTCTAAATTGTAGTCGCTTTTGATACCTTACATTTTTTTCTTCTACCTTATGCCTTGTATCCCTTTTTGATATTCTATATTATCCTAACTTATCTTAGATAAGATTTCCTTTGGTTTCCTAATTAAAATCATTATACTTGCAATAAGGACAGAAACTACAATTATTAGGACCAAGATACCATATGTTTGTAAAAAATTCAATATAGCTTCTAATTTGCCTAGCCTACTTATTAGACTATCAGCAAGGTTGCTTGAAACATCTGGCTGGATAAGTCCATCCATCAATCTCTCTATTAATACATTTCCAAGTATAAAGGAAACTATGCTTGCAGGTATGGATATTAATATCAGTTCAAGTATAAATTGACCTACAATAATTACCTTACCTACACCTATTGATAGGAGTATACCTATCTCATATAACCTTTCCCTTAGCCATAAGACTAGTATCAAGGAGAGAACTATAACAGCTCCTACCATAATCGAATAGGTCATAATTTTTATGATATGCCTTACACCACTCAAAGACTCCAAAGTCTCGTCAAAGGCCTTTGTGTCTTTTTCAAGTTTATAATTTGACCAGTCAATATCTAATTTTTTTAGTTTATTGACGACTTTCTTTGTCATACTTGGCTTATCAAGGAATATCCCTAGTTTATTGACAAGTCCATTACTTGACGACTTATTAATTGCCTTTTGACTAGAACTATAGTCAACAAAAACCATATTTTCACTAAAATCAGAAGATAAACCTGTATACTTCTCCTGCTTCTTACCCGAAAAAATTCCCACAATCTTGAAATTATAGGCCAAGTCTGAATCAGGTTTACCTGTTTGAAGCAATTTTAGACCTATAATATCGTTTAATTTAAGTTTATTCTTTTTAGCAAAATCTCGATGTACAAGTATTTTGCCTCTATCATCTTTTTCTATATGCCTACCCTCTTTAATAGTAAAACTACCACTAGTGAATAAGATATTCCTACTAGTTGAACTATTCGCCTCCATTGCTAAAACATTTTTAAATTCTTCAGGAAGACTATCCCTTTGAACAGCTTGTTTCCCTTCAACTACGCCTACATTAGTGGGTTTTGCCAAAGAGTCATATTGGCTGACAAGTTCTTTAACTTCATCGATTTTATTTAAAGATTTAAATTGTCCCAAGTCAAAATATCCATTATCCTTTCTATATATTGACAAGGATGAATTTGAAGACCTATATAGGAAATCTTCTAGGCTACTACTTGATTTCATCACACTTAAACACGAGTACAAACAAGAAAGAACTAGTGTTAAAATAATGAATACTATAAGTGTCCTGTTTTTCTTCCTCATCACATAGGCCATAGCATTTTTTATCATTTTACCACTAGCTCCTTTTTAATTTTTTATGCCACGACTAATCTGATTATAATATCATACTAATCTATTTTTACATCACAAGTATTTTAATTTTTTATGCCGCAAGTAATCGCATCTACCGGACAAGCATTCTTACACCTAGCACACCTAATGCACTCTAGGTGGTTACAATTTTCAACCGGATCTACATTCATCTGACATACTCTTTTACATCTTCCACACTTGATACATTTATCCTTATCCAACCTATACCTAAATACTGAAATAGGGTTAAATAATGAATATACGGCCCCAAGAGGACATATATACTTGCAAAAAGGCCTATATATTACTATTGAAAGCAATAAGGTAAGTACCAAAATTAACCCCTTCCAATAATATAGAAAACCTATTGCACCCCTCATAGTCTTATTTAACAAAACAAGTGGTATTCCACCCTCTAACATCCCAACAGGGCATATAAGTTTGCAAAAATATGGTGATCCCTGTCCTAGGATATCAACTAAAAACATAGGTAATATTATTACAAAAACCAATAATATAAGGTATTTTAGTTTCCTTAAGTGCTTATCAAATTTAAAAGTTTCCACCTTTTTTACAAAGGGAATCTTGTGTAATAGGTCTTGGACTAGACCAAATGGACATAGCCAACCACATACAAACCTCCCAATAAGGGCACCCAAAAAGAATAGAGTTCCAACTACATAATAGCTAAATCTGAAATCAGAGTTGCCGATTACAGCTTGTAATGCCCCTATTGGACATGAACCCTTTGCCCCTGGGCATGAATAACAATTCATCCCCGGAAGACAAACTTTTTTTAGGTTTCCTCCATAGATTTTGCCAGTTTTAAATCCTTCAAAGTAAGAATTCGTAACTAGAAACCAAAATGATTGAAAAAGGTGTCTAAAACGGTCCATTATTTTATACCTGTTTTTTTTCGTACCAATATTTATCAAATTCTTTACTCTATCCAATTCCAATACACTCCATACAAATTCTTATAGCCTTATCAAGTACTACTTGTGCTTCTCCAATATTGTATCCATGATAGATCATAAGCATACTGACAAGCACAAGCACTATTGAGAAGGTACGGCTTTTAAAAAAATTCTTTTTCATATATTTTCACCGTTTCACATATATTATTTATTTCTTTATGTTTGCTAATTCTTTTTCTATTATCTTCTTCCAACCCTCTGCATTTCTAGCTCCAGAATAAGTATCTCCTACTATATTTCCGTTTTTATCTACAAAGAAAGTTTCTGGTAGGGCCTGTATACCAATTAATCTACCATTGAAAAGTGTATGATCAGGTGTTAGGAAAGGATATGATGCCTTTGTTTTTTCCTGAATTAACTTGGCCTTTTTTATAACTTCCTTGTTGATACCCTGTTCATCAAGTGTATCTGTTACTATACCAACTATATTTACACCCTTGCCCTTCATTTCATTTTGAACCTTGGCAAGGTCTGGTATTTCTCTAACACAAGCTGTACACCATGTTGCAAATACATTAACCATTGTTAAGTCGTACTTAGCAAAGTCTTTTCCTGTGAAGTCTTTTCCATCTATATCCTTTGTTGCTAGGTTAGCTAGACCCTTATCTGAATTCTTATCGAAGGCCTGTGTTGCCTCTAAATCACTCTTTTCTGATAGGACAAATCCATTTTCTGGACGATCTTTCTTTTCTATAATTTCAATCTTAGTTTTGGCAAATTCTTCTAAGAAAGTTCCCTTAGTTGAACTCTTTGTACTCATATAATAGTTATATTTGCCATCCTTAGATGTACCTAGTTTTTTGTGTGTATCACACTTAGTTATTTTAGATATTTCATCTTCTGACATAGACTTGTCGAACATACCAATTGTTCCTACTCTTTCAAGACTAGACTTCCACTTTTCATATCCATCACCCATCTTATCAACAGTAGCATTTTTCTGTTCATCAGTCATCTTGTTAAATGTTAATGTAGCATACTTTAGGTCCTTATCTACTGGACTTTGGTCGTCTAACATCGCTATCATCTTACTTGTTAGATCTTTTTTAAGATTTTCTGATAAAATGAACTTTAATCCCATATATTCGTATGTATACTCATCCTTTGCTGGTAGGGTATATTCAGATGGTTTGAACTTTCCATTTTGTGCTGCCTCATTAGAACTTACAACTTGTGTACCATTATCACCAGCCTTCTCTGTCTTTTGACAACCGGCAACTCCTAAAGCTACACATAGGGTAAGTGCTAGACCTGCTCCTTTTATTACATTTCTTTTCATAATTCGTCCTCCTTAAAATATTTTTGATTTAGTCAATAAAATTGATTATCTTACTTTTATATTTCAAATATAAGCCTTTACATGTATATATTATACTACTTTTATGAAACATGTATGAAATTGGATTTTTTTATAAAAAATTTGTGATAACTTGGAAAATGTTGGTACATTTCTCCTTAAATTTTTTTGAACGATTAAAATTATACACTAGATTTGATGTGTGTTCTATTTTTTGAAAATATATAGCGTTGGGAGAGATTTTTTCTCACCAACGCTATATATTATACAACCATTTATAACCAAATCATATCTTTCACAAACCTATACCAAAGGTGCTACAAATCTCCACAAGCACTGTATAATCCTTAGAGAAGTTGACCTACCGCTTGCATACTTCTCGGTTACTTCATATGATGCTTTGAATATATTTTCAAAGTCATCTCTCATATCTTTTATACAGGCTGCATTATGTATAAATACTCCATTTTCAAAATGGTGATAAAGGCTTCTATAGTCCATATTAATTGTGCCTATAATTGCAGTTTTGTCATCTGATATAATTTGCTTTGAATGAATGAAACCTGGCATATATTCGTATATTCTTACACCATTTCTTGCTAGGCTTCCATAATATGACCTAGTCATCTTATATACAATCTTTTTATCAGGTATTCCTGGCGTTACTATCCTTACATCTATACCTCTCTTGGCGGCAAGTGATAATTCTTCAACCATATTGTCGTCTATCAGCAGGTATGGACTCGTTATGTACACATACTCTCTTGCCTTCTTTATTAGGTTCATATAGGCACTTTCTGCCAATAATTCTTCCTTTAGTGGATTTTCTGCAAAGGGCTGAATTATTATATTATCGCCACCTGTAGCATTTTGTTTTTTGCTAGGTATATTTCTCCTACTATCATCTTTTGCTTTAACAAGCCCTTCTTTTGTACATACTTCTTCTTTGATATGATCTTCTTCTCTACTAATAAAATCTTCTTGTATTATATCTTCTTTACAATGATTTATCAGCTTTCCTATATCTTCGCTAATTTTTTTTGTGGACTTGCTGGCATACCACATTTCCAAAAACATTAAAGTAAAACTATCTACCGGCCTTCCTTCTACCTTTATTCCAGTGTCTTTCCAATAACCATACGGGCTTACTAGATTAAAATATTCATCAGCCAAGTTGTATCCACCAGTAAAGGCGTACTTTCCATCTATCACAGTAATCTTCCTATGGTCTCTATTATTCATAAATACATTGAAAAACGGGCCTATTGGGTTAAATACCCTACACTTGATACCCTCTTCTTCCAACCTTTTTCTAAAGGACTTATCTATAAACACAAGACTCCCTACATCATCATATACTATCCTTACATCTATACCCTGCCTTACCTTTTCAACTAGTATCTCTTCTATTTCTTGAAATGATATAGAGTCTTCTATAGCATGGTATTCCATAAATATAAATTTTTCGGCCTTACTCATTGCTTCTTTTTGGGCCTCTATACCTTGTTTGGCTTCTGGATAATAAGTTACTTTTCCCTGGTCGTAGGCAGGGAACCTACCTATCTTGGATATATAACGCACTTGACCATATAAGTCTAAGTCAGACTCCTTGATATTATCCAAAATATACTCATCATCATATAGGTAACGGTATACCTTACCTAAAATATGTTTGAATCTTCTTTTTACAGCATACTTGGATATCCTACTAGCAAAAAGACTGTATAGTATTAAACCTGTTATAGGAAATATTAATAAAAAAACCATCCAAGGTATCTTCATAGCAGAGTTAGTATGCTTTCCATATATCCTAATTACTAAGATTATAGCTAGAAAGTGGCTAATAACAGTAGTTATTGGGTAAATGTCATTAATCCAGTTTATATGGTATATTATCCATATTATTTGTATTATTAAGGCTACAAGTGCCACCATAATCCTCAGCATATAGTGATTTTTCTTACTAGACTTCTTCTTGTCCAACTAGTCCACCCCCCTTATTAGCCAACCTAGCCAACTCTTCAAATTTTGAAAGTATATATTCATATGACTCGGGTCTATGAGGAAGGTTGCAACCACTACAATCCTTGACTTTATTCTCCCTATACTTAAAATTCCCACCACACTTATCTCCTAGAGTATAAAGAGGACAATAACAAAAAAGACAGTTAAAATCAGCCAAATTCCCTGTATCGTGGCATGGGAAGTACCTACATTCTTTATTCACAAAAAACTTATATGAGTTTTTCATATCCTCGTCCTTTCTATAAATTTAATTAAGACCAACTAAAATGTCCCGCCCCATATGTAGTAAACTCAAACACTTTTAACCTACATATTAGTTAATAAAAACTGGCCTCCTACCTTGCAATTTGCATATTAGATGATACACAAACTGAACAACTTGCATATTAGATATTATAAACTAAACTACTTGCATATTATTGCATACTAGCTATTATAAAATAAACTACTTGTATACTAGATATTATTGCATATTCTTGTATATTAGATGCTACAAACTTAGTATCCGTACTTACAACCTGCATATTATATATTATAGCTTTTATTTAAAATATGCTTCCTAATTTCTAATTTATGTATATTATATCATATTAAAAATTATTTTTTTGTATGAAAAATTTCAAGTATGTTTTTTGCTATTATAGTATGGTATAATCGAATAGAAATATCAATGTATAACTTAATTAGCTATATTAAATGTCCAAGTACAAATTAGCAGACTATAATTAAATAAAAATATCCGTATACAAATTCCTAGTATATAATTAAATAAAAATATCAGTATACAAATTCCTAGTATATAATTAAATAAGAATATCGGTATTCAAATTAGTAGTATATAATTATATAAAAATATCGGTATTCAAATTAGTAGTATATAATTATGTAGAAATATCGGTATTCAAATTGCTGGTATATAATTAAATAAGAATATCCGTATACAAATTGATAGTATATAATTAAATAAAAATATCGGTATTCAAATTATTAGTATATAATTAAATAAAAATATCAGTATACAAATCCGTAGTGTATAATAATATAGAAATATTAACTTTTAAGGAGGTGAGTCCCCCCGGGAAAAATATGAATGATTTAGATATAAATAATGATGATCTAGTTAACCTAAAAGAAAAGGCCCTTTGTGTAGGCCTAAACCTTACTAATATGGTAAGAAAGGGCGATAATATAGATATTGAAGAGTCTATGCTTGAGCTAAAAGAACTTGTCAAGGCTGCTGGTGCTCAAGTCGTAGGCGATCTTATTCAAAATAAGTCTAGCATTGATGCTGCTACCTATATGGGTTCAGGTAAGATAGAGGAAATAAAGGCATATGCTGATAGCCTAGATGCTACTATGGTTGTTTTTAATGATGAGCTATCTGGTGCCCAAATTAGAAATATTGAAGATATCGTTGGTAAAAAGATAATTGATAGGACTAGCCTTATATTAGACATATTTGCCCAACGAGCCCTTAGTCGAGAAGGTAAACTTCAAGTTGAACTAGCCCAATTAAAGTACAGGCTTCCTAGGTTATATGGTATGGGTGGTCAAATGTCTAGAACTGGTGCCGGTATTGGTACTAGGGGACCTGGCGAGCAAAAATTAGAAAAGGACAAAAGGCATATACTTAATAGGGCTGCAAATATTAGGAAAGAATTAAAGGAAGTAGTCAAAATAAGAGAGATACAAAGGTCTCAAAGGACTAAGAATAAGGTGCCTATAGTTGCCCTTGTTGGCTATACCAATGCTGGTAAGTCCACCCTTTTAAATGAAATTATTAAGACCCATCCAGACTATGAGAAAGGCAAAGAAGTTTTTGTAAAAGATATGCTATTTGCGACTCTTGATGTAACACTTAGAAAGGCTCTACTTCCAAACAAAAAGGAGTTTCTACTAGTTGATACTGTAGGTTTTGTAAGTAAGCTACCTCATGACCTAGTAAATGCCTTCAAGGCTACACTAGAAGAAGTTACTTATGCAGACCTTATCCTACATGTTATTGACTCTACAAATACTAGTTCCGACTTACAAAAGTCCACTACTGAAAGTGTCTTAAAAGACCTTAAGGCAGATGATAAACAAACTATTACAGTCTACAATAAGATAGATAAACTAGACCTAGATATATACCCTAGAAACCAAGACGACCTCGTCTACCTATCTGCTAAAAAGAATATAAATATGGACAAGTTGATGGATATGATCCAAAATGCCTTAGATAAAGATTCCTACCCCGTCAAACTTTTGCTTCCATACGATAAGGGACACATCTTTAGTAACCTTAGCGATAAGTATCATATAGATAACTTTGAGTATATCGATAAAGGAATAAGTCTATCCCTATCCCTTGATGAGATGGACTATAATAAGTACAAAGACTATATACAGCCCCTATAAGTACAAGTACCTTGGTAAATACCAAGATTGTCCTTATCCTGTATCTTAATCTTATACTGCATATAAATAAGAGGCACATTAGCATACTAGGCCTCTTATTTATATTGTTTAGTTTTTATTATTTAATCCTTATTGTTTAGTTATTATTGTTTAATTATTATTGTTTAGTTATTATTGTCTAGTTCTTATTGTCTAGTTCTTATTGTCTAATTATTATTGTCTAATTATTATTGTCTAGTTCTTATTGTCTGGTTCTTATTATCTAGTTCTTATTGTCTAGTTCTTATTGTCTAGTTCTTATTGTCTAGTTCTTACTTTATATTAAGAATTAATTATGTCCATAATTTGATTGTATTTTTTTTCATAGCCCTTATTCCACCTACCACAAATTTCTTTTGCTTCTTTTTCTGTATCAACATTAAGGCTTATATTCATTATATTTTGTCTTGCCTTTATTATCACTAGATTAACTAAATATGAAGAATCTCCCTGCATACTATAATGGGCCTGTTTTTTTATTTGAACAGAAAGCAATTCTTCCTTATTATCTTCAATATAGGTATCAATTTTATTGACAAAGTAGTCCGGTATTCTATTTTGAAAATATATTAATACTTCTAGACCACTTTGAGTGATTGCATTAAGTTTGGTATTATTCTTTTCATAGGTAGTTATAAACTTTGCTTCCATCATCTTCGGTAAAAGTGCTAGCAGGACAAAATAGTTTATAACACCTGTACCTAGGATTATCTCTGTCAGTTGTGAGTCTGTAAGATCTTCATCCATCCTATTAAGTGTATATAGTACTATTAATTTTTCCAATATTAGATCATCTGTGCTATTATCTAACATACCTACCTCCTACTTTTTATTTTTTGGTTTTACGACGATTAAAATCAAACCAATCATAACTACTATTCTATCACATTTTTGTAGATAATACATATATTCAAATTTGGTATTTGTTTTATTTTAGACACAGTATTTGTTTTATCATAGACTTAGTATTTGTTTTATTATAGGTTCAGTATTTGTTTACTATAGATTCAGTTTTCGTTTATTATAGATTCAGTATTTATTTACTATAGGTTCAGTATTTGTTTACTATAGATTCAGTTTTCGTTTATTATAGATTCAGTATTTATTTACTATAGATTTAGTATTTATTTACTATAGATTTAGTATTTATTTACTATAGATTTAGTATTTATTT
>CAUQSL010000008.1:0-69871 GCA_963520775.1 uncultured Peptostreptococcus sp.
TTACGACTTTGAAAGCATTTTTGTTACCATCAACGCTATATATTATAGAACCTATAAATAAAAGAAATCCACTAGACCAGCTAGTGGATTTTCTTTGCATGAAAATGCCAGGATTTTATTCCTGGCATTAAGTTAAGTATGAAAATTAATTATTTGCTTTTTTTATGTTAATAGTTAAAGTTCCTACGAATTCAGCATCTTTACCCCATTTAACCTTAATCTTCTTTCCATCACTAAGTTCATCAAAATTAGTTATTTCTATATTTTCTCCGTTATTTTTGATATTTTCCTTTTCATTTATATCAAATTTATTACCCTTCTGATCTACAATAGGGTTTTTAACGAGCTTACTAGTTGCATCTATTTCAATTTCCTGTGATCCCATTTCAATAGCAACTTTGAACTTACTTCTTAACTTACTTACAGGAGAAGCATCAAAAATCTTGTTGAATCCTAATTTTATTTCCCTAAGGTTAGCCATATTAACAAGCGGACTTATATCAGTGATTTCATTAGATTGTAGACTCATTTCTGTTATATTATTAAGTCCTTCCAAGAAAGAAATATCTTTTAATCCACTTCTTGTTATAGTTAAATCATCAAGATTTTTAAGACTAGAAATAGGTGAGAAGTCTTTTACTTTCATAGCATTATGCATTTTAAGTTCACTAATATTAGTTAATTTCTTAAATACTTCAATTGAAGTGATATCAGGGTTATTTGCAATATCTAAGTCTTCTAATGCAGATAATTTTTCTAGTGGACTTAAATCACTTATCTGGTTATCTGATATATGTAGTTCTATTAAGTTAACCATATTTTTTATAGGCTCTAAGCTTGATATCTTATTTGTATTAGCAAGAAGTCTAGTTAATTTTAATGAATCAACTAGCGGAGACAAGTCGTTGATATTTCTATTTCCTGAGATATCAAGAGATAACAATTTATCATGTCCCCTTAAGGCTTCTATGGAAGAAACTTTATTATACTGAATAGAAAGTTCTTCCAAGTTTTTACACTCACTTAGTGGGCTTATATCAGTGATACCAGTTGTTCTATTTAATAATAGCTTCTTTAGTTTAGTTAGTTTTTCAAAACCAGCAATTGATTCTATTCCACGGTTGCCATAAAGATCTAATTCTTCAAGATTAGTTAATTTAGAAATAGGGGCTAAATCTTGAATTTTGTTATTTTTTAACATTAATTTCTTCAAATTAACAAGATCTCCTAGTGGACTGATATCACTCAAATATTGACTTTTTTCTAATGAGTACTGGTCTTCTAGATTAAGTACTTCAAGTTTTTTGCAGCCCTTAAGAGGTGTTAGGTCTACAACTTCATTTCCACCTAGATCAAGAGTTCTAATATTAGTGGCGTACTCTATACCTTCTAAAGATTTTATACCACCATTTCTACCCTGTGTAAAGTTAAGGTGACAATCTAGGGCAGTTAACATTTCCATTCTTTTTTCAGTTATTTTTTGACCATCTTTATATATATTTTGATGTTTAAGTTGCCCAATTATAGCATTTTTAAGTTTATTATCCTTAATAGTTACCTCTTTAGAGTTGTTTAGCTCATATTCAGATATATAATTTGCTCTATTATAAGATTGTCCACCTGCATTATTGTCTGTAGATGATGCATCGCTACTGATAGTTTTACCTAACAACTTATTTTCTATATTTTTAGAAATACTACTTTCTCCACCAACTAATATCATATTCTTTATATTTTTATTCTTAGTAATTTCTTCAGGTATAGAAGTACCATTTGTTAAAACTATTGGAGCAGACAATTGGCTTGCTAAGCTAGTAGAAGATAGAGCATCTGCAAAAGTTCGACCAGAGGCTAAAACTAAGTTATTGTAACTACCAAATTCATTTGCAATTTTAACTGATGTATCATACCTATCCTTGCCTGATATTCTTTTTCCACGGGTTTCTTTTATTGATTTTTCTCCACCGATTGTATAGACAACCTTGAATTTTTTACTGATATTATTTAATGAATGGCCGTCCACAAGGAGTAGTGGCATACCTTTTGAAGATAAAAATCCTGCTGCACTAAGGGCATCAGGGAAATCTCTGCCACTTGCTATAGCAATTTCATTTATTCCAGTATTTTCAACTAGTTTTAGAGATGTTTCATATCGATTTTTACCAGCTATCCTAGTAACTTTAAAATTCTCTTTTAAATTATTTTCTAATTCCTTTGATATTGAATTTTCACCACCGACAATAGTGATATCGGTAATTGAATTGGCCTTTAACCAATTTATATCCAATTTTTTACCGTCAGTTAGAAGGATACCAGCCTTTTCTTTACCCGCAATAGGTCCAACAGATAAGGCATCAGCAAAAGTATTACCATTTGCTAAATATAATTTTTTATTTTTTAGTTTTTCGATAATTTTCATAGAAGTCTCATACCTATTTTTACCAGAAAGTCTCTCTAAAGATAGGTTATTAGAAGATTCACTAGCTAATGTATCCACTGACATTAGGCTTGAAAATGTTATCGCTGTAGCTAAAAACAGTGATAAGTTTTTTTTACTTTTTTTTGACATTGCACATAATACCTCCAAAAATTATTGAGAAAAAATCTCAAGAATGATTATACAACTATAACAAGTAGTTGTCAATATTATTATTCACTATATTTATTGCTAATAAAATATAGTGAATAATAATAACTAGTAAATAATATTTTTCTGATATTATTAAAAAATAATTATTATTAAACCATAAATGTAAAAACTGGTTCAATTAACTAAAATAAAAAAGACTCATATATATTAAAATTTTCTAATATATATGAGTCTTTTTGAAAATCATGTATAAAACTAATAAGTAAAGGTTGGTTTAATATATACAATATTAACCTATTTGGTAATTTGACCTCTTCAATGCCATTTTTATTATATTAAATAGTACTATTGATGCAATAACATTTAGAGCGATAGAAGGTAGAACAACCGCTATAATAAGACTTGTTAGACTTGCAGGTAGGCCTACCATTGCTGCTGCTGTTGTTAAAAATACAAGACCGCTTACAAAAGTACCGATAAATGTTATTAGGAATATTATAAACTGGTCTTTCTTTTCATTGAACTTATTAATGAATGGTATTGCATACATTGTCTTTAGTAATATATACATTACATTAACAGTGACTAGTTTATCTACCATATTTGGAACCTGTCCTGATGGGAACTTGGTAGCTAAAGCAGAGAATATACCTGATATAATACCTGCTACAAGACAAGTTTTATAGTCATCCTTATTAATTATCATAATGCAAAATAGCATAACAAGGGTAATATCAGGTGTTATTCCTCCGGCTATAGCAGGAAAAATCTGATGGGCTATAAAGCCAATGCCTAATAAAATTGCGTTTAAAATCATTGTTTTTGTTTTTGAGTTTCTCATTTTTATACCTCCATAAATTAAGTAAATATTTGATATAAAAAATCCATAAAAAAACTCCGCCCCCAAAATAGGGCGAAGTATTGTCCGCGTTGCCACCTAACTTATACGAAAAAATCGTACATCTTTATTCAGGAACACATGATTCCCTATCTGCTATATCGTGCAGCCCACGGTGAAGTCTACTCTCGAAAGATTTCGATTCACTCCTCAGAGACCCATTCAACCAGATCCTAATGTCGATATTCCACCATCACCGACTCTCTATAAATAGTTAACTGACCTACTATTTCTCCTCATAGGATTTTTTATTTGTACTTATAATATAACTTTTTTTAAAAATTGTCAACAGATTTATTATATTTTTATCAATAAAGTTATTTTTATATTCTACGGCATAATATATGAAAATGTTTTTTATTACTTTTGGCAAAATTATTGATTTTATAATAGGCCTATGTTAGAATAATATCAAATAATGAATTAAAAAGAATTTATTTTTGAGAAGGGTGGTAACTTGGATGAATAGGTTAAACTTAAGTATAAGAGATAAGAAGGATTTAAAGAATTTTGTAATGGCCATACTTAGACAAGAAGCATTTGAGAATCCAAGAATTTATAAGAAGGCTGTTTTGTCAACAATAAAAGAATTAGGATTTGATGAGGAGTGGATTAAAACTGATCTAGCAAATGAATTTGACCATATAATGAAAATTAACGAAATGGATGAAAAGATCAGGAGTATCAATACTAGCACAAATAGATTTTATGATGCTGTAAAAGTTAAAAATATCATAAAGTTATTACTTAAGAAGATGGTTTATGTTTCAGATATTTACAATACTTGGGACAACATACCGTTTGCTTGTAAAATACTAGATAAAGATGAATTTGAGTGCTTAAAACATACGTGTCCTGACTATCGACTAATAGTTGAAGCTTATGAGGAATATTTGAAGGATCTAGGACTAGAGAGAGTAGAAATTACTATGAGAACTATGTCAATTCTTGATAAGAAACTAAAAGTTCTTTCTCCGGATGTAATGATGAATATGTCACTATTAAAGACTAATAATGAGTCTTTTGATTCAGTATTTAGAAGAGAACTTGACAAGTTACCTGAAGACCAAAGAGATAGGTATATAAATGAGTGTCATATATATGCTGTAGAAAGGTACTATAAATAGTATAAAGTTTTTATTTTTATTGTTGTCTATTATTGTTATCGATATTTAATGATGAAAATATTATTTAGTTTTTAGCGTTGGAAGAGCTATAATTCTCTTCTGACGCTATTTTTTAAATCAATTTTAATTCTAGCAGTCTAATATAAATAGTTAAGTATTAATTTTTAAATATGAAATACGAAATACTTATGATATAGGAAATAAAGAAGGATATTCTTTTTAAGTTTTATATAAAAAATATGGTTAATCAATGAAAATTTCACCAAACACAAGTAAAAAAAATAAAATCTGTGGTAAAATAGAATAATAAAATAAAAAAGCCCTTAATATAGGGCTTTTATAGTGAGGAGTAATTAAAAGTGAGTAAAAGGAAACAAATTGAGTTATCAAAAGATAAAATAGAGGAACAAGAAAAGTATATAGAGGCTATCCATAGAATGAATGAAGATTTATTTAATAGGACAGGTAGGAAAAAATCGTGGTTTTGCTCTACATTCGGGTGTCAGATGAATGAACATGATTCAGAGATGTTAGTGAGTATGTTAGAAGCTATGGGTTATACGCAAGCTATATCAGAAGAAGATGCTGATCTGGTGATATATAATACCTGCGCAGTAAGAGAAAATGCTGAATTAAAGGTGTATGGTAATCTTGGACACCTTAAAAATATAAAAAAGAAAAGAACAGATATGAAGATAGTTGTATGTGGTTGTATGATGCAGCAACCACATGTAGTAGAAGAAATTAAGAATAAGTATAATCATGTAGATTTAATTTTTGGTACCCATAATTTATATAAGTTTCCAGAACTTCTTGAGGAAACTTTTAATAGGGATAAGATTATTATTGATGTATGGGATGTAGATGGTGAAGTTGTAGAAGGTCTAAAGAGTAATAGAAAATTCGATATAAAGGCCTTTGTTAATATTATGTATGGTTGTAACAACTTCTGCACATACTGTATAGTACCATACACTAGGGGTAGGGAGAGAAGTAGGAAGCCTAAAGATATATTAAAAGAAATAGAAGAATTAGTAAAAGGCGGAACGAAGGAAGTAACGCTTTTGGGGCAAAATGTAAATTCATATGGTAAGACTCTAGATGAAAGTGAAAAGATTACATTTGCACAACTATTAAGAGAAGTTAACAAGGTTAAGGGTCTAGAGAGAATTAGGTTTATGACATCACATCCTAAGGATATATCTGATGATGTAATCTTTGCTATAAGAGATTGTGAAAAGGTCTGTGAATTTTTGCATCTGCCATTTCAGGCAGGTAGTACAAGTCTGCTAAAAAAGATGAATAGAAGTTATACAAAGGAAGATTATTTAGACATAATAGCAAGAGCAAAGAAAGAAATACCTGACCTTGCTTTTTCAACAGATATAATGATTGGTTTCCCTGGTGAAACAGACGAAGATATTGAAGATACAATCGATATTTGTCAGCAAGTGAGGTATGACTCGGCATTTACTTTTATATACTCTAAGAGAAGAGGTACACCAGCAGCTAAAATGTTAGACCAAATACCTGAAGATATAAAGCACAAAAGGTTTGAAAGGGTTCTTGATGTAGTAAATAGGATTTCAGGAGAAAAAAATGCAGCATATATGAACAAAACTCTTGAGGTTCTTGTAGAGGGGGCTAGTAAAAAAAATAAAGATATAATGACTGGCAAATCAAGGCAAAATAAGACTGTAAACTTTACAGGTGGAGATGAATCCTTGACAGGGAAACTAGTGCAGGTTAAAATTACTGATCCTAAATCATTTTCTTTGAATGGTGAATTAGTTGAAAATTAAGAGTAAACAAAAATTTATATTACAAGGAAGGTGATATATTATGAAAATAAGAACAGGGCTTATGATTTTGTCATCAGTAGTAATATTAGCAGGATGTCAGTCTGAGGTAACTATTGACAATAGGATGAAAGATTCTTCAATCAGGGAAAATGCCTTGGAGTATGATGCTTACAGAAAAAATATAGTAGTTTCAGAATATAGCTGGTATAGCAAGTATATAAATCAATATTTATTAGATACAAAGGAACATGAGTACAAGGTTAATGATAAGGATATTAAATCTTTAATAATGGACTTAGAAGCAAAGATAAATGAAATAAAAAGTATTGATGAAAAAAAAATAATGGCTGCCATTGATAAAGAGGCTGAGGATGTTTCCAAAAACGATAAAAATGACAAAAAGTATAAAACTAATATAAAAAATACCAAGAATAACATTTCTAGTAATAAGGAAATTATGCTAGTTATTTTAAAGAAAATTAGAGAAGGCCTAAGGTTAGGTGAGGATGGCCAGTTCGATAGTGAAGATATAAAACAGTTAGAAATATTAGAAGAGTCGATAATAAAATTCTATGAAGAAAATTTAAAACCATATTAAGAGAAAATTTGAAGGCTGCGAAGTGATCTTATAATAGTATTTTGGTGAGGAATAAATAACATAAGAAACTTTATTTTTTTAATCTTATGATATAAAATATAATTATGTAATTTTATTTAGAAGCGGGGGTAATAGTATGTCGTTTGAAAGAGAAAATTCAAACTTTATTAGGAATATTGTAATAGATGATTTAGAAAGTGGTAAGCATGATGGAATAATTACTAGATTTCCACCAGAACCAAATGGATATTTGCATATAGGTCATGCAAAGAGTATATGTCTTAATTTTGGTCTAGCAAATGAGTTTAAGGGGCGTGTTAATCTTAGGTTCGATGATACAAATCCTGTCAAGGAGGATGTAGAATATGTTGAATCAATTAAAGAAGATGTAAAATGGTTAGGGTTTGACTGGAGTGAACTTCATTTTGCATCTGACTATTTTGAGGAAATGCATAAGAGGGCTATTTTATTAATAAATAAGGGTTTAGCCTATGTTGACGATTTGAGTGCAGATCAAATTAGAGAATATAGGGGGACCTTAACTGAACCTGGCAAGGAAAGTCCGTATAGAAATAGGTCAGTAGAGGAAAATTTAGACTTATTTATGAAGATGACGGCTGGTGATTTTGAAGATGGTGAGAGGGTTTTAAGAGCGAAGATTGATATGGCTTCACCTAATATTAACCTTAGAGACCCGGTTATATATAGGATATCTCATAATATTCATCATAATACAGGTGATAAGTGGTGTGTATACCCAATGTATGCATTTGCACATCCATTAGAAGATGCTATCGAACATATTACCCACTCGATATGTACGCTAGAATTCGAGGACCAAAGACCATTTTATGATTGGGTGGTTAAAGAATGTGAGATGGAAGCAGTACCTAGGCAGATTGAATTTGCAAGACTAAATTTAACTAATACGGTTATGTCTAAACGTAAGTTAAAGCAACTCGTAGATAGTGGTGTTGCAGATGGCTGGGATGATCCAAGAATACCAACTATATCTGGTTTGAGAAGACGAGGATATACACCTGAATCAATAAAAAACTTTTGTAGGGAAATAGGTATATCAAAAGCGGATTCTACAGTTGATAGCAGGATGCTTGACTATTTTTTAAGAGAAGATTTACAAACAAAGGCGCCATTAGCTATGGCAGTATTAGACCCATTAAAGGTAGTAATCACTAATTATCCTGAGGATGAATCAGAATTAATTGAGATAGAAAACAATGCTAAAAATGAAGACATGGGTAAGAGGTTAGTTAGTTTTTCTAGAGAATTGTATGTTGAGAGAGATGATTTTATGGAAGTACCTGTAAAAAAATACTTTAGACTATTCCCAGGAAATGAAGTAAGACTAAAGGGTGGTTACTTTATAAAATGCAATGAAGTAATCAAGGATGAAGATGGAAATGTAGTAGAAATCCATTGTACATATGACCCTGAAACTAAGAGTGGAACGGGATTTGTTGGCAGGAAAGTCAAAGCAACTATTCATTGGGTAGATGCAAATAACTCATATCCGGCTGAATTCAGGTTGTTTGAACCATTGATTTTGGATGATGATCCAAATAATGTCGGCAAGCACTTTTTAGAGCAGATAAATCCAGCATCACTTGAAGTAAGACAAGGTTTTATAGAAAAGACTGCCGTTGAAGGAGCAAAGAAAAATGATAAGTTTCAGCTAATAAGAAATGGATTTTATTGTGTAGATTCAAAGTATTCAAGCAAAGATAAGTTGGTATTTAACAGGATAGTACCTCTTAAAACATCATTCAAACTATAAATTTTAATAAAAAAATAGTTGGCTTAAGTCCAACTATTTTTTTATGTAAGTTATTTTATTTTTATACTGTAGTCTATTTCATATAAGTTGTAGTTTTTTATTATACCAATTAATTTATCAGCGTATATTTTTTCTCCTTTAGCATTAGTCGTTGTAGCATATCCAGCATCTTCTAAGGCTTGTGCCTGTTCCCTATATGTTGATGAGCTAAACAAACCAGCCTTTGAATAAATCTTATTTTTTAACAAGAATCTAGACCTGTCTTTTACACTATCATTCCATGATGGGTACTTTCTAAAATAGGCTATAACATATTTATCGTAATATTCCATGGTTTTGAATTTGACCCTTGGACCCTTCCATGATTTGTCAGCCTTAATACCATATAAATTATTGGCGGTTTTTGTCAGTTTAGACCTACCCCAATTAGATTCTAAAATAGCTTGTGAAATGGTAATAGAAGGAAGTAAACCTGTCTTTTTGTATTCTTGTATTGAAATATCTTTTAAGCTATTTATAAATTCTGTTCTGTTTAGAGTGTTTTCAATCTCAACTTGACCTACCATCTTATCATACATATCAAGTAAACTAATTAATTTTGGTATCGAAACCAATAAACCTATTACAATAAATAAGCGAAGTAAATGTATTTTTTTTCTTGCCTTTTTCTTAACTATTGATTTTGTTTTCGCTTTTTTATTTTTTTGAGAATTTTTACTTTGATTTTTATTATTGTTTTTTCTGTGTAATTTAGTTATAAAAAACACCTCCTTAGATATTTTGTAGTATGTCTAAATAACTTAGTAGTCATAACTTAATGATTAAAAAACAGTTAGTCATATTATTAATTAGGTAAAATTAATAAAAAAACTGTGGATTACCACAGTTTCTTTATTAAGTATAGCTATAAGCGGAGTTCTGTATTTGATGATCATCTATCTAGGCTTATTGTCACCAATAAGCTCAAGCGGCCTACCTTCTGGGAGATGCGAGCAACATCTCTTATTCCTTACTTGGCCTTGCACCAGGTGGGGTTTACATAGCCATATAGTCACCTATATGCTGGTGAGCTCTTACCTCGCCTTTCCATCCTTACCCACTTAGGGCGGTTTATTTCTGTTGCACTGTCCTTAAGATTGCTCTCACTAGGCGTTACCTAGCACCCTGCTCTATGGAGCTCCGACTTTCCTCAAGCATTATGCTTGCGATCATCTGCTATACTTGTCAATAATTATATCAAAGATATGAATTATATGCAAATATTATCGACTAATTATAAATAGTTTGAATCTAATAATAGAAAATGTGATATAATAAATACAGTAAACTGAAATTTAGTAATAGTATAACTAATAAGGAGTGAATACGTTGAATAATAGCCGTGAATTGATTAGGTTAGCTGTTCTTGAAATTAACGAAAAATATAGTAAAGATAGATATTTAATGAATAACAACCTAAATGAAACACTTAAAAATAAATTTGAAAAAGTTGATGAGAATGAAGAAAAATATATAGAAATTTTAAGATATAACATAATATACTACAAGTCTATAATAAAAAAGTTGGAAAATATACTCGAAATGTGGATACAAAATGACCTTATACAAGGGCATCAATCTGTAGAAAAGAGTATAGATAATATTAAGGCGTCTTCAAGGCAATATGTTAATAAGGCCATGAAATATGGTAATAGTCATCTTAATGATAAGGATAGGAAGATATTTGCCTCGTATGATAAGAGTTCAGGTGTTAAGAAGATAGAAAAAATCGAAAATGATTATAAGATACTTAATATATATAAAGATGTACTTAGCATGGTTATAACACTTATATCAGAAAACGTAGATAAGTATAAGAATATATTGAACATGAGTACAGAAGCGGTCAAGATAGATCTTATGAATGAAATATTCACTATGATAAATGATGTACTTTTTAGTCATGAACCAATAATTGAGGAATTTACTGATCAAGCCCTTGTTGAAGGGGATGACATACCAGAAGAATATGAGCTTGCAGATGAGGACAAGAGCATTAGTTTCACTAAATATGTATCAATGATCAGTACTCCTGAAATATCTGTAAAAATAAATGATGTATTTAGGGATGTAGTAGAGGCTGAATACATTGAAGAAGATGATGCGTATGGTTTTTCTGACAATTTACGAGATTACGTTTCTTGCGTAGTTCTTCTGATGGACTATGTTTCAGATGAAAATAGGCGGTTGTTTATAAATGCATTTAGGATGATTATTATAGGTCTTGTAGATGAAAAAGAATTTAAAGAAATTATTGAAAGACTAATAAGAAATAAAACATTTTTGGACAAATCAAGGTGGTTAGCCTGCCATAAACTAGTTAAATCAGATTTCAACTTAGAAAATAATAATTTCTTTAGAAGAAAATTAGTAGATAATAGTTATGATAAAGTAAACTTTTCTCAAAAAATGAACCTTTTGGATACTGAAATGGACACTCCAATAGGTGAAATAGTAGAGGATATGGTATACGGATCAGACCAAACAAAAAATAAAATCAATGTAAATTTTATTGCATCATTAAAAGATAATTTCTTTAAGAAAAAAACAGAAAGTGATGAGCATAGTCAGGCTGATGAATACTATGATGATGAATTTGAAGAGTATAGTTATGAAGATATAAATGATGATGAAGATTACTATGAAAACAATAGTTTTTCTGACAAGGTTAAAAATTTCTTCTCAAAAAAAGATAGGGACCAAGAATATTCTAGATACTCTGTTATGGACGAAGATGACTATAATGATGTAGACCCCAATCTATTTGGTGGTGATAAGTCAATACAAGATGAAAATGCGCTTGCTATACTTATGATGAGAGAAAAGTCAAGACGAAAGGAAGATGATTATAATAAAAAAGAGTATGACACTCTAAAAAAAGAAAGGCATTTGGCTGAAAATATTGTAAATCCAAAAATTGATGCCTACAAGGAAGATACCGATATTGTATTTGAAGAAAGTGATTGTGTATATCCAAATAAAGACGAAAATAATTCAAGCTATGAAGAGTTTGAAGTTGTTGGAATCGATGATAGTGAATTTAAGAGTGATAATAATATAGGTTTTAGTGAGGGAAGTTATAAGAATACAACATTTGAGGAAGGTAGTCATAACAGTATAAGCTTTAATGAAGAACAAATTTCAAACGATGAGGTTGGGTCCTTTAAAGAGCTTGAAGAGCTTATGGCAGTTAAAAATGATGAAAATAATGAGTCAGATGCCAATATTGATGAGTCGGATTACTATGGTAATATTAGTGAAAAATCACATGCAGACTTGACTGAACTAAGTGAAGAAAAATTCTATGAAGAATTTGATGATGTTGATACGGCTACATTTATTGATAAACTTAAAGAGTCAAGTATTGTAACACGCATTATGGAGGTTAAAGAAGCAAGGTTTAATAAAAAGTCTAGGTCTGAAAATATAGACGATGAAGGCGGATTTATTGACAGTATTCCAAAGGCAAAGTTGGCTAGGGATAGTATAATTATTATAGTGATACTTGCAGGCTTATTTTTCTTATACATATTCTTTATAAAACAGTTCACGATGCCAAGTGTTGAAGAAACTAATAATGCAAGTAAGAATATAAAAGTAGAGAAAAAAATTGACACTAGCAGTAATAATAGTGGACAGGGTGATACTCCAAAATCAACAGCTGAAATCACACAAAAAACTGAAGCTGAGAAGCTAAGAGATGAAAATGAAAATAAGGCAAGTGATTTAGATAGAGAGGCTGAGCAATATAAAAATGGCAAGGGCACTTATTATACGGTGTTTGTTGGTGCAACAAAGGATAAGGATGGCGCTGAATCTGTAGCCAATAATTTTGCTAGAAGAGGTCTTCAAGTTAAAGTTGTGAGAAATGCAGGTTTTTATATGCTCAAGGTTGGAGAATACTTTGACTATAATCAGGCTTATGCTAAGTCAAGATCCATATCGGCTAAGGGAATACAAAATTATATAGCTAGTCAGAATAAATATTATGACTTGAAGATTATGGCTTATCAGGTAAGAGTACCAAATTTATCTAAGGAACAGTTGAAGACAGACTATAATGATTTAAGAAATCAAATATCTTCAACAGGTAAAAATGCATCATACATTAGTAACTTAGATGAGATATATGAACAAGCAATAAAAGATAAATAATGGGAGGTCACGGGTTTTGTTAAAGGAAGGCGAAATAGTTGTATTTAAAATAAAATCTGGATATAGCTTAAACGGATTAGTTGACTTTGACCTTAATAATAAGTATTTGCAATTCACTAACCTTGGAAACATTTATGTTTCCAAGGTTGATTGTTTAGAAGAGGAAAATGATGATTATATATTATATGACTTTTCTAAAGAAGGTAAAAAGTTATATACAGATATAGATGGAGATAGTATTAGTATCATAGCTGATTCTTTACCATTTGTAAGAGTCAAGGATGGAGAGATATATAGGGTATATCCTTCCTTAATAATGGTATTAGACTTGTTTGAACTAGTAAAAATTTGCAATGAATCAAAATCATTTATATTCGATATACAGGATAAAAAACTTATAATGAATGTAGATGGTGGCTTATATACAGGGATCTTAGAATATGATACTACAAGAATTGTATTTGTAACATGTGGAAAAAGATTTGAATTTAATTTATATGATTTAGAAGTATACAGTGAAAAAGATAATATAATAAATATACGGGGTTATTTTTATATTGATTTTCAGTCAAAAGTTTATAGGAATGTTAACTTTATAGGAGTTAATAAGAAACTTCTATCATTCAAAAATATAGAACAAATAGTAAAGAATAACTCTAAGATAGGTATGTTACCGAGTGATGATCCTATAGTATTTTGCAAAATATCGGGTAGAATTGCTTCTAAAGAGTATTTAAATAAGAGTATGTTCCTTATTAGACACGATGATTTATTTGTATTATATGAGAAAAAAGCTAAGTTAGAAGTTTTGTGCAAGAATGTTAATCTGTTTACTAGTTACTATATAGGAGATGATAATTATATAGTATATGATGGAGATAATGTCTTTACACTTTATATAGAATCTAATTCAGCTAAATATGTTGGATTTGACACTTTAAATACGATTGAAAACAAGCATATAGGTTTCTCAAAAGAATTTAGACCGTTTTTTTTGGAAATATATGACGATTATATATCAATATTAAAATCGTGTGACAAGCCTGTCTTGGATATATATAAAAAGTCAATCTCTAATATATCCATAAATGAAGACTTATTTGACAGTGAGGATTTTGTGGGTGTAGAGATAAAGTTTGAGGATAAATTTGTAGTTTTAAATCTGAAGAGAGATATAATTAGAGACCTATCAGCCAATATTTTTTCAGAATATCAAAGATCTCTATTGGATAGTACAGACCTTAATGAAGTATATGAAAATTGGATAAAGTCAGTATCAGATATGGTAGTATTTAACTTCTTTGGTCATATTTATCATATGAATAGTGAATATTCTTATATGCTAAATAAGGATATAAGTATTGCTGACAAGGTTGATTTTATCAATTATATATATAACGATATACATAGGCAACTTAATAGCATAGATATTATAAGTGTGCATATGTCTGATATATTAGAAAGAAGTGAGGAAAGGTATTTCAAATCGTTGAATCTTAATTGTAATATAAGTGAGATGGAAAGGCTTCAAAGACACTTCTTTGATCTTAGAAATGATATTAAGATGGATCTTAATGATATAATTACCATAATAGATAAGATCGGTTATATGATACTACCTGAAGACATGAGAAAGTCTAGTATAAGAATGTTAAAAGAAAACCAAATATATCAGATAGACTTATATACTTCAATGGCATATTCTAAATTTAGACATATTATTTATGACCTATTGCCACACTATGTATCTAAAACTGTAAAGACCGTATTTGAAACATATGATTCTTTTTACCCTAACTACAAGCAGGTAGACGTTGATATTTTAAAGCTTGAACTTATGGAAAGAATAAAATCTACCCATGTATTTAGGCAATTTAATATGAATAAAGAGTCTAATATTTTGAGGAAAGATATTATAGAAGATCTTTATTCTCTTATGAAGTTTTCTAGTATGAAGATAGATAGCGAGTATTATTTTACCGGAGGTTATATATAGGAGGTTTTATGCTAATAGATGAAATAATGGCCAAGGAGTTTCGCTTATGCAATTTTGTGGCTAGGAAAAAAAGTGTTAACTATAAGGAAATAGACTTAGATGATTTATTGGTAGCCGATGTAGATATCGATAGGGACAATATTATAGAAATAATAGATCCAGAAATTACTAGTAAGTTAGTATAGGAGGTTAAATTGATGAAAAATATTTTATTGGCTGGTGGTGCAGGATATATAGGAAGCCATACTGCAATAGAATTATTAAATTCTGGTTATGGTGTGATTATAGTGGATAACCTGTCAAATAGCAAAAAAATGGTAATAGATAGGATTGAGAAAATATCATCAAAAAAAGTTAAGTTTTATGAATTTGATACAAGGAGTAAAGACTTAGAAAGAGTTTTTAAGGAAAATAGGGTTGATCTAGTAGTTGATTTCGCAGCATATAAATCTGTTGGAGATTCTGTAGCCAATCCTTTGAAATATTATGATAATAATCTCTCATCTCAAATAAATATGATGACAATTATGTCTAAGTATGGGGTTAATAAATTTGTTTTTAGCTCTTCTGCCACAGTATATGGCGATGTTAGAATCGAAGATTTGCCAGCTAAAGAAAATTATCCTCTATCTGCTAAAAACCCATATGGTACAACTAAATTGATGGGTGAGAAAATAATTGAGGATACATGTAAGTCAAATAAAGACTTAAATTCGATAATATTAAGGTATTTTAATCCAATTGGTGCTCATGAATCAGGATTAATAGGAGAAGATTGTAAAGGGGTACCCGCTAATATAATGCCGTATTTAACTAAGGTTGCCATAGGAGAATTATCACACTTAAATGTTTTTGGTAATGACTATAGAACTAAGGATGGTACTGGCGTTAGGGACTATATACACGTAGTTGATTTAGCGAAGGGTCATTTAAAAGCAATAGAAAAATTATTAGATACTAATGTTGGCCTAGAATATTATAATCTTGGTACAGGAAATGGCTATAGTGTATTTGAACTTATAGATTCATTCTCTAGAGCATGTGGAATAGAAATACCTTATGTAATTTGTAAGCGTAGAGAGGGCGATATTGATATGTCGTTTGCAGATCCATCTAAGGCTAAAAAAGAATTGGGTTGGGTAGCTGAATACGGTATAGATAGAATGTGTGTAGATTCTTGGAGATGGCAAAAAAATAACCCAAGAGGATATATAGACTAAGATAATATTTACCGGTGTTATTTTATAAGAGTAAGTATATCAATACTAAAGAGGTGAAAGATGCTAAAAAAAATTATAATATCTTCTTTGATGCTCGTTTTTATTGTTGGTTTTACAGGATGCTATAAGAACGACAAGGCCCATAAAAAAACAGTAGGCATAGTTGGTAAGAGGGCAGAGATAACTATATACATCGATAAGGGAAGCAAATTAGATCCTAAGTATTTAAAAGATGATAAGATTGCAATAAATTATCTGCCAGATAACAAAAATAAATTTGATAAAGACGATATTAATGCTATTGTAAATAATGTGGATAAAAATGTAAAAGTCCTTTTAATTTCAACAAAAAGAACAGGACTAGGACCTGCTTTTAAAGGTATCAAAAAGAAAATACCTGGTATAATAACAGTGGCTGATGAAATGGGTGAGTTAGAGGGAATCAACAAGTACATTCTATTTAAGGATAAGAATATTGATATTGGACTTTTCAGGCCTAGCAACAGTGGAGAAGAGTCAGTTATACTGGCAAAGGAGATGTCCGCAGATAACTTTATATATATAGTATCTAAGGAAGATTATCTTTCGAGAAACTACACTGAAGATATTAATTTAGCTAGGCAAACAGCTGAAAAATACGGTCTTAAATTTAGCCTTGAGTTAGTTGAAGCTAGTCTTGACAATATTAAAGCTAAGTTTAATAAGATGGATGAAAAGACTAGGTCTAAAACAGCTATTTACTCTTCACATCCTAAGTATTCAGAATTTTGTTTAGAAAATGCTCTAAATAATAAATTTATATTACCAAATATTAATTCTTCAGGTGATGGAGACCTAATAGCAAGAAAACTATCTATAAAAAAATTAGAACAGTTTGAGTCTAGGGAGGATTTTGATAATAGTATATCAAGAGAGTTAAATAAGAGAGGTATAAAGCATAGGATTGCAGGTGTATCTGAATCAAGGAGCAGTTTATCTAGTGAGTTAGTTATAGAAGTAGCCAAGTACATGTATGAAAAGAAGTTTAATTTTGAAGAGTGCTACACTGATATATCCTTATTAAATAGGTCAAATTCCAAATTGGATATTGGTCTAAAGATTAATAGTATAGGACAGGCTTATGGTTATTTTAGGGAACTAAGATTCCTAACTAGGATTTATTAAGGAGGTAAGCTTTGAGTAATAAATTAAAAAAAATAGCTACTTTTATAAGTATTTTTTTTATTATTTTGTCTTTATCTGCCTGCTCTAAGGACAATAAGATTAAAAAAGAGATTTTAGATTCGGATTCTGATAAAGAGGTCTGTATTGCTGTATTAACAGATAACAGTAAGGATGATTATATATCTAATGATATAGCTCAATCTATAAGAGAGCAGTATGAGACTAAGGTGAAGAACAAATTATCAAAAACAAAAATAATTAACTATATGCTTCCTGAAAAATCTTCTAATGACTATTATAAGGAAAAAAAGAATCTTATTAATGTTATAGAAAAAAATAGGGATATAAATGGTATAGTAGTTTCTACATCTGACAAAAATATATTATCAGACATTAGTTACTTGAAAAAAAATAGGAAAGACCTACTTTTGGTATCGGCAAATCAAGCCAGTGACTACCAGAATATAAACGAAAAAGAGCCTCAGTCAAATAGTGAAGGTAAAGAAAATCTATTAGAAATATTCGATATGAATTTCAAAACGGGGAATCCTGATAGGACCTCAAGAATTGCTGAATTGGCAAAAAGCATGGGAGCAGATAGATTGATAGTTTTATTGGATGAAGAAAATCAATCCGACTATGTGAATGGAAATATCGAGGGGGTTGAAAAACAAGTTAAGTTAAATGGAATGTCCTATGAAGAAGTAAGAATACCTAAAATGACAAAATATAAAAAAAAGGCATACATATCATCTTTGCTTGATTCTGTTAGGAAAAAGTATGGGGATAAAGTTAGCTATTATTCTACTAGCAAATCAATCGATGATGTTTTAGTTAGCAGGATTACAGAGAATAGTTATTATATAGTCGAACTATCTCAACCAAATAGGATATCTTATTTATTGAACAAATTTGGTATTAAATATATTCATAGACAAAGGACAGAGTACGCATATTTAAATTCTCTTGTATCTGCATATTTAAGTAGAATTAATAATTCTGGTGATAGGGTAGGCTCATCAAGCGTTGACCCTAAAAGTCATACGTTAAGGATGGCAATAGAACTTGCTGCAAATATAGTAAGTAAGGGTAATGATATAAAAAAAGCATACAACCCATATTTCTTAGAAAAAATTTCTACATTTAGAACAAATATTAATGCTAGTTTTTATAATGTATCAAAGGGGACTAGTAATTATAAATATGTAGATCCTGATCAATATATTTACTAGACTTGTATTAAGATTGACAAATATATTACTAATAAGTATAATAAAAAATATTAATTTATTGGAGGTAAAAAAATGGTTATGATAATACCTAAAGATTACAAATGTGAGCTAGGTGTTTTAGAAACACAGAAAGCTATAAAAAAACTAAAGGACTTTTTTCAAGAAGAGCTTAGTAAGGAGTTAGGATTAACTAGGGTATCTTCACCTCTTTTTGTTCTACCTGAAACAGGAACAAATGATAATTTAAACGGGATTGAAACTCCTGTTAGCTTTATAGTTCCTTTTATAAATAAAAAAGCCGAAATAGTACAATCTCTTGCTAAGTGGAAGAGGGTAGCTATTAAAAGGTATAATATACCAATGTACGAAGGTATTTATGCAGATATGAATGCTATAAGAAAAGATGAAGATTTAGATAATGTTCACTCACTATATGTAGATCAATGGGACTGGGAGTACCAAATTAAAAAGGAAGATAGAACTCATGAAAAATTAGTATGGATTGTTGAAAAAATATATAAGGTCTTCAAAAATACAGATAATTATGTTGTGGGTATGTATCCGCAGTTAAGTCCACTTTTGCCTGATAAGATTACCTTTGTAACAAGTCAGGAATTAGAAAATGAATGGCCTAATCTTAGCCCTAAGGAAAGAGAGAGGGCTATTGTAAAAAGGCATAAGGCAGTCTTCTTAACAGGTATAGGTGGAGTATTAGAATCTGGCGAAAAACATGATGGAAGATCACCTGATTACGATGATTGGGATCTAAATGGTGATTTTCTATTTTATAATCCAGTCCTAGATGATGTTATTGAGCTATCTTCAATGGGAATAAGGGTTGATGAAGAATCTCTACGCAGGCAGTTAGAAATAGCGGGTGCGGAGGAAAGAAAATCATTAGACTACCATAAGGCTTTATTAAATGGGGATCTACCATATACAATTGGTGGTGGTATTGGTCAATCAAGAATATGTATGTTCTTTCTTAGAAAAGCACATATAGGTGAAGTTCAGGTAGGGATTTGGCCAGCTGGCATGATTAAAGATTGTGCAAATTCAGGTATACATTTGTTATAAGTATTTTATAGAATTTTGGAGAGTTTATGTATAAGATAACAGGCATAATGTTTAGTCAAGAAGAAATAGAAAGTAAGGTTATTGAATTGGCTAAGCAAATTGAAGAAGATTACAAGGGACAGGACCTCTTACTAGTTGGAATTTTAAAGGGTGCTAGTGTATTTGTAGCAGATTTAATGAGAAAAATAAATTTAAACGTTAATATTGATTTTATGAGTGTATCAAGCTATGGTAGTGGTACTGTATCATCTGGTACAGTAAAGATTCTTAAAGATCTTGATGTAGATATAAAGGATAAGAATGTTTTAATCGTTGAGGATATCATTGACTCAGGTATCACGCTAAGAAATTTATATGACACCCTTATGACTAGGGAACCAAGGAGTCTTAAATTGTGTACCCTGTTAAACAAGCCAGAAAGAAAAAAGGTTGATATTGATGTTGACTATGTAGGTTATATAATTGAAGATAAGTTTATAGTAGGATATGGTATTGATTATGCTGAAAAGTACAGAAACCTACCTTATATAGCTATAGTAGAAGATGTAGACTAAGTATAAATTTAATATTTTTAAAAGCATGTAAGAACTGCACCTAATATGATATAATTAGGGTGCAGTTTTTTTATAAAGGAGGAAGTTATGAAAAAAAATAAGAACTTTAGAAAAAAATACTTCTTTTTTGATATAGATGGTACAATAGCTATTGGTATGCCAAGGTATATTCCAGATTCTACCAGGGATACCCTAAATAAATTAAAAGAGAAGGGGCATTTTATAAGTGTAGCTACTGGTAGAATGTATACGATGACAAAACCGTTTTGTGATCAGTTTGGTATAACTAATATGGTTACTGATGGTGGGTTTGGAACAGTTTTAGAAGGCGAAGTTGATATAAAACCACTAGATAAGCAGATGATGATTGATATAGTAGATGTTTTTGAGGAAAAGGGAATACCTTGGGCAATATGTCTAGCTGATGAAAGAGTCTGGCATACAAGGACTAAGAAATTCTACGATATAATGAAAAAAGAAACTAAGAACTATATGGATACTGTAATTGATCCTGATCTGGATATTAGGAAGGTAAAAGAGGTGTATAAGGGTTTTGCATGTATTGATAAAGATGCTGAAACTAATTTAGAAGAACTAAAAAATGTAACATATACTCGATACCAACCAAGTTATATAATAATTGAACCAGATGATAAGTCCTTGGGTATACGCAAGGTAATGAACCTGATGGGAATTGAAGACCAGGATGTGGTGGTTTTTGGTGATAATACTAATGATATAAAAATGTTTAGGTCTGAGTGGACCTCAATAGCTATGGGCAATGCTGTTGAAGAATTAAAAGAAATAGCTGATTTTGTCACTAAGGATGCTGATGATGGTGGTATAGAATATGCGTGTAGACACTTCGGGTGGATAGATTAGTAGTAGGATTTTTGATAGTATAAATTTTATAGTAGGGGGCGAGTTAGGGATTGAGAAAAGGATATTTGTAGCCGTAGCTCTAGTTACCAAGTAAAATTTTGAAGGGTTTTGATAAGGGTAGAGGAGGTTATAGTGACTAATAAGAAAAAAGTTATTATTATTGGCGCAGGACCAGCGGGTATGATGGCAGCCTATTTTGCAGCAAAGGAGGGTGCTAGTGTCGTACTTATAGAAAAAAATAAATTATTAGGTAGGAAAATTAGGATAACTGGCAAGGGACGGTGTAATATTACAAATGCATCTGATCTAGAGACAATAATTAGTAACATATATAAGAATGGGAATTTTATGTATAGCTCCTTATATTCCTTTACAAATGAAGATCTTATGAATCTATTTGAAGAATTTGGTTTGAGTTTGAAGGTTGAAAGGGGAAATAGGGTATTTCCAACTAGTGATAAAGCCATAGATGTTGTTATAGCAATGGAGAAGATGTTGCTCAGCCAAAATGTTAGCGTAATAAAAAATACTAGGGTGAGAAAAATATTACTTGATGGTCAAAAAGTAAGGGGTCTTAAGTTGAATAATGGTGAGGAAATACTAGCTGACAGCATCATTATAGCGACTGGTGGTAAGTCTTATCCTTTGACGGGTTCTACAGGAGATGGTTATCAGTTTGCTAGGGAGTGTGGGCATAAGGTTACTGCCTTATATCCTGGTTTGGTCGGTTTAGAAACTAAAAATAGGATTGATAAGGATTTAATCGGTCTTAAATTAAAAAATATTGCTATAAGTTTATATAAGAATAATAAGATGGTATATGAGGATTTTGGCGAGCTAGAATATAGAGACTACGGTTTGGATGGACCTGTAATAAAATCTGCTTCTTGTTACATTGATACGTTTAAAGATTTTAGTTACAGGATACTTGTAGACTTAAAACCGGCTCTAACAAAAGAAAAATTAGATGCCAGAATTTTACGAGATTTTGGCAAGTATACTAACTGCAAGTTTGAGCAGGGGCTAAAAGATTTATTACCTAAAAACATCATAAGTAGCATTATCAGGCTAGTAGGTATTGATGGTCAAAAGCCAGTACATCAAATATCTAAAGAAGAAAGGCTAAGATTAGTTAATTCCTTAAAAGGCATAGAGTATCAAATAAAAGGAACTAGACCTATTGAAGAGGCAATAGTAACAGATGGTGGAGTGGAAATTAAGGAAGTCAATCCGACTACGATGGAATCTAAACTGGTGGAGGGACTTTATTTTGCAGGAGAAGTTATTGATGTGAATGCCTTTACAGGAGGCTATAATTTACAAGTTGCGTTTTCTACAGGTTATTTAGCTGGTATAAATAGTGCTAGATAAGTATAATATCTATATTGAAGTGTAAAGAGGTCCTAATTTCTTTAAACTCGATTATACGAATAGTAATAAGTAAAGTCAAGTTCAAAGAAGGGAGGACCTCTTATTTGTTTAGGTATTCCTACCTATATAGTTGTAAATTTTTTCATTACCAACATCAATATTACCTGTTTCTAAAAATTTTTCTATACAGATAATATCCCATTCTGTTAAATATTGGGCAGGTATAAAAAGGCTGTATCCATTTGCTGATAGTAATTCATATAATTTAAATATACTAGCAAAATCAGCCCTTTTAGAATAAAAAGAAGGGACCTTGCTCGTATGGTGTGTCAAACAGTCATTCTGTATTGTAATTAAGGTTTCTACATATTCCTTATAGGCTTGTCTAAATTCTGAAATATGTATACCTATTTCTTCAAGATAAAAGACCATAGATTCATCTTTTAGCATATTGTCTGTAAATTTCTCAGCTGTCAACTTGCCAGATATAATTCCTTTCTGATATTTTCTCAATATTTTTTTAGTACGGGTATATATATCATATCGAACTTTTAAATTAAGATCTGAAAATCTCATAAACATCACCTCTAACTTAATTTTACAATAAAAAAATAAAAAAAGCTAGCTAATAATAATAAATAATTTATAAAAAATACTTTTTTTTAGCAAAGTATAGTATAATATAAGATACTTATACTTATAAAGGAGGAATCATATGAGTAATATCGAGAGAATGAAAAATCTTGTTGAAATTACGAAGATAGTTACAAGTGCGGATAACTTTTATGAAGTTAAAGACTTAATCATCAGTAAAATGCTTGATGTTGTACATCCTACTAAGGCATGCGTCAATCTTTTTTATGGAAATGACTATAACTATGCACATTTAGTTTGTTCCGCAACACTTAAGTATATACCTCAAATATTCAAACCTGATAAAAAATATGGAGTTAAAATAGATTTTGATGTGTATCCAGATTATATACATGAAGCAGTTGAAAAGCAAAAAGCAATAATTGTAGAAAATGTATTTAAGGATCCAAGGGCAGCAAAGGAAGCTAATCTTGCAAGTAATGAGGGGTATATTGGTCGGGCTGTTTTTCCCTTTGTAATAAATCATAAAACGGTTGGTTTTATGACATGTTATCTTACAGAAAGTGATTTTTTAAGTGATGGTGATATAGATTTTATTAGTCAGGTAGCATCTTTGATGACCCTATCTATATCAATCACTCAAAAAAATAACGGTATTAATAAACTTATAAGCAAGCTAAGACGATCAGTTACAAGTTTAAATAATGCTTCAAAGCAGCTATCATCTACCAAGGATATGCATGATTATTTAAGACGGATGGCAGCCATTTTAAAGGCAAGTACCAATAGTAGTTCGTGTTTACTTAATATATATAATTTAGATGGTAAGGGCGATATAGTGGGTCAGAGAATAAGTATTGTTGATCCAGTTGATGAGTCTAACAATATGAATAAAATGATACCACATATAATTCGGAAAAATAAGGTATCAGCCTTTGGTGAAAGTGATGAGTTGATAAGTTCTAATAAAGTTAATGCTAGGTACTATCTTTATTATAAATTTATAATAGACTCTAAGACCCAGCTAATATTATGGTGTCTTAGTGATAATAAGTATACTAGAGATGATCAAAAAACTCTATCAGCAATATCAAGGCAGATTGGAATGAGTATACAATCATATGAATACACTCTTAACTATGAAAAGCACATCAGCATCGATAATGACCTAAATGTATTAAAACAACAGCAAGACCTTATAATGAAACAAAACAAGGTAAAAAAGGTAAATGGAAAGGATATGTTTTACTATCATAAGTCAGCGAAAGTTGTAGGTGGTGACTTTCATTATGCTGTTGAAACAAATGATAATATAGTATTTATTATAGCTGATGTTATGGGGCATGGTATAATATCCAACTATATAGTTGCAATTATGAAGGGTGCCTTCAATACTCTAGTTAGTTATGTAGATAGTCCAGCAGACTTATTAAATAAAATGAATAAGTATTTATACGATGAATTTGATAAGATGGGTGTGTATTCAACAGTTTTAGTTGGTACATTTGATAAGCATAAGGACATCTTAACAATATCAAATGCAGGACATTATCTTCCTATTATTGTTAATAATGAAAATGAAATAATTCATTTTAAAGACGATAAGAAAGGTATCCCAATCGGAATATTAGACGATAGTAAGTATGATAATATGTCTATAAGTATGAAAGAAGTAAAAGGCCTACTCCTATTTACTGATGGGGTGATAGAATTAAAGAATGTTCACGGACAAGAGTTCGGTATCGAAAAGTTAGAAAAATTCTTTTTGGAGTATATAGATTACAAAAAAGATATTTTTTTAAATATACTGGATAATACAATTAAAGAAAATACCTATGATGAAGAGAATAGGGACGATATACTTATAGTAGCTATCAAGCCGAGTATATAATCAACTTAAAAAAGAATATATGATTGATTTAAAAACAGGGGATCAACTTATAAAGTAATAAGTATTTCAATAAGACACTAAATATCAATTGATAATAAAATCCCACAAAAAACAAGTTAATTGTTTAACACCGATTAACTTGTTTTTTTATTTATAGAACAAATAAAGTTAAATTAAGACCTGGTAATAAGAAAGTCAACTTAATAAAGTAAGGTGTTTTGTCCAAAATACCCATATTATACAACTTCAATAATGTAACATAGAAAAAACTAAACAGAGTGTGTAAAAGACCTAAAATCAAGACAAATTGTATGTCTATAAATAGACAAATGAATTTTTATTATTAAGTTGATTTTTTGTTTTTTTTTTAGTATAATGAGTCTGAACAGTTAGAAGGACAAGAAACTTAAATTATCTTGATAATTCTAGTTGTAATGTTTATTAATTAATATAGGATAGACTATTTTATGGTTTTGTATTATCAAATGCGACTGGCAGATAAATCTTATCTAGTCAGAACAAAAAGTATCTAACCTTATTAGTGTATTTTATATTGTATACAAGAAACAATATACTTATTCTTATTTTCTTAAGGAGGAAAAAATGGCTAAATTTATGAAAACAGTTGATGGTAATACAGCTGCTGCCCATGTATCTTATTGCTTTACAGATGTAGCTGCTATTTACCCAATCACACCATCATCTACAATGGCAGAAGTTGTTGATGAATGGGCATCACAGGGAAGAAAGAATATCTTCGGACAGGTTGTAGAAGTAGTAGAAATGCAGTCAGAAGGTGGAGCAGCAGGTGCTTTCCACGGTTCATTGGCTTCAGGTGCACTTACTTCAACATATACTGCATCTCAGGGTCTTCTTTTAATGTTACCAAATATGTATAAGTGTGCAGGTGAATTATTACCAGGCGTATTCCACGTATCTGCAAGAGCACTTGCTGCTCAGGCACTATCAATATTCGGTGACCACCAGGACGTTATGTCTGCAAGAATGACAGGTTGTTGCTTACTTGCATCTGGTTCTGTTCAGGAAGTTGCAGATATTGCTCCAGTAGCTCACTATGCTGCTATAGAAGGTAGACTACCATTTATACATTTCTTTGATGGTTTCAGAACATCTCACGAAATTCAAAAGGTAGAATTATTAGAAAACGAAGACTATGCTAAGTTGTTAAACTTTGATGCGGTTAAGGACTTTAGAGATAGAGCACTTTCTCCAAATTCTCCAGTAACTAGAGGTACTGCTCAGAACCCTGATATTTACTTCCAGACTAGAGAAGCATCAAATAAGTACTATGATAATATGGTTGGCATAGTTGAAAAATATATGGAAAAAATGTCAGAGTTGACTGGAAGAAAGCATGGTTTATTTGATTACTATGGTGCAGAAGATGCTAAGTATGTAATGGTAGCTATGGGTTCAGTTACAGAAGCTGCTGAAGAATTAATCGACGTATTAAATGCAAATGGTGGCAAATATGGTATGGTTAAGGTTCATCTTTACAGACCATTCTCTCAGGACCACTTCCTAGCAGCTATGCCAAAAACTGTTGAAAGAATAGTTGTATTGGATAGAACTAAGGAACCAGGCGCTAATGGTGAACCACTATACCTTGATGTAAGAGATATTTACTATGGTAAAGAAAATGCTCCTATGATTATAGGTGGTAGATATGGTCTTGGTTCTAAGGATACTATACCAACAGACCTACTAGCAGCTTTCGAAAACTTAACTTCTGACCAACCAAAAGACAGGTTTACATTAAGTATCGTTGATGATGTAACTAACCATTCAATTAAGGCAAGCAAGGAAGTGAAAATTGCTCAGCCGGGTACAGTAAGATGTAAGTTCTGGGGTCTAGGTTCAGATGGTACTGTAGGTGCTAATAAGCAGGCTATAAAGATTATAGGTGATAATACTAATAAGTATGTACAGGCATACTTCGATTATGACTCTAAGAAGTCTGGTGGTATTACAATGTCTCACTTAAGATTTGGTGATACTCCAATTAGGTCAACATACTTGCTTGACGAAGCTGACTACATTGCCTGTCATAAGCAGAGTTATGTATACCAGTATGATGTAATTAGAGGTTTAAGAAAGGGTGGTACTTTTGTACTTAACACTATCTGGTCTCCAGAAGAGTTAGATACACACCTACCAGCTGCTCTTAAGAGATATATAGCTAGAAATGAAATAAACTTCTATACTCTAGATGCTGTTAATATAGCTAGAGAAATAGGTTTAGGAAATAGAATTAACATGATTTGTCAGTCAGCATTCTTCAAGTTGGCAGATATAATACCAGTAGATGATGCTGTTAATTACTTAAAGGATTCTATAAAGAAGACTTATGGTAAGAAGGGTGACAAGATCGTAAACATGAATAATGAAGCGGTTGAAAAGGGTATAGATGCTTTAGTTAAGATAGATGTACCTGCTGCTTGGGCTGATTCAGTTGATGAAGCTGAAATGGCTACAATAGGTGAACCAGAATTCATCAAGAATATATTAAGACCAATGACAGCTGTTGAAGGTAACTCTCTACCAGTATCAGCATTCAATGGTCGTGAAGATGGTCACTTCCCACAAGGTACTGCAGCTTATGAAAAGAGATGTATAGCTGTTGACGTACCTGAATGGCAAATAGATAACTGTATCCAGTGTAACCAGTGTTCTCTAGTATGTCCTCATGCTGCAATTAGACCATTCTTATTAACAGAAGAAGAAGTTGCTAATGCTCCAGAAGGTTTTGATACTAAGAAGGCTGCTGGTAAGGGATTAGAAGGATTACAGTACAGAATACAGGTATCAGCTATGGACTGTACAGGTTGTGGTAACTGCGCTGACATATGTCCTGCTAAGACAAAGGCTCTAGTAATGAAGCCAATGGAAGAGCAGAAGGAAGCACAGGAAGCTAACTGGTACTTTGCAACTGACTTTGAAAAGGTATCAGCTAAGCCAAATGTTATGGCACCTACTACTATTAAGGGATCACAGTTCAGACAGCCACTTCTTGAATTCTCAGGTGCTTGTGCAGGTTGTGGTGAAACAGCTTACATGAAGCTTGTTACTCAGTTATTTGGATCAAGAATGATGGTTGCCAATGCTACAGGTTGTTCATCAATTTGGGGTGCATCTGCTCCATCAACTCCTTATACAGTTAACCATGAAGGTAAGGGTCCATCTTGGGCAAACTCATTATTCGAAGACAATGCTGAGTATGGATATGGTATGTACCTAGGTGTTAAGCAGTTAAGAAATAGAGTTAAGTTATTAGCTGAGGAACTTGTTGGACTTGTTCCAGAAGCTGATAAGGCAGTAGTAAGTGATTACTTAGCTAACATGTTCAATGGAGATACAACAGTTGCTACAAGTGAAGCATTTGAAGTATTAGTTGATAAGTATGTAGCAGAAGGTAAGTTTACAGAAGTTACTAGCCAACTAGCAGACTTAAAGGATTACTTCGTTAAGAGATCAAACTGGATCCTTGGTGGAGACGGTTGGGCATATGACATCGGTTATGGTGGTCTTGACCATGTATTAGCATCAGGTGAAGATATAAATGTACTAGTATTCGATACAGAAGTTTACTCAAATACAGGTGGTCAGTCTTCAAAGGCAACTCCAGTAGCTGCAATGGCTAAGTTCGCAGCAGCTGGTAAGAGATCTAAGAAGAAAGACCTTGGTATGATGGCTGCTACTTATGGAAATGTATACGTTGCACAGGTTGCTATTGGTGCAGATAAGAACCATGTATTAAAGGCTATAATCGAGGCTGAAAAGCACAATGGTCCATCTCTAATAATAGGATACGCTCCATGTATTAACCATGGTATAAGAAAGGGTATGGGTAAATCAGTAGAAAATGAAGCAGATGCAGTTAAGTGTGGATACTGGCACCTATACAGATTCAATCCAGAGCTTAAGGCAGAAGGAAAGAATCCATTTATTCTTGATTCAAAGGAACCAACAGAATCATTCAGAGAGTTCATTATGGGTCAGAACAGATATGCTTCAATAGCTAAGATGTTCCCAGAAGAAAGTGAAGAACTATTTGCTCTTGCAGAACAGAATGCTAGAGAAAGATATGAAGGCTACAAGGCTTTAGCAGATAGATAAGAATAAGTATAACTTATTAGATTTATTATAAGATGAATCTTAAAATGGTAAGAGGCTAAGTGTTATATACATCTAGCCTCTTATTCATATATATATGATAGACAATATAAGATATATATAAGTATGTAAGATAAGTTGAAAAATCTAGTATTGTAAAAAAAATAGCGTTGGAAGAGAATTTTCTCTAACCAACGCTATTTTTTACAAGCAATATTCTTTAGTCTTACAATTATTATATAAAAGAATAAAGTGTAAGATACTAATAGATATCCATGTATCCAGAAGGGTGGAAGTAATATACTTCTTTTGTATTCTTATTTACAAACATACCCAAGTCAGTTTGTGAGTCAGGTAAGAAAACATAGCCCTCATGTCCCTTTTCTTTTAAAATGCTATATGTATTTTCATCTCCCATATAAGTATAATGTTGATGTTTATTTTTTTCTTTTAATAAGTTTAAGGCATCTTCTTTAGTAAGACTAGTGGCTTCTTTATTCAAACTATCTTGTTTATTATAGATATCCTTGTCGGGTTTTTCTGCTGAATAAGAAGTTGTTTCTTGGCTTGCCACATTCTTAATGTTACTAGGAGTCTTATTCATTGTATTTTTTTTACTCTTATTTAGTACAAGGTCCATATCTTTGACCTTATTAGAATTTTTAGTTCTTATACTAGTCTGCGCTTCATTTATTGTAATATTTTCCCTGTCAGGTAATGTACTATCCTCAGGTGCTTGATCGATACTTTTATTGCTGACTAAGGAAGTGCTTGTTTGAGCATACATAAGATCATTATTATCTGATAGCTGGTCTAGCTTATTTGCATTTATAGCTATAGCTACACCGCTTATAGATGCTACTACTGCTAGAAGAGATAAGAGTGTAAATATTTTTCTTTTCATAAAAATCACATCCTTTTATAATATGAATATTTGCACATAATTTCTTAATATTTATATTATTATATTACCATAAAAAGTATAAAATAAATATTACAGGCTTGTTATTTACAATTACAGTTTCGTAATATGTATTACATTTTGTAACAAATTAATAGCTGTGGTATAATTGTTTTAGTAATATAGTTTTAAAAGGAAGGTTTATATATGAAAAATGTTAGAGTAAGGCAAATTATAAACTCACTTATGTTTTCTGTGGGTGTGTGTGGTATAGATTATATGATCAAAAATAGCAATGGTAACTTGGTAAAAGAGTTTGGAAATAGTTTTTATAAGATTAAAATATATTATGGTCTTTTGTTTATTGTACTATTTATCATATGTAATATAGTGTATGAAAAAATAAGAAAATATAATTCTAGATAGTTTTGGTGATAATATGTCTGATAAGAATATTGTAATAATAAGAAGAAAAAATAATAGAGAAATTTCTTGTGAAACTACCAAATCAATCGATGTAATATCGTCAAAATCATTTATTCACAGGGCATTGATAATTGCTTCTATTGCAAGTGGAGTTTCTAAAATTTCATATAAGGGAATATCTGATGATATTATGGCAACAATATCAGCCTTAGAAGTTATGGGTGCAAAAATAAGTTTAAATGATGAAAAAATTATAATAGAACCCATCTCATATCTTAATATAAGTGATGGAGAGAAAAATAAATATCAGGTTGATTCAAAGCTAAATTATCAAGAGTCAACAATAAAAAGGGTAAATTGCAAAGAGAGTGGGTCTACCCTAAGAATGTTACTTCCCTTAGCCACAATGCTACTAGATGATTTTGAATTCTCAGGAGATGAAGGATTAGTTTCAAGACCTATAGGTGATTTAACTAGGGCTTTAAGAGATGTAGGTAAGGTTATAGACTCAGATAGTCTACCGATTACGATTATAAATAGGAATAAAAATATTAATTTTGCTAGAAATGATGAAGAGGTTTGTTTTAATATTAGGGGAGATATTTCTTCTCAATATATATCTGGACTTTTGCTTGCTAGTCCTCTTATAAATCGTAGAGTTAGGGTAAATGTGATAGGTGGCTTTGAGTCTAAGCCATATGTAAATTTAAGTGTAGATATTATGTCAAAATGTGGGGTAGAAGTAAAAGAAGTATCAGGTAAGGATATACGCCTTATGGATAATAGTATAGAAAAAAAACTATATAGATTAGGTGAAGGCTCTAATAGTGAAGGGATAAGCAATATAAGTGGTAAAGAAATAAATAGTACGAATAATTATTTTATAGGTAACAATAAAGCCTTTAACAGTAATGAAATAATAAAATCATATATACTAAACCCCGGTCAGTCTTATAGCTCTTTTGATATAAAAGCTCAAGGAGATTGGTCAAATGCATCTTTTCTTTTAGCCCTAGGTGCAATATACAAAGGTGTAAGAATAAAAGGTCTTGATATTGAATCTAGTCAAGGTGATAAGATTATCATTGATATTTTAAATAAGTATGGAGCAAAGGTTGAAATTAAAGAATCGTATATAGAAGTGAGTCCGGCCGATAAAAGTCCCCTAGAAGTAGATATCAGTGATACTCCAGATATGCTTCCGGTTTTATCCATTTTGGCGATTTTTACTGAGGGGGAGAGTTTTTTTACAGGAATTGATAGGCTCAGGATAAAGGAAAGTGATAGGATAGAATCAGTTATAAAAATGCTAGAATCTTTTGGCGCGAGAGTAAGGCTAGAGGGTGGAAAAATGATAATTATCGGAGGCGATTTAAGGAGTGTAGACACCTATGAGGTAGATTCATTTAATGACCATAGAATAGTTATGGCAGCCAGTATAGCTGCTAGTATCTTAAATGGCCAGGTTAAGATTAAAGGGGCAAGGGCTGTTAATAAGTCCTATCCAACATTTTTTGAAGATTTAATGGTATTTGGATTTGATATTAGGTAGGTGGTTTAATGACATGGACAATAGGTAATAAAATCAAGATAAGTATTTTCGGAGAATCTCATGGACCTGCAATAGGAGGTCTAGTTGAAGGTCTTCCATCTGGTATAAAAATAGATATAGAAAAACTTTTACAATTTATGGCTAGGAGGGCTCCAGGCAGGAATAAGTTGGCGAGTACAAGGATAGAAGAAGATTTGCCAATATTTTATAGTGGTCTTGTAGATGGAATAACAACTGGGACACCTATTGGTTTTACTATAAATAATAATGATAGAAGAAGTAAGGATTATACTGACTTGCATAATACGCCTAGACCTTCGCATGCAGATTTAGTAGCTAGGATTAGGTTTGGTAATATGATAGACATGAGGGGTGGTGGTAATTTTTCCGGAAGATTAACAGCTCCAATCTGTGTGATCGGTGGGATAATCCTACAAGTCTTAGAACATAAAGGTATAAGTATTGGAGCGCATATTTATAAGATAGATGATATTTTAGATATTAGTTATAATTTAATGGAGTTAAGTTTTGATGATATTGATATAAGTAAAAAAAATGATTTTCCAACTATTGATTCCAATGTTGCGAAACTTATGAGTGACTACATAGCAAATATGAAGCTACAAATGGATAGTATTGGTGCCATAATTGAGTGTGGCGTTTTGGGACTCAAGCCAGGATACGGTAATCCAATGTTTGATGGTTTAGAGTCATCTATATCAAAAAATATTTTTTCGATACCAGGTGTGAAGGGGATAGAGTTTGGTCGAGGATTTGATGTAGCTAATATGAAGGGATCTGACCACAATGATAGCCTCTACTATGACAAAAATGGAAAAATATCTTATTGCTCTAATAATGCTGGTGGAATTATTGGAGGTATATCTACAGGAATGCCTTTGGTCTTTAGGCTAGCCGTAAAGCCAACGCCATCTATAGCTAGAGAACAGAAGACTATTAATTTAGAAAGTAAAGAGAATGTAACCATTTCTATCAAGGGAAGACATGACCCCTGCATCGGTATTAGAATAGTTCCAGTAGTGGAAGCAATGACAGCAATTAGTATTGCGGATTATTTATTTTAAGACATCATATATTAGACTTTTAGATCATCACTAAAAGTTTTTTGGTATTGAATTTCAGCTCATCCATTAAATTTTGGTTTGTACACTGAAACTTAGCTTGTTTATTGGATTTAGCTTACATTATTATAGATTAGGTTTATTTAGGAGTATTTTATGGATTTAGAGGATATTAGAAGGGATATTGATATATTGGACCAAGCCCTAGTTGATATATTAAATAAAAGGATGAGTTTGGTTGATAAGGTGGCTATATATAAGTTTATAGAAGACATTCCAGTAGAGAATAAGGACAGAGAAGTCTCTATAAAAGAGAGCTTATCAGGACGAAACGACCTTGTAGAAACTGGATTAATAGAAGTCTTTGAAAAGGTTTTTCAAGTTAGTAAGTCTAGGCAGGAAAAGAATATAAAAAATTACAGCAAAATCAAGTCATCGCTAATAAAGAATAAAAAAAATATTATTCTTATAGGTATGCCAGGTTGTGGCAAATCCACCCTTGGAAACAAATTAGCTAAGTTTTTAGAAAGAGACTTCCTTGATACTGATGAGCTTATATACGAGGAGGTTGGGCTTAGACCCAAGGAAATTATTGAAAAATTAGGGGAAGTATATTTCAGGGAAATTGAGACAGAAATACTAAAAAAAATTGATGATAAGAAGGGTATAGTAGTTGCTACAGGAGGGGGTATACTTGTTAGGAAAGAAAATTACCAATATATAAAAAAAATGGGGAATTGTGTTTTCTATATTAATAGAAGTATAGATCTGCTTGATAGGAAGGATAGACCCTTATCTAAGGATGGAAAAAGTAGTATAGAAAAACTATATGAAGAAAGACATAATCAATATATAAAGGCTTGCGACTATCTTGTTGATAATGAAAAAATATCTGATACCATATTTAAAATAGTTTGTCTATATAGTCAATTAAAATAGTATAAAAATATTCTAGATAGTATAAAAATATTCTAGCAAAATAGCCTATCTTTGTTGTTTAAAAATAGCCTATAAAGATAGTCTAAACATACTGGAAAAATAGTATGTTAAAAAAATAGTATGTTAAATTAGTCTATTAAATTAGGTTATATACATTTATTATAAGTATGTTGAGTCCTGCCAGCTTCTATAAATTGAAATATATTACAATTTATGGTATTATATAAGCTATAGTAAGATGTTTTTTAATATTTATACTCTATATACTGAAAGTATAAATAATAATATATTGAAGGTATAAATAATAACATATTAAAAATATAAATAATAATATGTTGAAATAATAGACAGTAATATACTAAGAGTATAAATAATATTTGATATATGTAATTAAAATATGTGAAGTACTCGAAATACGAAATAGTCAAAATAAATGTAAAGTGTAAAAATGTCGAAATACAGACAAGGTATAGAATAGCCAAAATATATATAAGGTAAAAAATAAGTATGAAAGATTAGGAAGGAATTAATATATGTGCGGTTTTGTTGGATTTTTTGATAATAGCAATGATAAGGAACTTATCTTAGATAAAATGATGAATAGGATTATCCACAGAGGCCCTGATATGGGAGGAAAATACTATGATGACTATGCTGCCCTTGGCTTTAGAAGATTGAGTATACTTGATCTATCTGAAGCAGGTAGTCAACCCCTATATAGCAAGGATGGTAGTAAGGTATTAGTCTTTAATGGAGAAATATATAATTACGAAGAAATTAAAAGTGACTTGATAAGTAAAGGTTATACATTTAATAGTAATACTGATAGTGAAGTGTTGATTCATGGTTATGATGAATTTGGTGTAGATTTAGTCAATAAGCTAAGAGGGATGTATGCTTTTTGTATATGGGATAATGTTGAAAAAACGGCATTTGTAGCTAGAGACCATTTCGGTATTAAACCGCTTTACTATTATGAATACGAACAGGATGGAAGAGCTTGTTTATTGATAGGCTCTGAAATCAAATCATTTTTGGACCATCCAAATTTCAAAAAAGAAATTAATGAGAAGGCACTAAAACCATATTTGACATTCCAATATTCATCTCAAAAAGATGAAACATTCTTTAAGGGGGTTAAGAGACTTGCGCCAGGCCATTACTTTGTGTATAAGGATGGTAATATTGATATAAGCAAGTATTGGGATGTGGATTTTAATGATGCCAAATTAAGCTTAGAAGAAAATATAAAGAGAATAGAGGATGTAGTTGAAGATTCAGTTAAGTTACATATGCATTCAGATGTTCCAACTGGTTCTTTCCTATCTGGAGGAGTAGATTCAAGTTATATTACTGCATGTTTGATGCCTGACAAGACATTTTCAATTGGATTTGAACAAGAAAATTTCGATGAGTCAAATCTTGCTGCTGACCTATCAAAAATATTAGGTATAGAAAATATTAGGCAAACTATAAATGCCGATGATTGTCTTGGTAAGTTATCAGATATACAGTATCATATGGATGAACCACAGTCCAACCCGTCTACCCTGCCCCTATACTTCCTATCTAAATTGGTTAGGGACAAGGGAGTAACAGTAGTTCTATCAGGTGAAGGTGCTGATGAGATTTTTGGTGGTTATGAATGGTATGATATAGATGCAGGTCAGAAAAAGTTAAAAAGTTTGCCAGGCTTCATTTTAAAGCCAGCAGCCTCTATAGCTAAACATTTGCCATATTTTCATGGCAAGACAACCCTATTAAGGGCTGGTAGACCAGTTGAGGAAACATTTATAGGAGAGGCTTTAGTATTTGAAGAAGAAGAGGCCAAGAGTATTCTTAAAACAAAGTATCAAAATTCCAAGAGTGTTAGACAGATTACTAAAGAAGTATATGATATGGTTAAGGGTAAGGATGATTTAACAAAAAAGCAGTACCTGGATATTAAATTGTTTATGGAAGGTGATATCTTACAAAAGGCCGATAAAATGAGTATGGCACATTCTATAGAATTAAGAGTGCCATTCCTAGATAAGGAAGTAATGAAGGTTGGACAAACAATTGGTTCAGACCAAAAAATTTCTAATAATACAACTAAGTATGTTTTAAGGAAGGCTGCAGAAAAGAAATTACCTGAAGAATGGTATAGAAGAAAGAAAAAGGGATTCCCAGTTCCTATTAGACTATGGTTTCAGGAAGAAAAGTATTACAATTTTGTAAAGGATTACTTTAATGCAGACTATGTAGATGAATTTTTTGATAAGTCAAAAATTAATAGGTTATTAGATGACCACTATGAGGGTAGGACAAATAATGCAAGAAAAATCTATACAGTACTAGTTTTCCTTGTTTGGTACAAGAGGTATTTTGTAGATGAAGTATCTGGGAAGTAGACTTATTTTATTGATGAATATAACTGATACAGGACTAGATAATTTGTTATAAAATACAAGAACTTAGTATTTAAAAATATATATGATATAAAAATTATAAAGAGGAGGGGACTATTTATGTATAAGAAAAGACATTTCAGTATAATAGCATTCCTTCCTCTCATTTTATTTATGGCATTTTACGGTTTAAAGTATGGTTATATAAGTCCTATGGTAAAGGGAATTGACATAAGAATAATTGGTGGTACCTTTATTACAAATGTGAACAAGTATGTAATAAAACTTGGAGATACAGTAAGTTTATCAAGAGGAGAATATATACTAGTACCGGACTTTGCTAAGAAACCAGAACTTAAGTTTGGTGTATTGGATAATAAATCGGTGGTGTCAATTAAAGGAGATAAATTAACTGCAAATAAGGTTGGTTACGCATCTATAGGAATATTAAATAAAAATAGGGTGCTTAGGAAGGCAACTATTATGGTGGTAAACCCTAAAATAACAAATATGCAGGTTAAGTTTGATAGACCATTGCGTTATTATGGTGATAAGAGTAAGATTAATGCTAATATAGATATTGATGATTTTAAAAAATTGGAGAAGGCCTACAAACTTAAGTATTCGACAACAGATGACAAGATACTAAAGGTAGAAAATAATAAGGTTGAGGCAGTAGGTGTAGGGGAAGCCAAACTAATATCAAGGTATGATAGAAAGGAAATACAAACAACTATAAAAATATATCCTAAAGTATATAAGCTAGATCTAGATAATATTTATAATATAGAACTGGATTCTACCGTAAGCTTAAATCCTAGGATTGCAACACTTCCGTCTAATTCAAAAAGTAAAATAAGCTATAGGGTCATAGATTCTGATAAATTTGATACTAATAAAAGAATATTTTTTGGTGAAAGTGGTCTTGAAACAAGCTATGGAATAAGTATAGATGGAAATGGAAATGTAAGGGCTAATAGGATAGGAACTTTTTTAGTTGAAGCCAAAAGTGGTAATAAATCAGACAAGACAATTATAAGTGTAGGACCGGCAAAGTTTCACAACATAGAACCCAAAAATTTGCAGTATAGGTATAATGTTGAAAATGGTAATTTAAATATAGAAATTGGTTGGGATCATAATGATAGGATAAATTATTATGATGTATACGTTAGAGATAAAATCAAGAAGGAAGATTATAATTTTTACACGAGGACTAGGGTTAATAATAGAAGAATACCCTATGGAAATAGACTATCTGAACTCATAAAATTTAATATTGGTGCTGGTTCTGACTATGACTATGATATATACTTAGTAGGGAAAAATATCAAGGGAGAGATGACAAAAAATAGTAGAGTAATAAATATTTCTAGCCATCTTGATAATAGTTTTCAAAGTAAGAAAGTAAAAAATCTTGAGGCAATGATTGACAAGGAAAATGAAACTGTACACCTAAAATGGAAGCCTATAGATAAATCAAGATATACATATAGGATATATTATATCGATAAAGATAAAAATGAAACAAAGTACATATTAAGAGCTAAAAATATTAGAAATAACTCTTGCATATTAAAGCTTAACAAGGGAAATGTTGATTATTTATTTTATGTAATAGCAATAAATGAACAGGGACAAGTATCTAATTTTAGTAGTCCAGTTAATGTAAAGTACAAATTTCTAGAATAATAGTTAAATATAAGACTTTAATTATTGACAAAGCATTTTAAAATTGATATACTTTTCTTATTAAAAGTAAGACTATGATTAGGAGAGTACTTATAGGTCAATGTTTTAGCGAGCTAGTGATGGTGAAAGACTAGTAATATACTTATGACGAAAAACACCTAGGAGTTTCTGACTGAATTAAGTAGGCTCAGACGGTTAGACACCGTTATAAATCTTCTAAGAGATCAGCTATGCTGGTAATTAGGGTGGTATCGCGATTATAACACGTCGTCCCTTTATGAGGACTGCGTGTTTTTTATTTTAACAAAACCCTCTAAACTTTTATTAGATGAGGTTTAAAATTAGGAATTATATTTATTAGGAGGACTTATGCAAAAAGAATTTTTAGAGGTAAAGCAGCTTTACAAAAATAGTGGGGACTATATAGATAAGACTGTCAAGATAGCGGGATGGATAAGGACATCAAGAATATCAAAGTCTTTCGGGTTTATGGAAGTAAACGATGGATCATTTTTCAAAAATATTCAGGTTGTAGTTGATGAAAAGAATCTAGATAACTTTGCTAGCATATCTAAGTTAGCAATATCTTCATCAATTATTATAGAGGGTAAATTAATTTTTGTAGACAATCCAAAAAATCCAATTGAAATACATGCAAGTAAGATTATTTTAGAAGGAAACTCTGATTCTAGCTATCCCTTACAGAAAAAGAAACATACTTTTGAGTATTTAAGAACTATTGCCCACCTAAGACCTAGATCAAACACATTTTCAGCAGTGTTTAGGGTTAGATCAATAGTTGCATTTGCTCTACACAAATTTTTCAATGAAAGAAACTTCGTATATGCACATACACCTCTTATTACAGGTTCTGATACTGAAGGAGCGGGTGAAATGTTTAGGGTAACTACACTTGATATGAAAAATCCTCCTTTGACAGAAGATGGAAGCATTGACTATAGTAAGGATTTCTTTGGTAAGGAAGCAAACCTTACAGTTTCTGGTCAATTAAATGGGGAGATAATGGCCCTAGCTTTTAGGAATATATACACATTCGGACCAACTTTTAGAGCAGAAAATTCTTATACGGGACGTCACGCATCTGAATTTTGGATGGTTGAACCAGAAATAGTATTTGCAGACCTTGAAGATAATATGGACCTAGCAGAAGATATGATTAAGTATGTTATTAATTATGTTCTTGAAGAATGCCCTGAAGAAATGGCATTTTTCAATAACTTTATTGACAAGGGCTTATTAGATAGGTTAGATAATATAGTAAATTCAAACTTTAAGAGGATTACATACACTGAAGCAGTTGATATTTTGATTAAGTCAGGTCATGATTTTGAGTATCCAGTTGAATGGGGATGTGACTTGCAGACTGAACATGAAAGGTACATAACAGAACAAGTATTTAAGGCTCCAGTGTTTGTTACTGACTATCCAAAGGATATAAAAGCTTTTTACATGAGGATGAATGAAGACAAAAAGACTGTAAGAGCAATGGATTTATTAGTGCCAGGTGTTGGTGAAATAATAGGTGGTTCTCAAAGAGAAGAAAGATATGAAATTCTCCTTGATAGAATTAAGGAGTTAGGTTTAAAGGAAGAAGAATATTGGTGGTATCTAGAGCTTAGAAAGTTTGGTACAGCGACACATTCTGGTTTCGGACTAGGTTTTGAGAGAATAATTATGTATTTAACTGGTATGTCAAATATAAGAGATGTTATACCATTTCCTAGAACACCTAAGAATGCTGAGTTTTAAGAATAAACTAAATAGGTTCTTTATGTTTTTAAATATATTCTTTTTGGGGAAGGCTTTGCCTTCCTCTTATACTATATAATAATATAGACAAAGTATAGATTAATGGTATAAAATTAAAGAATACATTATAGGTATATGAGAGGAGGGAGCCATTTGAGAGAACTAAAGGGGTCAAAAATTAGGATAAAGAATACAAAAAAAAGTAGGAATAATGAATTTGATACCTTAGGAATAACAATGGAACTAGAAAAATCCTTATCTATTGGATACCAGTTGGAAAAAGAAAGACAAATAATTAGGGAAAATAAAAAGAAAAAAATTTATAGGTTTATAATTATGACAATTATACTATTGTTAATTTTACTTATAGCTATTTTTTTTATACATATTAATAAGACATATAAGCTCAATTATTATACACAAGACTTGATAAAGTCTGATTCAGAAATAAAAATAGACTATGATAAGGAGAAAAATTTAATATTTACCCCTTATAATTTAAGAAAAAAAGAAGGACTTATAATCTATCCAAGCAGTGGTATAGAGCCAGCAGGATATGTTGGGCTATCAAGAAAAATATCAGCAAAAGGCTATAAGGTTATAGTGATAAAACAGTTTATGAACTATCCATTTTTTTCTATAAACAAGGTAGATAGAATCATTAAAGATAATAAAAAAATTGATAAGTGGTATCTCTTAGCCCATCATACTAGTGGTGAAGTTTCGGTAAGGGCGGCTAGCAATAATAAAAAAATAAGTGGTGTGGTTTTTTTGGGTACTTATCCTAGTGGAGATGATTTGAAACTAATTAATAAACCTGTGATGACTATTTGGGGTACAAAGGATGGAATACTAGACTTGACTAAATTTCAAGTATATAAAAATAATCTACCATCAAATGCTGATTTTAAAAAGATTATCGGTGCTAACAATTCAGGATTTGCAGACGTTAATATGATTACAGGTGACAAAAAAGCTAGGATTGAAAATTCTATACAACAAGAAATTACGGCTAAAAGTATAGATCTTTTTATAAATAAATCTAGTAAAATAAAATAAGCTAGACTAACTAAGAGAACATCTTAGGTATTATAGAGTATATTGTAATACAAAGTATAATAGTGAAGGATAGGAGATACAATAAAGAATGTTGTAATATAAAAGATATTATTTATAATATTACAACGAAAATATAATGTAGAATATTTTATATCATATAGGATATAATCAATAAAATTGTGATACAGTAGATAATAATCTAGAAGATAATAATGTAGAAGATTGTGTATGAGATTATACAGAAAAAATTAATCTAGTAGTTAATAATTAATAATTAGTAAGGGAGGTGTTTGAATGGACAATGAAAAAAGATCAACTTTGGCAAAAGTATATTGGAATATGTTGTTAAATGACTATATAACCTTGGCTAGGTTTCCTAATGATTTTTTTTATGAAGATAGTGGTAAATTTAGCTTGATTCAAAAAACTATCAAAAAAACACCTTATGAAAATTTATTAAAGTATTGTGATGAAAATAAAGTATCGGTTGAATCAGTTTTTGACACTATTTTTGCAATAGTTCTACAGAGATTTACTCATGAAGATGATGTTGTATTTGGAAAAGCCAATACTTGTCTTCCTGTGCGATTAAAAATTGATGATACAAATATTAAATTTTTAGATGTATGTAGGTCAATTATGTTTCAATTAAGTGAGTCTAATCGTTACAGCTTCTATATACATGACTCAGATGCCTTTAAGACAGGTTTGAATGAAAAATTAATAAATACCCTTTTTACTATAGAAGAAAAAGATATTAGTAGTGTGTCACAAGAAGAATTAGAAAAAGTTGATATATATATGACTATTAGCATAGGAAGTGATATAAGGATTAAATTATCGTATAAGCCATGTTTCTATGACAAGTCCACAGCCAGGAGCATAATATATTTATTTAAGTATATATTGACGCAAGTAGTTGAAAAACCTGATATTAAAGTCAAAGATATACAAAGTATGAAAGATGAACACAAACAAATCTTCATAAGAAGCTTTAATGAAAATATATTCGAATTTGATCCAAATATTTCCTATGTAGACCTTTTGAAAAAACAGGTCAAAAAAACACCTTTTAATATTGCTATATCTGATTATAAAGAGGAAATAAACTACCTAGAAATGGATAGGATTACAGACAAGATTGCAGGATACTTAAATAACATAGGAATAAAAAAAGGGGATACAGTAGCTGTTTTACAAGAAAGAGATAAGAATGTCGTCCTATCTGCCATATCAATACTTAAAGCTGGTGCGATATTTTTTCCTATAGATAAGACTAACCCTGATGAAAGACTAGGATATCTCTTAGAAGACGGACAGACAAAGTTAATATTAACATGTGATAGTCAGATTTTACGAATAAGGGAAAGACATAAGGGTTACAGGGTTTTAGATATTAATAATGTTGATTTAATTAACCATGAATATAAAATCACACAGAAAAATGAACCAGGAGATGAGGCATATAGGATTTCAACATCAGGAACAACAGGTAGGCCAAAGTGCATTAGTGTAAGACACGAGAGTCTACTAAATATGTGTTATTATTCCAATGATTACATTGACGTTGATGAAAATGATAGGTGTGGTATTTACTTAAGTTTTAGCTTTGATGCCATAATGAAGCAAATATTTCCGTATCTATTAGTAGGAGCAAGCCTTGATATAATACCAGAAAACTATAGGAAAAATGAAAGAACTGTAGAAATGTATTGTAAGAGAAGGGGAATAACAATACTAGCCCTACCAGCAATTTTAGGGAAAATATTTATGACCAATTGTCCATGTGAAGGTTTAAGGGTATTGCAAGTTGGAGGGGATAAGTTTAAGGGATATGTAGATAGGTCCTATAGGATAATAAATGAGTATGGACCAGCTGAATTTACAGTACTATGTACTAGCTTTGAGGTTGATAAATTTTATGAAAATGTACCGGTTGGAAGACCTATATATAACACTGAAACCTATATACTAGATAACAATAATAATGTATGTGCAATTGGAGTGCCAGGGGAACTTTGCCTGTCTGGAATCCAGATAGCTAACGGTTATCTAAATATGGACGAACAAAATAAAAAATCATTTGTAGAAAACCCATTTAGGCATAATAGGTATACACAAAAAATGTATAGAACGGGTGATCTTGCAAAATGGATCGATGATAAAGGGACAATTTCAATTCTTGGAAGAATGGATTCACAGGTACAAATTAAGGGTATAAGAATAGAACTTTTTGAAATAGAAAATATGATCAATATGATACCTGAGATAAAGAACTCAGTGGTTGTAAATAGGCAAGATAAGGATGGAGATACATATTTAGATGCATATTACGAACCTTTTGAAGGATACTATTCTCCTGATAGAGTAGATTTATTTTTAAAAGATAACCTACCCCCACATATGATACCTAAGCATATTGTATGTCTGGCACATTTACCAGTAACACCCATAGGTAAGGTTGATAAAAAATCCCTTCCATTTATTGAAAATGATTAGTTTAAAAATTTAAAATATATAAAGTATATAAAGCATATAAAGTATATAAAGTATATAAAGTATATAAAGTATATAAAGTATATAAAGTATGTATTCTACTATTTTATGCATTTTAAATAAAGTAAAAATATTATAGATTTTTAAAATAAAAGGGAAGTATCAATATTTAATGGTACTTCCCTATAATTTGAATATGTATTAGTAAGCTAAAGATACTTGATATGAAGTAAGAATCTAATATTTTAGAGACTACTTTCAATCAATTTATCTAGCAGACTTGAGTAACTTATTCCTTTAGCCTTGGCGCTTTTTGGTATTAAACTAGTTTCAGTCATACCAGGAAGAGTATTTAATTCAAGTAAGTATACATCATTATTATCAGTGATTATATAGTCTACACGAACATAACCCTTACAGTTAAAAATCTTCCAACAAGTTTCCGATGATTCTTTCAGCTTTTTATCGAGATCTGGGGCTAGATCAACAACCTCTTCCTTAGCACCATTTGTGGTAGAATATTTAGCTTCGAAGTCAAAAAATTCATGGTCAGAGGTGATTTTTATAGTTGGAAAAACTTGACCATTTAATATAAAAGAAGTGTATTCAATACCCTTGATATATTTTTCTATAAGAACTATATCATCGTATTTTAGGGCTTCACTTACAGCATTTTCCACATCTTTTTTATCTTTAATAAAAAAGGTTGCCACACTTGACCCACCAGAATTTGGTTTTATAAATACGGGATAACCCATTTGGTCTATTAGGTCATAGTCTATTTCTTTGGTACTTTTGACACTGATCCAGTCAGCTGTCAATAATCCATTTTGCCTAGCTATAGTTTTCGTATAATTTTTATCCATAAGGATACCACTAGTTAAAGGGTTACAACCACAGTATTTAATACCCTTTGCTTCAAGGATTGATTGGATTGAACCGTCTTCACCAAACTTTCCATGAAGGCCTATCAAAGCTATATCAACATTATTATCAATCTTAAATACATCAGTCATTTCGTCAATCTGATAATCTATAACATCATACTTATTTTTGTCTAAATTTTTAAGTATGGCCTCACCTGATTTTAGAGATACTTCTCTTTCAGATGAAATACCTCCATATATTACTGCTACTTTCATATATTTCCTCCATATATATTTCCAAAGTCTTCTATGGTATATTATATATCTATGAGTCTTAGCATGCAAGGAAAAGCGTATAAAACTTGTTTATTTTTAAGTTTTTTGGTATTATTAACCTATATATTAGATTGGTTATTAACTAGTTAGTATAATTTTTTTATAATATTTAACTAAATATAATTTGTCTATTAGTCCAAGGAGGTTAAGATGAATATTGAATTAATATCAGTAGGTACAGAGTTGCTACTAGGAGATATATTAAACACAAATGCCCAATATATATCTAGAGAACTTGCAGCTTTGGGCATAAATGTCTACAGGCAGGTTACAGTAGGTGATAATATTGATAGGCTAATTAAAGCCTACGAAAATGCCTTTGAGAGGGCAGATATTGTAATTACAACAGGCGGTCTAGGTCCAACAGGGGACGATATTAGTAAGGAAGCAGCTGCCAAGTACTTTAATCAAGACTTAGTATTGGATCAAGAATCATGGGCAATAATAGAAGATATGTGTGCCAAATATAGTGGTGGTAGGGATAAGATACCTAGTAATAATATTAAACAAGCTATGTTTACAAGTAATGCAAAAATTTTACCAAATAAAAATGGTACAGCTCCTGGTGCAGTATTTACTAAAGGCGATAAAAAAATAATTATGATGCCAGGTCCACCAAGAGAAATGAAACCAATGTTTAGAGAGTATGTGCTACCACTTTTAATGGAAAATAATGAAGAAATATTACTGTCTAGATATGTTAGATTTTATGGTATAGGAGAATCTGCTCTAGAAATAGAATTGCTTGATATACTAAATTCACAAACAAATCCTACTTTGGCCCTATATGCAAAGGATACTGAAGTAATGGTGAGGATAACAGCCAGGGCTAAGGATAAAAAACAATGTATAAAATTAATTGATGAAAAGATAAGACAAGTTAAAGCTATTGTTGGTAAATATATTTATATGATAGGAGATGACTCTATATCTGATAGTCAATCAGAGTTACCAAGCCTAGTTTCACAGCTTCTTATTAAAAATAAACTAACTATAGCTCTAGCTGAATCCTGTACAGGAGGTTTAGTTTCATCCTATCTGGTAGAAAATTCTGGTATATCAGAAAGTCTTTTAGAAGCCTGTGTAACGTATACAAATGAGGCTAAGAACAAAAGGTTAGGTGTTAGTAAGGAGACTCTCAATACTTTTGGGGCTGTTAGTTGGCAGACTGCTGAAGAAATGGCTATAGGTATTGCTAAGAGTTCGGGTGCAGATATTGGTTTAGCAACTACTGGTATAGCAGGTCCTAGTGGAGCTAGCGAGGAAAAACCTGTTGGTCTTGTATATATTGGTATCTACTATAACGGTGAGGTAAAAAGCATTAAGAAATTATTTAAAGGCGATAGGAATAAAATTAGAGAAAAAGCTGCTAGGACAGCTTTAAATGAGCTTAGGTGTCTGTTAGAAAATAAATAGGAGGTGTATATGATAAAAAAAATTTTTTGTGACTTAGATGGCACTCTATATAGGGGGGGGATTAGCTCTAGGGATAAAAAGGCAATTGATGATGCTAAACTATCTGGCATAGATTTTAATATCGCAACTGGTAGAGTATATAAACATAGTATTAATATACTAGAAGAAATAGGTATGGAGGGTTACTTAATATGTGAAAATGGGTCATATATTTATAGTCCAGATGGAACTTGTGTGTACAAGGCAAACCTAAGTGATGATCATATTAAAAGAATAATAAACATTTATAAGTCACTTGATTATATAGATAAAGATGAAGATATTATCTACTTTAAGTATGACGGTCAAGTTGTTATGGTAAAAGATGGTTCATCAGCAGATTATTTTACAAGAGGCTACGAAGTTGATGCGAGTTTTATGGATAGGGATACCTATGATGATAAAGTAGGAAACATAGGTATTTTAAGTCCTAATAAAGAAAAATTAAATAAGTTGGTGGATAAGTATAAAGAAAACTTTATGGGTATTTTAGATGTATATCTATCAAGCGATACTACTATAAACATAGTTCCTTCTGACGTATCAAAATTTCATGCAATAAACATGATATGTAAAAAAGAAAATATAAGCCAAGATGAGATTGTTACTATAGGAGATTCAGCTAATGATATAAGCATGTTGAAAAATGTAGCCATGAGTTTTGCAATGGAAGATGCTGAAGAAAATGTGAAATTGGAGGCAAAATTTTCTGCACCGAGTGTTGCAGATGCAATAAAGATGGTGATAGATTATAATGATGAGATAGGAGGCTAGCTTTATGGATTTTAAGGTAAATAGTATTTTTTTCGATTTCTATGATAGGAATAATTATAAAAAATTTGTTGTTTTAGGAGTTATACTACTTTCGATAGGCTTTTACTGTATTTTCAGGAAGTCGGTAGGAATTAATATTCTCTCTTGGGGCCTTGCCTTATGCTTTTTATATGCAGGGTGGTTAGCCTTCAAGGAAGTTAACGAATTAAATAAGTATGCACAAAGAAGTCAAGTTAACTTGATGAGATTAAGATTTTTAATTTTTTTAGTAATAGCCCTACTTTTATTTATTTTTCCAAGAGAAGTTAATATGTTTATATCAATAACAACTGGTTTATTTTTACTATTTAGGGAATTAAGAACATACTTATATTCCAGAAAATATGCAAGCTATAATTTTACTTTATGTAATATTATAAAAGTAATTCTAGCTATATTACTTATTATATCACCACTATTTTTTACTAGGTTTTTAGTTACTATTTTATCATTTATAGCTATAGTTTTTGGGATAAATTTTATTAGTATAGGTATTAGGTTGGTAAATAATTAATGATAAAAAGTAATGAGTTTAGATACAAGATTGAAAACAAGAGATATCACACTTGGAATTACTATTTACGAGAAAGATTTGGTACTAAGGTATTTAAGGTATCTATAAATGCTGGATTTACTTGTCCAAATATAGATGGGAGTATAAGTTACGGTGGATGTACATATTGTAGCAAAGAGGGATCAGGTGATTTTGCTGGAAACCCAAAAGATAATCTAGTTGAGCAATTTGAAGAAATAAAATCTATGATGGAAAAAAAGTGGCCTAAAGCTAAGTATATTGGTTATTTTCAAGCATTTACCAACACATATGCACCACTAGATGTTTTAAAAGAAAAATATGAAATAATATTAGAACAAGAAGGTGTAATTGGTCTATCGATATCTACTAGACCAGATTGTATAAATGATGATGTTTTAGAATACTTATCACAACTAAATGAAAGAACAAATTTATGGGTAGAATTGGGCTTACAAACTATACATGAATCTACATCGATATTAATAAATAGGGGGCATGACCTAACAACCTTTGTTGACTGTTTAAATAGGCTTAGAGCTAGGAATATCATGGTAGTAGCCCATATTATAAATGGACTTCCTGGAGAAACTAAAAAAATGATGTTAGACACGGCTAGATTTTTATCTAAGCTAGACATACAAGGTTTAAAAATACATCTTTTACATGTGATAAAATCAACTCCAATGGTTAATATGTTAGAAAGAGGTAGGCTAAGACTACTATCAAAAGAAGAATATGTTGACATTGTATGTGATCAACTTGAGATGTTGCCTCAAGAGATGGTTATACATAGGTTGACGGGTGATGGCAAAAAAGAAGACCTTGTGGGTCCGATGTGGAGTCTTAGAAAATGGGAAGTATTAAATGCAATAGATAATGAATTAAAGAGAAGGGAAAGTTGGCAAGGTAAGTTTTATGAAAAAGACATATAAGACGATATGGGTTTCTGTTAATATTTAATTAAGATATCTAAATTATAATATAAGTGGGGAATGAAGGTGATTAGGATGATGATGAAGTCTCATATAATTATATCGAAATCCTTGTTAGAAAATACAGATGCTAGTAAACAATTTTTTTTTGATAGAAAAAATTTTATATACGGTAATATAAAACCAGATATAGTTCCAAGATATAAAATAAGAAAACACTATTTAGATGAATCCTATGATATGGTTAAAAACAAAATTAATTTTTTATCTAGCCTTAACTTGGATAATTTAGAAAAGTACTTTACTAGAGCTAGTTTATCCCAAGAAATAGGAGTAATATGCCACTTTCTAACAGATTTCTTCTGTCTTGCTCATAGTGAGAGATGGGAATTCAAACATAGTATGAAAATACATATACAATATGAATTGAATTTAAATAAAGTTTCGATGGACTACAAGATAAAAAATGATAGACAAGACAATATAGATAACTTTGATGTTTTTTTTGATAAACTATATTCTGAATATAAGTCTAATGGGAAGTATGAGGAAAATGACCTCAAGTATTCTGCATATATATGTAATACGGTAATCAATTATATACTTGAGTCAATTTTAGAGAATACAGTTAAGTCTCATCTAGTATGTTAAAAGTTCGTATAATGATTATACGAACTTTTTTAAGTTAAAACTATACTTTTAGTCGTGGAGGTAAAGAATGTATTACATTGAGCAGCTACTTTATTGGGCTGGTGACAATCATATTCTATCTATGGGATTTGGTTTTTTTGCTGCCTGTATAGAAAGTTTTATACCAGCCTTACCATTATTGGCAATAGGAGCAATTAACTCAGCTGTTAATGGTTTAATAGGTGGTTTTCTAGCAACGTGGCTGGGTTCCTCTTCAGGTGAAGTAATAGTATTTTTATTAATTAAAAAACTCAAGGATAGGTCTTTTTTTTCCAAATTTAGAACAGACAGAGTAAATGATATTATAAATAAAATAGAAAAATCACAATTTATAGTGATATTTATATTTTACACAATTCCAGTTTTACCAAGTTCATTGATGACAATTGGGGCAGGATTTTATGGTGTAAAATTTAAAGACTTTATTATACCAATGTTATTTGGGAAATTTATAATGATGTTTGTTGTTAGTTATATAGGAAGTGATATAACTAGTATAATTAATCATCCAATTAAAGTTTTTTTAATAATACTATTACTATTAATATCCTATTATCTTGCGGGCAGGATAAAGAAAATGTAGGCGAGATTAAAGATATATCTAAAATATAATATTAGAAATGCGTATGGTTATAGGCTAAGTAAAATAATAAATGAATGATAAGCAGAGAAAATTAGTGGTGCTTGGTAAAAAATATATTTATAGGCAAGTAAGCGGAGGTAATATGAAGAAAGTAAAATATTATGTTGTCATAAGGGGTAGGATTAAGGGAATTTTATTAAGTTGGGAGGATTGTAAAAATTCAGTAAAAGCATACCCAAATTCAAAATACAAGGCTTTTGATAAAGCAAATGATGCTATCAATTTTTTAGTTAATGAAATTGATATAGTTAATAGTATAGAATTTAATGAAGATTTAAATGAAACGATTGAAGACTCAAACAAGGTATGTATAGAAGACTGCAAACCTAGAAAAAATATAAGTGCAGATAGTGAATATAATCTTTATAACGATAAAAAAACTGAAGATAAATCAGATACGACAAATCAATATATAGAAAAGAATTGGGAGGATTTTGACACTATTGAAGCATATATAGATGGAAGTTATGAACATTCAAGTAAAACTTATGGATCGGGTGTAGTAATATTAGGAAATGGCCAAGTACTTGATTCGATATCAAATACAGGCAATAATTCAAACTATGTATCAATGAGAAATGTGGCTGGAGAGATTGAAGCTTCAATGTTGGCAATAAAATATTGTATTAATGCTGGTATAAAAAATATTATAATATATTATGATTATGATGGAATAGAAAAATGGTGCACAGGTGAGTGGAAGACAAATAAGGAAGGTACTATATATTATAGGCAATTTTATAATGAAGCAATAAAAAAGATCAATATAAAGTTTGTAAAAGTTAAGGCTCATAGTGGAAATAAATATAATGATATGGCTGATAAGTTAGCTAAACAAGCGGTTTTTAATTAAACTAAATTATAATTAAAAATTTAAAAACAATACCTAGAAAATTTATTTAAAAAAAATCATAAAATATAATTGCTAAAAGTGTCATAATTTGTTATTATATTACTAGGATGAATATTATTTATGGAAATAATGACACTAATTTTATTAAATAGAAGGGAAGGTGAAAATATTGAAAGACTTATTAGTAAAATTAAATAGCTTTTGTAATAGAATAATAAGACTTTTGGTATTTTCTTTTATAGTATCCCTTGTCTTCAGTGTCACAATATTGATTATGAATCTAATATTGGGTGTACAGGCATCAATTTCTTTTTATAGGTATGTTCTTTTTACGTCTATAGTATTTTTAACTACTAGCTTGACTATATATAAGGGCAGAAAGATGTTTGCTCCTATTAACAAGCCATTAATCAAGAAGCTTGAAAGAGAAAGACTTGAAAGAGCAAGACGTAATAATAGGGAAATGCAAAAGAAAAACAATAAAATTGCATCTTAGTTTATATATCAAACACAGCTTAATAGCTGTGTTTTTTTGTTATAGTAATGTGTTATACATTATAACCTTGCCTATAATAATCAAATTTTGAGCTTGCTCAAAAGGAATAATAATATCCTTAAAACAAGTTTCATAACTTTCCGGTTTGAAAATATACATTTTATTGATTTTATCCTTAACAAAGATCTTAACACTATATTCATAGTTATATGAAAATACTACAATATCACCATCTGATAGAGAAGAGGGGTTAATATTCGTAACAAGGGCAATTAAAGAGCCGTTTGGTATGAGTTTATTCATACTTTCCCCATTAACTCTCATGAGTATAATATCAGACCTTCCTGCATATTTTCCCAATAAGATATCTGGTATTTTAATTTTTTCTAGGTCGTATTGTGCTTCTATATCGAGCATTGATCCTGCAGATACGCCTGCATCAACGTATGGATAAAAATTTTCATCTATATACTGATCCAATAACTGATTACTAGTTTGAATAGGTTTATTTATTTTGTCGGAATTACAGGCTAACCAGTCGGGATTTACATCTAATATGTCTGCTAGGATGAATATTTTATCTTGTTTTGGAAGGTATTTTCCAGACATATAAGAACTAAGGGTTCCTCTATTTATACCACTAAGTTTAGACATAGTGTACTGGCTAATAGATTTATTTTTCATAGCTGTTTTTAATCTAAATACGAAAAGGTCTTTATCCATACATGACTCCTATTTTTTTAGTATTCCTTATACTTATAATATAATTATAACACATAGTTACGAAAACGCAACTATTTTTAGAATTTTTTTTATAAAATCCACTATTCAACTTAGCTAGTCGTATGATATAATATTAAAATGATACTTTAAAAGTTACAGTTTACCTAACTTATATTAAACTGTTTATGATTATAATTTTTGAAGGATTTAAAAGTGCTTATTTGCATGTATATATAAATAATTGAGAGGTATGTATGAATGTATTAAAAAATAAAAAGTTAGTAATACCAGTTGCAGTATTACTTGGTCTATTAGTGGTAGGAACTGGGGCCTTATCAATTCAGATAGGATCTGATAAAATTTTAAAGGGTATTAATATAGCTAATGTGGATTTAGGTGGAATGACTAAGGCACAGGCTATGGCAAAATTAGAGTCGCTGGACAAGCTGAAAAATATAAAAATGTACTATGAAAACCAGTCATGGAATATTTCAGCAAATGAAGTAGATTTAAAAATTAATTATAAGGATAGTATTGATGCAGCCTATAATTATAATAGAAAATCTTTATTTATCACAAATCTAGCAAGAACCTTAAAAGCTGACTTTGGAGGAAAAGTTGCACTTGACCTAAGTATGACCTACAGTGATTCTAAGTTAAAGGAAAGTTTAAAACAGGTAAAGTCTAAGTTGGATAGTCAGGTAAAGGATGCTAGTTTAGATTATGATTATAGGACAAAAAAAATGAGTATAATTCCTGAAGAGTCTGGTAAAACCGTGGATTTAGATGCTTCTTTCAAAAAGACAATCAAAAATCTGGCATCTGATAAATTCGAGTCTGAAATGGTGGTAAAGTTAGAAAAGGCAAAGTTTACGAGAGAAGATTTGAAGGGGATTGATAGCCTCTTAGCGGCATATTCTACTGTATATGGAGGAATGACTTCTAGGAGCTATAATATAGAAAAATCTACTCGTGATTCAAGTGGCGTAGTACTAAAGCCTGGTCAGGTATATTCATTTAACGGTTTAACAGGAGAGAAAACTATAGCCAGAGGATATAAGCCAGCTCCGGTAATAGAAAGCGGAAAACTTGTAATGGGCATAGGCGGTGGAGTGTGTCAAACTTCTTCTACTATTTTTAATGCAGCCCTACTGTCTGGTATGGAGATAACTAATAGAAGAAGTCATACTATACCTTCTGACTATGTAAATATGGGAAGAGATGCTACTGTTTTTGACGGTGATCCAGGTCAAGATTTAAAGTTTAAAAATCCATTTAAGCACAAGGTATATATTAAAAACTATATTTATGGTAATAAGGTAATATCTGAGGTATACGGCTCATCAAGCGATCATATGAATATAGATATTACAACACAAGTATTGGGGTCACATGCTGGTGGTAGTAAGACCGTAGTTGATCCTAGTCTTCCAGCAGGAAAGAAGGTTGTAGAAAAGCCTGCTCGACCTGGTTATACTGTTGTAACATATAGGCAATATAAAAGTGCTGATGGAAGCTTAATAAAATCCGAAAAAATTGGTTATAGTAATTACCCAGGCCAGTCAGGTATTGTGAGGGTAGGTGGTCAGCAACAGCAAAACCCTAAAATACAACAACTAAACCCTAGTCAGCATAAGACACAAGGTGGGTCATATACAGGCGCATTAGGAGTTGGCAATAATAGGTAAATTATTTAATAGATAAATTTTGTATTTTTCTTATGTTATAGATAATTAAATATAAACCTATATAATTTTCAGTTAATTGGCGTTGGATAGAATTTTCTACCAGCGCTTTTTTATGTGAAATAATATTCTTGATAGTATAATTTCACACTTATAATTCCTATAATAATAGTTTAAATGGCTAATGTATGGTATAATAATACTTATTAAAATATGGAGGATTAATTATATGAGTAGAGAGTTAGCAGAATTGCTATTTCCAAATATTGATAAAACTATAGAATATTATGAAGAATTATACCCTGTAAGAAAGCAAGATAAAAAGGTTAAGGTAACTAGACTTGGCCCAAGCCCAACAGGCTTTATTCACCTGGGAAATCTATATGGTGCTCTTGTAGATGAAAGAATGGCACATTTAAGTGACGGAACAATGCTTTTAAGAATTGAAGATACTGATGATAAGCGAAGGGTAGATGGTTCTGAAGAGCTAATTATCAAGTCTCTAAAGTTTTTTGGTATAGAGTTTGATGAGGGACTTAGTTTAGATGGAGAAAAAGGAGTATATGGTCCCTATAGGCAAAGCGAAAGGAAGGAAATATATCAGACGGCTGCTAAATATCTTACAGAAAAGGGGTTTGCCTATCCATCTTTTGTGACAGAAGAAGAAATGGCTCTTATTAGAGAAGAACAGGAAAAATCGGGAGTGAATACTGGTTACTATGGTAAGTGGGCTAGTGATAGAAATCTTAGTTTAGAAGAAATAAGGGAAAATATTTCAATGGGTAAGGCATGGACACTTAGGTTAAAGTCCGGTGGAGATCCTGAGGTGGCTATGAAATTTAAAGATGGTATTAGGGGTGAAATTACTGTCAGACAAAACAACTTAGATATAGTACTCCTAAAACAAAATGGTATACCAACCTACCACTTTGCCCATGTAGTTGATGATCACTTTATGAGGGTAACTGATGTAGTAAGAGGTGAGGAGTGGTTATCCACTTTACCAATACATTTAGAATTATTTTTCCTTATGGGGTGGGATAGGCCAAATTATAATCATACAGCTCATTTAATGAAGACTGAAGATGGTAAAAAGAGAAAACTTTCCAAAAGAAAGGATCCAGAATTATCTCTTGAATACTACATGAAAGATGGATATTTTCCACAAGCAGTTACAGAATATCTAATGACATTGATGAATTCTAACTATGAAGAGTGGAGAATGAAAAATCAAGATAAATCTTACAAAGAATTTCCTTTTAAGACAAAAAATATGAGTTCATCAGGGGCCTTATTTGATTTAAATAAGCTTAATGATATATCTAAGGATGTACTAGTAAAGATGAGTGAAGATGAAATCTTAGAGTTTATGCTTAGCTGGTCTGAAAGATTCGATAAAGCTAGTAATAGTCTGCTAATTAAATACATGAATGAATTGAGGAAATTATTGGCTATTGGTAGAGGTGGTAAGAAACCAAGAAAAGACTTAATAAATTGTAAGCAAATTATGAATTTTATTTCTTACTATTTTGATGAAGGCTTCGAGTATAGAGATAGTTTGCCTGAAAGAGTATCCAAAGAAGATGCAAGAAAGATACTGATAGCTTATTTAGAAGGGTATAATCAGGAAGATACTAATGAGGTATGGTTTGAAAAAGTCAAGCTAATAACTGATAGTAATGGATTTACATCTAATAATAAGGCTTTTAAGGCAGATCCTGATCAATATAAGGGTAATATTACTGATGTATCAACAGCAATAAGGGTTGCAGTTGTTGGTAGACAAGAATCACCAGACTTGTGGAGTATACAACAGGTTATGGGACAAGACAGAGTTGTTGCAAGAGTAAAAAAATATATTGATACGCTTGTTTAATAATATTTATAAAACCGTAGTTATCTAGCGTATTAATATTGTTTAAAATATATACAAGTCATACATTATTAAAAGGTTAATTTAATATACAAATTGAATATATAAATCGAATATTATAATAAAGATAAGGGGTTAAAGTTCATATAAAATCAATCCTTTATCTTTATTTTTATATAAAAATTCGTAAAAACTATTGCCAAATATATAAAATACGAATAAAATATACTTGTAGACAATTTAATGTACGAAAGCTCAAAAAAATATATAAAAATACATATTAAAGTATCTATAAAAATATGTACTAAAGTATATTTAATAAAAAGTATATAGGAGAAAATATATGGCAGGATTGAGAGAAGAATGTGGTGTTTTTGGTGCCTTTGATTGCGATGGAGATGATGTGGCATCATATATATATTACGGATTATTTGCTTTACAGCATAGGGGACAAGAAAGTGCAGGCATATCCGTTACTAATACGAATGAAGAATGTCGGAATGTAAATTTTCATAAAGATTGCGGACTAGTGAATGAAGTTTTTAACAAAGATATATTGAGAACTTTGAAGGGAAACCTTGGTCTTGGTCATGTTAGGTATTCTACAGCAGGTGGAACTGGTAGAGAAAATGCACAACCCTTTGTAATACATTATATCAAGGGGATTTTGTCGATGGCTCATAATGGTAATTTGACAAATGCGGATGAATTAAAAGAAGATTTAGCAAAAACAGGAGCTATATTCCAAACAAATACAGATTCGGAAGTAATAGCCTATCTTATAGCTAGAGAAAGATTAGGAACATTATCAGTCCAAGAAGCAGTTAAGTCGGCTTCACAGAAGTTAAGAGGGGCCTTTTCCTTGGTTGTAGTAAGTCCATCTAAGCTAATCGGAGCTAGAGATCCTCAAGGTTTCAGACCGCTATGCATAGGCAAGAAAGATAATATATTTTTTTTGAGCTCTGAATCTGCTGCTTTAGATACAATAGGTGCAGAATTTGTTAGAGATGTTGAGCCAGGAGAGATTGTTACCATAGTTGATGGCGAAATCCATTCTGACTGGATGCATAAATATCAAGTTAGTTCGAGATGTATATTTGAATATATATATTTTGCCCGAACTGATAGTATAATAGATGGTCAAAGTGTATATTCTTCTAGAGTCAAAGCGGGTCGTATCTTAGCCGAAAAATATAAGGTGGATGCAGATCTTGTTATAGGAGTTCCAGAATCAGGCTTAGCTGCAGCAATTGGCTATTCACAAGAATCTAATATACCATACGGAATGGCATTTTACAAAAATAGTTATGTTGGAAGAACTTTCATAAAGCCAAAACAAAACGATAGAACAGCCGGGGTACAGGCAAAGCTAAATGTAATAAGAGATGTAGTTAAGGGTAAGAGGATAGTCATGGTTGATGATTCTATTGTCAGGGGAACTACTATAAGAAATATAGTTAAAATATTAAAAGATGCAGGTGCACTTGAAGTACATGTAAGAATAAGTTCTCCACCATTTAAATATCCTTGCTATTATGGTACCGACGTTCCAAGTAGTGACAACTTAGTTGCTGTTAACAATAGTATTGATGAAATTAGAAAAGGTATAAATGCAGATTCCTTAGGTTTTTTAGACATTGATGATCTTGGGCACCTATGTCCAGGTCTTGACTATTGTGATGCTTGCTTTACAGGTAAGTATATGGGTGGAATACCAAGAGACCTCTCTAAGATGAGTTCTTGTAGTGGTAAAATGTTATAGGGAGTATCATATAAATACTGGTATATTTTTAGCTATGAAAAAATTAATATAGTATATACATAAGTAATTTAGTTTATATAGAGTAAGTATATTTTTATAAAAGAGATGGGTGATAGTAATTCGTTAACCTATCTCTTTTATTATTTACTAAAAAATGTCTATAAAGCTAGGGTATAATAGAAAAAATATTACTTCTTATGGTATAATATAAGACAGTGAAAAATGTAATTTAAGGTGATATTAAAAGGAGACCTATATGATATTAGTATTAGCAGAAAAACCATCTGTAGCCAAAACAATTGCAGCATTTTTAAAAGCAAATGCTAGGAGAGATGGTTATTTCGAAGGTAATAATTACATAGTGACATATGCAGTTGGGCATTTAGTATCCCTATATGATATGAAAGACTATAACAAGGACAAATATTCTGGATCATGGAAGATGGAAAATTATCCTTTTATACCAGAGTCAAAATTTTGTTTTAAGGTAGATAAGGACAAGAAAAAACAATTTAAAATAGTATCTGACTTAATAAAAAGAAAAGATATTGAATATATAATAAATGCCACTGATAATGATAGGGAAGGTGAACTAATATCTTTTCTAATTTTTATGATGTCAAAAAATACTAAGCCAGTTAAACGTATACTGGTAAATGAGTGGACGCCAGAGGATATTACAAGGGGTCTAGCTGAATTAAAAAATGATGAGGATATGAGAAACTTACAAGCAGCAGGTTATACTAGACTCATAACAGATTGGCTAATTGGAATTAATTTCACCTGTGCAGCAACGCTGAAGTATGGTAATGGTAAGATGCTAAATATAGGTAGGGTTATTTTGCCTACAGTAAAATTAATATATGATAGGCATAAGGAGATAGAAAATTTTACTCCAGAAAAATACTACGAAATAGAGGGTAAATTTAGGTCGACAAATGGAGATTATACTGGAAAACTCCTTATGGATGAAAAGAGTAACAAGACAAAGGAATATGAAATTGCAATAGGAATAGTAAAAGAAATCGACTCTAAAAATGGTGTCATAAGTGAAAAAAAAGTAACAAAATCTAAAGAATATGCTCCAAAGTTGTTTTCGTTAACGTCACTTCAGGGCTTTATTACATCAAAATATGCAAGCTTTACATCTGACAAGGTCTTGTCTATATGCCAGAGTCTGTACGAAGGAAAGGGAAAGGGTGGATATATAACCTACCCAAGAACAGACTCTATTTACTTAGAAGAAAGTTTAGCACCCAAGGTAGAAAAAACGTTGAATATAATAAAAAAAGGTCATGACTGTGAGGAAAACATAAAATTTACTAAAACTAAGAGGGTTTTTGATTCTACAAAAGTAGAGAGTCATAGTGCTATAATACCTACTTATATACTACCACCTCAAAATTTATCAAATGACGAAAAAATAGTATATACAGCTATTAGAGATAGATTTTTAGCAAATTTCATGCCACCAGCTGAGTATGAAAATACTGAAATAAGTACTGACGTTGGTAGACACAGGTTCCAGTCTAAGGGGAAGGTACTAAAGAAAAAAGGTTATTTAGACCTATATGGAAAGACCTCAAGTGGAAATTTACTGCCATTAGTAGAAAAGGGGCAAGATGTTGATGTCCTAGAAGTGAAGCCAGTTGAAAAAGAAACCAGTCCACCAAAACCATATACAGAAGACACGCTTCTTAAGGCAATGAAAAATTGTGGAAAAAATGTCTCAGAAGATGATACAAGTGTATTATCTGGTTACTCTATTGGAACATCAGCCACTAGGGCTGATGTATTAAAAAAAATTGGACTGGTTGGTTATGTCAAAAAAAAGGGTAAAACTTACTCTATAACTGACTTAGGAATAAACTTAGTAGAAATATTTCCTATTGAGAACTTATTTGATGTTGATTTTACCGGAAAACTTGAAAAAAGCTTATTTGATATTCAAAAGGGGAGTTTTAGTAGAAAAGACTATCTAAATATGATATGCAAGTTTGTATACGATAGTGTAAATAAAATTAAATTTGGACCAAGTAGACCGATTAACACTGATAAGTTGGTATATAATCCCAAGACTAAGAAATATGTAAAAGAGTCAAAATTACCAAAAAATAATATCAAAATCTCTGATGATAATCATACATTAAGCAAGAAAGCAAGGCAAGTATCAGAAGATAAGGATAAAAAATCAAATCAAAATAAAATTTCTAGAAAAAAGGAAATTGACATTGAAACAGGGTTGGAAGTAATAGCCAAATGTCCTGAATGTGGGGCTAGTGTTATTGAGTCTCCAAAAGCATTTTCGTGTAAAAATTATAAAAAGTGTGGATTCACTATCTGGAAAAATAATGGTCAGCTAGCTGTTTATAACAAAAAACCTAATAAGACTATGATAAGGTCTTTGATTAAAAAAGGAAAGGCTCTTGTGAAGGGTTTGAAATCCAATAATGGTGATAAATTTGATGCGGATATTAGTTACTATATAGATGATGACAAGTCTTTAAAATTAAAAATTGACGTAAAATAAGACCAATGTATCTGACTACTTGATAATACGAGAGCCAAATAAAGATTATGGCTTATTCTTTTGACCTAGAACTTGTATATATGTTATAATTGAGGTTGAAAATTTAATTAATTAAAATGGAGGATATATGTCAAAAAGTAATTTGGCTGGAACTGGATGTAATATTATAGTTCCTGATGAAGATAAAAAAGATTTAAAAGATATAGAAAAGAGTATAACAAAGAGGTATAGGAAAAAATTGTGGTCTAAGTTTATAAAGGCTATAAAAAAATATAACCTAGTTGAAGATGGAGATAAGATAGCTGTTGCAATATCAGGTGGTAAAGATAGTATTTTAATGGCCAAAATGTTCCAAGAATTAAAGAGACATTCGCCTGTAAACTTTGAAGTTGTATATATAGGTATGGACCCAGGTTATCACGAAACAATCAGAGAAATACTTATGGATAATGCTAGATATTTAGAAATACCTCTTCAGGTATTTGATTCTCAGATATTTGAGGTTGCAGACAGGATAGCTAGTGACTATCCATGCTATATGTGTGCAAGGATGAGAAGGGGGGCCTTATATGGCAAGGCAGAATCATTAGGCTGTAACAAACTTGCCCTAGGACACCATTTTGATGATGTTATAGAGACTACTATGATGAACATATTATGTTCAGGTAATTTCAAGACAATGCTACCAAGGTTAAAATCAACTAACTTTAAGGGCCTTGAGCTAATTAGACCACTATATTATATTAGGGAAGAAGATATAATAAAGTGGGTCAAATATACAGGTGTGGCTCCTATAAATTGTGCATGTACAGTGGCGGCTAGCAGGACAGGTAATAAAAGATATGAAATAAAGGATCTTATAAAGAGTCTGTCTAATAATTTTGCAAATGTAGAAAAATCTATATTTAAGTCAGCTGAAAATGTAAACTTAGATTCAATACTTGGTTGGAAGCTAGACGGCGAAAAGCATGATTTTATGGAAAGATTTAATGAGGAAGACACATATAAGGTGGATTAGATAAACTAGGAGGATGTCATATGGACTTTTTTGATGACGAATATGTGGTTGTTGATTTGGAAACAACTGGTTTGAGCCCTTTTAATGGTGATGAAATAATTGAAATAGGGGTTACAGAAATAAAAGGTAATGAAATTTTGAGGAATTACTCTAGACTAATAAAGCCGATTGCCTTTATTCCTAGTCATATAACTGAAATCACCAAGATTACCAATGATATGGTTGAAGATGCCCTAACTATAGAAGATGTTTTACCAAAGTTCAGAAATTATATCGGAGATAGGACAATAATAGCCCATAATGCAAAATTCGACGTAGGTTTTTTAAACTTTTATTTAGATAAAATGGGTTTAAAACCGATTGAAAAGTATATATGTACTATAGAAATGTTGAAGAAAAATAAAGATTATAAGGGTAAAAATAAGAAGCTACAGACAGCATGTGACTTTTACGGTATTTTAAATGAAAATGCACATAGGGCAGATTCAGATACTCTTGCGACAGCCAAATTATTCATGAAAATTAGGATGTCTATATAAGGGAGGTTTTTATGGAAGATAATAATGATATTAATAAATTGAGAAGAAAAAGAATATCTTCAAATATACAAGAATTATCCTCTACTAGTAATGAAAAAAAAATCAGAATAAAAAAGCAGGCAAGTAGTGGTGATGAAAATTCGAATATAATAAATTTATCAAATAGAAGAAATAGGAAGGTGGATAGTACTAGGCGGTCAACTAATCGATCTATTTATAGAGAGCCTAAAAGAAATACTCATGATAAAAAAAATAATGAGTACGAAGAGTATGATGAATACTATGAAGATTATGATGACTATGATGACTATGATGAAGATTATGATAATACAAGAGGAGGGCTTATCTTTAGGATAGTAAGAAAAATTTTCTTACTAGTTATCATAATTTCTATTATTGGTGGTTCGGCTACTTTTTTATATGTAAGAAGCGTAGTGAATGATATGCCTGTACTTACCAAGAAAATGGTTAGGGAAAGTTATATAAATAAAGAACCCGTGGTATTAGCTAGAATACCAGCTAATCTTCAAAAGGCTGTAATAGCAATAGAAGATCATAGGTTTTATGAACATAATGGAACAGATTATAGGTCTTTTATTAGGTCTTTTATAAATAATATATTTGGTGGTTCGACTCAAGGCGCAAGTACTATAGATATGCAGCTATCAAAAAATCTTTTAACAAATAATGAAAAAACCTTAAAAAGAAAAATACAAGATATACATAATGCACACCAACTAAATAAAATAATGACAAAGGATGAAATTTTAGAAGCTTATTTGAATAACATATATCTTGGAAAGTCAGCATACGGCGTTCAAGCAGGGGCACAGCTTTATTTTGGGAAGGATGTATCTAATCTTACTTTTGGAGAAAGTACAATGCTGGCAGGTATAACCAATAATCCAAGTCTGTATCAAAATAACGAGCAGGCAAAAAAACGACAGGCCATAGTTTTATTGAGAATGTATAAGTTAGGTTATATTAAAGAAAATGTCTATAAGGCCCAGATGTATAGGGATACGCCTTTTAAATCTGAAATAGATCAATAATATATAATAAATACTACATAAACAATATATAAATCTTATATAAACTGTATATATAATAGTTATTATTATGTTGATATGATTAATATATAGAAGAGTAAAATAGTTAGGTCTTCAAGAAATATTTCTTTAAGACCTAACTATTTTTAGTTTTTATATCTAGTTTTATAGATTCTATTCTTCACCAGTTGCTATCTTATTATCATCATAGCTAATCCAATCAGAATAGCTACCAGGATATATCTTGTATGGTATTTCAAGTTTGTCTAAGGCAAGTGCATTTACCATTAGTGATATACCTGATCCACAGTAGACAATAATTTCCTTATTCGGATCAAGGTCTTTAAAACGCTCTTTTAATTTATCATCATCAATATATGAAGACTTAGACATATCATCAATATTAAGGTTTTCCATAAAAAAGTAGTTTTTGGCACTTGGAATATGGCCGGCAACCTTATCTACAGGTTCTTCAAGTCCCAAGTATCTAGGATGAGATCTAGAATCAATAATAATAGTATTTTCATCGTATAATTTAGATTTTACATATTCCATATCTACCATAAATGAAGTATCTGTCTTTATTTCAAAAGGCTTGTCTGACTTAGTTGGTATTCTTTCTTCAGTTTCAATTTCTCCGCCATTAGCCTTATAGGCTATTAGTCCACCATCTAATACAAAGGCATTATAGAAGCCAAGGTTATTTAATTGAAAAACAAGTCTACCTGCACCTTGTAGATCACCATCATCATATGTAATAACTGTTGTTTCATTATCGATACCAAAAGATTCAAGAATGGATTTTAGCTGGCTACGATCTTTAAAAGGATGTCTACCACCATGTTGACCAACTGGATCAGTTAGGTCCTTTTCTATATTTATTAAGTAGGCATTCTTTATATGACCCTGTTTGTATGAATCTATACCATAGGTTTTGTTCATAAGGTCAAATCTACAGTCAAGGACTACTAATTTTTTACCGCTTTTCTGTAGTTCAAAGAATTCTTGGACAGTAATTAATCTTTTCATAATAACATCTCCTTTTAAAACACTATTGTTAAAAAAATATTTTTGTTAGAGCAAATTTAGCCCTACAAATTGAGTATAACATACTTGTTTTATAATGTATATAAAATTAAACCCTATTATAAATTTTTTCTGAACCATTGAATTTATTGCTATCAGATGAAAATAAATTATCAGATTTTTCTAATACTTATATCAAAAGATAATAGATTGATATAAATAAGTGTCTTTTTTTTGTAAAATATCTATCAAATATTAAAAATATAGTGTATAATAAGGTCAAATATGAGGTTCAATTTTTTATATTTTGCATTCATATTATCTATTGAGAATTTATAATTAATTAAAAGCAGGGGGTATATTATTATGAGCTACAAAATAGTTGAGAAAAAAAAGCTTAACGATGTTGTATATCTTATGGACATTGAAGCTCCAAGGATTGCTCAGTCAGCAAAACCAGGTCAGTTTATTATCGTCATTGTTGATGAAAAAGGGGAGAGAATGCCACTTACGATAGCTGATTATAATAAGGAAAAAGGAACTGTTACAATAGTATTTCAGGTTGTTGGATTCTCTAGCAAGAAACTAGGTAAACTAGAAGTAGGGGATTCTATAAAAGATTTTGTAGGACCATTAGGTCATCCGAGTGATTTTATTTATGAAGATATCGAAGAATTAAAAAATAGAAAAGTAATATTTATTGCTGGTGGTGTAGGAGCTGCTCCAGTTTATCCACAGGTTAAATGGTTACATGAGCATGGAGTTGATGTAGATGTAATTATAGGTGCCAGAAATAAGGACCTTATAATTTTCGAAGATAAAATGCAAAAGGTAGCAAAGAACTTATATATGTGTACAGATGATGGAAGTTATGGCTTCCACGGAAATGTTACTGCCATGTTAGATGAGCTAGTTACTAATAGGGGCATAAAATATGAAAAGGCAATTGTAATTGGTCCTATGATAATGATGAAATTTACCTGTCTAGCTACTAAGAAGCTTAATATACCAACTATAGTTAGTTTAAATACAATAATGGTTGATGGAACTGGTATGTGTGGAGCATGTCGTATAAGTATAGGTGATGATATTAAGTTTGCCTGTGTTGATGGACCTGAATTTGATGGATGGTTGGTTGATTTTGATGAAGCTATGAAAAGACAACAGATGTTCAAGAGTGAAGAAGGAAGAAAAATTTTAAGAAAACAGGATGGACCTACTCATTCAAGTCCAGATTGTCAGATAGGGGGTAGACACTAATGGCTATGAAAACTAAAGTTCCAGTGAGAGAACAAGATGCAAAGGTTAGGGCTACTAACTTTGAAGAAGTCTGTTATGGATATAATGCACAAGAAGCTCAAGAAGAGGCCCAGAGATGTTTAAATTGTAAAAAACCAAGGTGTGTAGATGGATGTCCAGTAAGTATAAATATACCAGCTTTTATACAAGAAGTTAAGGCCGGCAATTTTGAAGATGCTATAAAGGTAATATCTAAGTCTAGTTCCCTACCGGCTGTTTGTGGTCGTGTATGTCCTCAGGAGTCTCAGTGTGAGGGAGTCTGTGTAGTAGGTATAAAGGGTGAACCAGTTTCTATAGGAAAACTTGAAAGATTTGTAGCTGACTGGTCTAGAGAAAATGAAATTGACCTAAGTGGCGATATTGAAAGAAATGGTATAAAGGTAGGTATAGTTGGTTCTGGTCCTTCAGGATTAGCCTGTGCAGGAGATCTTGCTAAAGCAGGATATGACGTAACAATATTTGAGGCTTTCCATGAGTCAGGTGGAGTATTAACTTATGGTATACCTGAGTTTAGGTTGCCAAAGTCAAAAGTCGTAAATTATGAAATAGACTCTATAAAGAAGTTAGGTGTAAAGATAGAAAACAATGTTGTTGTAGGTAGGACTATAACAATAGATGAGATGTTTGAAAATGAAGATTTTAAGGCTGTATTTATTGGTTCAGGAGCTGGATTACCATCTTTTATGGGTATTCCTGGTGAAAATGCAAATGGTGTTTTATCGGCTAATGAATTTTTAACTAGGATTAATTTAATGAAAGCTTATATAGATGACTATGATACACCAATAAGGGTTGGAAAGAAAGTTGCAGTTATTGGTGGTGGTAATGTTGCTATGGATGCTGCAAGAACAGCACTAAGGCTAGGCGCTCAAACACATATAGTCTATAGAAGGAGCGAATCTGAATTACCAGCCAGAGTAGAAGAAGTACATCATGCTAAGGAAGAAGGCATACAGTTTAACCTACTTACTAATCCTACGGAAATAGTAGTTGATGAAGATGGTAACGTATGTGGTATGAAGTGTGTAAAGATGGAATTGGGTGAACCAGATGAATCAGGCAGAAGAAGACCTGTTGAAATTCCAAATTCAGAATTTGAACTTGATGTTGATATGGTAATAATGTCTTTGGGAACTAGGCCTAATCCTCTTATAGCATCAACAACACCTGGTCTTGATGTAAATAAAAGAAAGTGTATAGTAGCTGATGAAGATGGTTTAACTTCATTAGAAGGTATATATGCTGGTGGAGATACAGTTACAGGTGCAGCTACTGTAATATCTGCGATGGGAGCTGGTAGAACAGCAGCAGCGGCTATGGATAAGTATTTAAGAGAAAAGTATTTATAGTCTATGAAAAACTGGTGGATTTCCGCCAGTTTTTATAGGTTGTATATTATTATACAACCTATTTTTTTATATTAAGAGGTGGAATTTAATATTATATTAGTTTATAGTCTATATTCACTAAAATAAGTAGGACTTATACCATTATAAGTTTGGCTTGCCTTTACTTTTTAAATACTATATAATTATAGGTGTAAAAGTATGTAAATTAGGATGAGGGGGGTTAAAGATATGTCGCAAAATCCAAAAGTGGATTACTTAAAGGGAAACTTTTATGAAAAGATAGGAAAGTCAGAACTAGCAGTTGAAAAATTTAAGGAAGCAGCAGAATCTGGATATGAAAGAGCCCAACTTATTCTAGGTCAACTATATGATAGTCAGGGAGAAATGGAAAAGGCTGAAAATTGGTATAGGTCAGCCTTTAATAATGGAGTAGACTACGCAGCATTCAATTTAGGTAATATGTATTATAATAATGAAATATATGATACTTCCCTTTATTGGTATGAAAAGGCAGCAGACAAGGGGATTATTGCAGCTAAAAATAATATAGGTGTTATCTATTATATACTAGAAGACTATGAGATGTCTGAAAAAATTCTAAAAGAGACAGCCCAAGCTGGATTTGCAAAATCTTATTTTAATTTAGGGCTATTAAATATGGAACTAGACAATAAGGACGAGGCCGAGCAAATGTATGAAAAAGGGGCTAGTTTGAATGATGAAGACTCAATATATAATTTAGCTGTTATAGAAATGAATAGGAGTAATTTTACTAGGTCTATGGACCTGTATAAAAAACTATTAAAGAAAAAACATGTTAAGGCTGCTATGAACTTAGGTGTTTTGTGTGAAATATCTAAGAATTATTTAGAAGCAGAAAAAGCCTATTCAATAGCAGCAGAGGAAGGTAATTCTGATGCCCAGTATAGGATGGGTTTTATACTTGATAGAAAAGACAAATCATCAGATGCTATCCATTACTATGAGTTAGCAATTCAACAAAACCATAGTATGGCTAAGTATAGGCTTGGTAACTTATATAATAGGAATAATGATACTGATAATGCAAGGATTTATTATAAAATGTCCGCAGATGATGGCATAAAAGAAGCAAAAAATAATTTGGCTGGAATTTTATTTGAGTCAAAAAATTATAACGAAGCAAGTTTTTACTATAGACAGGCTATAAATCAAGGTTGTAATAATTCGGCAGAAAATATGGGAGATTTATGTAGATTCTTAAAAGACTATGATATTGCAATAAGTTACTATAAGATGTTGCCGGACAATATAAATTGCCAACTTAAATTAGCTAACATCTATGAAAAGTTAAATGATTTAGATAATATGATCGACTGGTATAAAAAGGCTGCTGATCATGGTGATCTTGAATCGTGTTTTAAGTTGGCTAGCATATATGAAAAAATAGGTAATGAAAAGAGTGCCTTAAGATATTATCAGATTGCTTCTGATAATGGACACCAAATAGCAAAACTCTATTTAGGTAGGCTATATTTTATGCAGACCAATTATGATCAGGCAAAAATATACCTAGAGGATCCTGCGAGCTTAAACAACATTTATGCTATAAATACTCTTGCAGTAATGTATGATAACTTCTTTAAAGATCCTAAAAAAGCCATAGAGTATTATGAAAAAGCAATTGAGCTTGGGTGTACTGAGGCAATGTATAATTTGGCACAATTAATGTTTAGGACTTTTGAATATGAAAAGGCAGAGAAGTATTTAAAATTGGGTGCGGAAAATGGAAATAAGAGATGCGAATATTTTTTAGCAGCTTTTTATTACAAAAAATCAATAGATATGTTCAAATCACTTGCCAACCTCAACTACGAAAATTCTAATGAGTTATTAAATGATGTAAGACACATGGATTTTATAGACGATCATCTTCTTATGACTGACTTTTCAATATATCCAATGGAGTATGAAATTATAAAAGAAGACGTGGAACCGTTATATATAATCGACATAGATGAAGATATAACTAGCCTACTTAGTCAAGGTGATACTAGGATGGCTATTGATCAAGGTCAGGTTGAAAATATAGATATTTAATTTTATTAAATAATATTGTTGAATAATATATATAAACATATGAATAATACAAACAAATATATGAATAATACATACAAACATATGAATAATATATACAAATATATGAATAATGCAAACAAAAATATGAATAATATATACAAGCATATGAACAATATATACGAACATATGAATAATATATACTAATATCGTTGATTATAGAAGGGGGTGAGCTCGTGATAAGATACTACAAGACAATTAATGGAAATTTAGAAAGATTGGATGAATTTGAACCAAGTTGTTGGATTAATCTTACTGAGCCAACCTCAAATGAAATTGAAGATATAAGTCAAATATTTGGATTGGATTCAGATATTCTTGGAGCAGCGCTTGATAATGAAGAGAGCTCAAGAATAGAGTATGATGAAGATTACACTTTAATTTTGATAGACATACCTTTTGATATGTCAGATTCAACATCTTCTAATTATATGACTGTTCCTATTGGAATAATACTTGTAAGAGATAGCATTATAACTATATGTTCCAAGCAGACAAGAATAATAAACGATTTTATTGTAGGGCATGTCAAGGATTTCTATACATACATGAAAACAAGGTTTATACTTCAAATTCTTTATAGAAATGCCACTTTTTATTTGCTATATCTTAGAAGAATCAACAATACTACTAATTTAATAGAACAAGAAATTCATAATTCCATGAAAAACAGGGAGCTTTTACAGTTACTACAGTTAGAAAAATCGCTTGTCTATTTTTCTACATCTCTTACAGCGAATGAAGCCACACTCGATAGGTTATTGAAACTAAATGTAATTAAGCATTATGAGGACGATGAAGACCTATTAGAAGATGTAATAATAGAAAATAAGCAGGCTCTTCAGATGTCTAAAATGTATGGAGACATTTTAAGTAGAATTATGGATGCTTTCAGTGCAATTATAAGTAATAATCAAAATAATGTGATGACCTATCTTACAGTAGTAACTATTGTAATGGCGGTTCCGACAATTATATCAGGCTTATTTGGAATGAATGTGGGAGGAATTCCATTTGCAAATCATCCTTTTGGTTTTTGGATTGTAAATGTTGTTACTATACTTATATGTGTATTATCAACTATATACCTAATAAAGAAAAGAATCTTATAGGGTGGTGATACCAGTGAGAGAACAAGATTATGAAAAATTATTACACATTAACACTAGTAAAAGTGAGACCAGAATGGATAGATTTAAAATTTATAATAGATATGAACCAACGCCATATGAAGCACTTATAAGTTTATTTGAAGAATATAAAGTTGAAGGCAAGGACCACTTTGTAGATTTCGGTTCTGGCAAGGCTAGGTTTGCTTTTTTAGTTAACTTTATGTTTAATTCTGCCTGCACTAGCGTAGAAATAAGCGAGGATTTTCATAAGATGGCACTAGTTAATAAGAGAAAATATAGGCCTAAGAATGCTTTGGATAAGGAAAAGTTATTCTTTGTAAATAGTCCTGCTGAAAAATATCAAATAAGTAATTTTGAAAATAAATTCTACTTTTTTAATCCTTTTGCTTTGCCAATATTTATTAGTGTTATAAATAATATACATAGGTCTTTGGAGTATTGTCCTAGAGAAATTGATATTATACTTTACTATCCACCCTATGAATATCTTGATTTTTTAGAGAACAAGACTAGTTTTAAATTATATAAGCAAGTATATTTAGACAAGTCAACAGAAGATCCACGAGAAAGGTTTGTGATTTATAGAATTGGTAAAGAAAAATTTGCCTATGATGATTACAGCATTGATATATCTACTAACTCGATTTATGTTACAACTTGATATTAAAATAAAAAGGTTCTATAATATATAGCGTTGATGGTAACAAAAATGCTTTCAAAGTCGT
>CAUQSL010000009.1:0-68308 GCA_963520775.1 uncultured Peptostreptococcus sp.
TTACGACTTTGAAAGCATTTTTGTTACCATCAACGCTATATATTATAGAACCTATCTTATTTAGTATTATAAATGATTACTTAATAAGGGCCTTATGGAATTTCTTTTTACCCTTTTTAATTATTACACCTTCCTTAAGGTCATCTAGGCTGATTACTAAGTTAAGGTCTTCAACCTTCTTGTCAGCAATAGTCAGACCACCCTGCTGAACTAGTCTTCTGACTTCACTCCTAGATGGTACTAGGTCACATTCTAGCACAAGGTCAGTGACATTTATTGAACCGTCTGTCAGCTTAGCTGGATCAATTTCAGTAGTTGGCATATTAGAATCATCTGCGCCACCAGCAAATAGGGCCTTAGACGCTTCTTGAGCCTTATTAGCATCTTCTTCAGAGTGGACTAGTTTAGTCATTTCATAAGCAAGTAATTCCTTTGCTTCATTTAACTTAGCACCTTCCCAGGCTTCCATAGGTTTGATTTCTTCAAGTGATAGGAAAGTCAGCTTTTTAATGAAGTTGATAACATCAGCATCATCTACATTTCTCCAGTACTGGTAGAAGTCAAATGGAGAAGTCTTGTTAGGGTCTAGCCATACAGCTCCACCTGCTGTTTTACCCATCTTAGTACCATCAGCCTTTGTAAGTAGAGGTAATGTCATAGCGTGGGCATCTTGACCTAGCTTTCTACGAATCAATTCAGTACCACCAAGTAGGTTAGACCACTGATCGTTACCGCCTAGCTGGATATTACATCCGTATTCTCTGAATAGGTGGTAGAAGTCATATGACTGCATTACCATGTAGTTGAATTCAAGGAAGGAAAGGCCCTTTTCCATCCTGTTTTTGTAGCATTCAGCCCTTAACATATTGTTAACAGAAAAGTGTGGTCCAACTTCTCTTAGCATTTCTATATAGTTAAGCTGAAGCAACCAATCTGCATTATTAACCATAATAGCCTTGTCATCGCTAAAGTCTATAAATTTAGACATCTGAACCTTGAAGCAGTCGCAATTGTGCTGGATAGTTTCTGGTGTCATCATAGTACGCATATCTGTACGACCTGATGGGTCACCGATATATCCAGTACCTCCACCAACTAGGACAACGGGCTTGTTACCAGCCAACTGTAGCCTTCTCATTAAACATAGGGCCATGAAATGACCAACATGTAGTGAATCCGCAGTAGGGTCAAAGCCTAGATAGAATATAGCCTTACCAGTATTAATTAGGTTTTTAATTTCTTCTTCGTTTGTTATTTGGGCAATTAAGCCACGTGCTTGTAGTTCTTCAAAAACTCCCATTAGTACACCTCTTTCTTAAATATTATTATTAAATAAATAAGCATATAATTTTACAATAAATCAAGTATATTATACACTATAAATATACAAATTAAAAGTGGGACAAATTATAAAAGGCTTCCTACACCTATGTAAGAAGCCTTAATTATCGGTTTATATTAGGGCTCCTTTATTATCATCGAAAATAGAGCCACTAGAATTTGCTATGTGACCCTTAACTCTTATAATAATAAACGTAACCAAAAATTGATATATTTAACTTGCTTGTCGAATTGTCTATGCTGCTTATTTTCATTTTGGTTACCTCCCTTAAAAAAATTTATTAACAATTATAACACTTATAAGTGGTATTTGTCAATATAATTCCTAATATTTTCAATATTAATTACTTGATAATACTAGTGAAATATATATTTTAACCATTTTTGCTATTTATGGGACAAAAAAACTTAAAAAACACAATAAATATTATTTAAACTATTGACAATGCTAATATCTAAAGGTATAATGTAATGGTTATTGAGTACGGGCGTACCTCTTTTACAAAGGTCAAGTATTTATGTACGTCTATGATATTAGGAGGAAGAAATGAACGAATTAATTAAGGCTATTGAAGCCGCACAGGTAAAATCAGATGTTCCTAATTTTGGACCAGGGGACACAGTAAGGGTACACGTTAAGATTATCGAAGGTAAGAGAGAAAGAGTTCAGGCATTCGAAGGTGTTGTTATTAAGAGACAGGGCGGAGGAATCAGAGAAACTTTCACTGTTAGAAAGATATCTTTTGGTGTAGGTGTTGAAAGAACATTCCCAGTTCATTCACCAAAGATTGAAAAGATTGAAGTTACAAGATTTGGTAAGGTTAGAAGAGCTAAAATCAACTATATTAGAGGTAGAGTTGGTAAGGCTGCTAAGATCAAAGAAGCTAGAGGCAAAAGAAAATAATCTAGCATATACAATTATGTATATTAGTAAATTAGGGTGTCTCAGGATGCCCTTTTTTGGTGTGAAAGTACCTAAGGATAAAGTGTCCTTGGGTTTGATATATACGAGGGCTTATTTTAGCCCTACTGTGACGATATAGTCGCGCGAAGGAGGAAGTATGAGTTACAATGATGAATATTTGAGGGATGACAACCTGAACATAAACTGGTATCCTGGTCATATGAAAAAAACTAGGGAGCTAGTTCAGAATAATTTAAAGCTAGTAGATGTGGTTATAGAGCTTTTAGATGCTAGAATACCACTTAGCAGTAAGAACCCTGATATAGATAGGCTGGTAGGTGATAAATCTAGGATAGTCCTATTGAACAAGGCTGACATGTGTGAAAAGTCTGCTATTGATGCTTGGGTAGCATATTTTGCCAAGACTGGTGTAAAAGCAATTCCTATAAATGCCATGACAGGTACGGGTGTTAACAAGGTTATTTCTGAGTGTAAGGCTGTTACAAAGACAATGATGGAAGGCCTGGCTGAAAAAGGCAGAAGAGAGAGGGCTATTAGGATTATGATAGTTGGTGTACCTAATGTTGGTAAATCTTCTCTAATCAATAAGCTGTCAGGTAGGAGGTCGACTCAGACTGGTGATAGACCTGGTGTTACCAAGGGTAAACAGTGGGTCAAGATCAGGGGTGATATGGAGCTATTGGATACTCCAGGTATACTTTGGCCAAAGTTTGAAGATCAGGAAGTAGCCTTAAACCTTGCCTTTACTAGGGCTATAAAGGATGAAATCCTAGATGTTGAAACACTTGGTTTGAGGTTGATTGAAAAACTGATGGAAATAGCCCCAGACCTTTTGATGGAGAGATATAAGCTAGAATCTATTGGTCCACAGGGGATTGATACCATGGAAGCCATAGGCAGGAAGAGGGGATTTATACTAGGAAATAGGGAACTTGACTATACTAGGATAGCAACTACAGTCCTAAATGAGTTTAGGGAAGGTAAGATAGGTAAGATAGTACTTGAAATGCCTTCAATCTAATTTGATTGATTTTCTCGGTGCTTGACTTAAAAATAAATAAAAAATATAATTACTATAAGAAACTTATTATAGATAATCCACCGGTAGAAAAGTTATCGAATGGGAGGAGTTTAGATGAATAAATTAGTAAATAAGGCCTCTAATTGGTTGGAAATAAATTTGGATAATTTGGAATACAACTTTAAGGGGATAAAAAATAAGATACCTGAAGGCACAAAGATGTGCATGGTTATAAAGTCAAATGCCTATGGTCATGGAGCTGTTCAAATAGCAAAGTTCTATGAAGAATTAGGTGCTGACTTTTTTGCTGTAGCCAGGTTAAATGAAGCCATGGAACTAAGGGATCATGGAATTACCACACCTATATTAAACCTTGGTTATACCAATCCATTGACTATAGAAGATTCTATCAGAAACAATGTGTCTATGACTGTATTTGACCTTGAATTGGCTCAAGAGATTGATAAGGTGGCTAGGGAAATTGGCATTAAGGCCAATATACACTTAAAATTAGATACGGGTATGTCTAGACTAGGCTATGTGGTTTTGGACGACAAGGTAGATGAAATCGCAAATGAAATTAAAAAAATTAGTCAGCTAGAAGGTATAATATTAGAAGGTATGTATACTCACTTTGCTACCGCTGATGCTAGAAATAAGGAATTTGAAAATCTACAGACGCATAGATTTACTGAGATGGTAGACAAGGTCAAGGATATGAATGTAGAGATCAAATATATTCACTGCTCAAACAGTGCAGAAATTTTAGATTGTGATGAGAAGTATGATATGGTAAGACCTGGTATAATTCAATATGGTATATATCCATCAAATGAAGTATCATATTCTATTGATATTAAGCCAGTAATGTCCTTTAAGGCCAAAGTATCTAATGTCAAGATTTTAGATGCAGGGACATCTATTAGTTACGGAAGGATATATTTTACTACTGTAAGAGAGAAGATAATTAGTATAGCAGCAGGTTATGCGGATGGTTTTCTAAGGGGTAGAAGGAATCCATATGTATATGTTAATGGAGTTAAGTGCTCAATAGTTGGTAGGATTTGCATGGATCAATGTATGGTTAGGGTACCTATGGATATGGACGTAAGGGTGAACGATGATGTTGTTATATTTGGTGATGATTTAGTATCTGTTGATGAGGTTGCTAAGGGTTGTGATACAATAGCCCATGAGGTCATGTGTATGATGAGCAGACGAGTTCCTAGGGTTTATTATAGGCATGGCGAAATAGTTTCTATTGTTGACTACTTGTGAAGATAGGTTCTTAATACTGGATATTCTTTTGCTTATAATAAGGAGGTTTATATGTTAAAAGATTATAACCTAGGTGAAATTAGTAAATTAAAAATAAGTCAAATAAGGGAATTAGCCGATAAAATACTACCTGAAGAATATGTAGACTTTATCGATCTTTTATCAGTTGATGGAAGAAAGTCTGTACAAGATATTTGTTCTAGACTTAAAAAGAAATTGATATGGATAGAGGCTGAGGAAAAAAGATTGGATCTTTTAAATTATTATGAAAATGAGTGCTATAAAAATGGTGCTGTATTTGTGGCTGGTGTTGATGAAGTTGGAAGGGGACCCCTAGCAGGACCTGTTGTAGCTGCTGTAGTTATTTTAAAACCTAATTCTAGGATAGAAGGCATAAATGATTCTAAGAAGTTGACAGAAGCTAAGAGAGAGGCCTTGTACGATATAATAATTGAAGAGGCTATAGATTATGGCATAGGTATGGCAGATAACTTTGAGATAGATGAACATAATATTTTAAATGCTACCTATATAGCAATGAGAAGGGCCCTAGAAAAATTAGAAGTAGAAGTAGACTGTCTTCTTAATGATGCAGTAAGGATACCGGGAGTTGATATTCCCCAGCTACCAATTATTAAAGGGGATGCCAAGTCTATATCAATAGCTGCTGCAAGTATAGTAGCCAAAGTTACAAGAGATAGGATGATGGTTGATTATGACAAAGAATATCCAGATTATGGATTTGCTTCTAATAAGGGCTATGGTACTAAGGATCATTATGAGGGCTTAAAAAAATTTGGTAAAACTAAAATACATAGGAATAGTTTTCTAAAAAACCTTTAATAGTATGTGTGTTGATATGGAGGTATTAAAGATGGAATATAAGGAAATGCTCGATAGGGCAAGGGAAAAATTTAATGGCTCATGTAAGGTATGTAGGGTATGTGATGGAATAGCCTGTCGAGGTCAGGTACCAGGTATGGGAGGTAAGGGTACAGGCAAGGCTTTTATTGAAAATGTTGCAGCCCTTGATAGGATAAAATTGAATATGAGAGTTATTCATAAGGTATCTGAACCAGATATGTCAATTGAATTATTTGGTAAAAAACTTGATCTACCAATAATGGCAGCACCTATAACTGGTACTAGTCTAAATATGGGTGGACTTGTAAGTGAAAAGGAGTATATAGAACCAGTTATAGAGGGTTGCAAAAATAAGGGGATATATGCTATGGTGGGTGATACAGCAATTCCACAGTTTTTACTTGATAACCTTGAAGTAATGGATAAATATGATGGGTCTGGAATTGTATTTATAAAACCTTGGGACAATAAAAATATAATTGAAAAAATAAAAAAGGCTGAAAAGGTAGGGGCAATTGCTGTAGGTATAGATATTGATGCGTGTGGATTAGTAACTCTAAAGCTACATGGTACGCCAGTATATGCAAAAAATATCGATGAAATAAAAGAATTAGTTAATTCAACTAAGCTACCATTTATATTAAAGGGAATAATGACTCCTGATGAAGCCCTAATGGCCGTTGAAGCTGGTGTTTATGGTATAGTGGTTTCAAACCATGGAGGAAGAGTTCAAGATTATACACCAGGTACAGCAGATGTATTAGCTGAAATAGTTAAGGTAGTTAATGGAAGGATCAAGGTTTTTGTAGACGGCGGTATTAGGACGGGTGTGGATGTCTTAAAGATGCTAGCCCTAGGAGCTGATGCATGTCTAATAGGCAGACCATTTATAACAGCATCCTTTGGGGGCCAGACTCAAGGTGTTGAAATGTATATATCTAGGCTCAAGGCTGACCTGGAGGCTGCCATGGTATTGACTGGTTGCCAGGACCTTGCATCTATAGATGAAAGAATAATTTATAAATAAGACTCCTATTTTGTATACTGACCCTATTTTGTATATACCTTTAGGTCATATGATAGCTTGTATATTATTTAGCATTGGTGAGGAAAAATCCATACCAGTGCTATTTTTTTTAGAAAAGTTACCCTTACATTCAACTAAACAAGTGAAACTATATAATCAATTATAACAAGTGAAAAGATCAATTATCAATCAAGTAAAAAATCAATAAACACTTTTATACTAAGTAAATTGACTTTATTTATTCATAAAATAGAACATAATATTAGGGGTAGTATTTTTGGAGGTATTATGAATAATTATGAAGTTGGAATGATAGGTGAGGAAGCCGTAGCCATATACCTAGACAGGATCGGTTGTAGTATAGTTCAAAGAAATTATAGAACTAATAGGGGTGAGATAGATATAATTTTTATAGAAGGTGACTATTTGGTGTTTGGGGAGGTTAAGACAAGGACAAATACTTATTTTGGTAATCCTGCCCAAGCAGTTGATTCAAAAAAAATGTCAAGAATAATAGGGCTTGCTAAGAACTATGTGTCTACAAAGCAAACTTTTGACTATATGGTTAGGTTCGATGTATTTGAAGTTTATTATAATAATAAAAAAATAAGGCATATAAGGAATGCCTACAGTCTAGGAGGTTCTTTATGATAAATAAGATAAAGTCAGGTATGGTAATGGGGGTTGATGGCTTAATAGTTGATATAGAAGTAGATATATCTAAGGGTATGCCATATTTCAGTGTAGTAGGTCTAGCAGGAGCAGAGGTAAGAGAATCAAAAGAAAGGGTTAGGTCTGCTATAATAAATAGTGGCTATGATTTTCCACTAAATAGGCTAGTTATTAACCTATCGCCTGCTGATGTTAAAAAAGAGGCTTCCTATTTGGATCTTGGTATGTGTATAGGTATATTAAGAAATAAGGTAAAAAAAAGCGATGACTATTTGCTAGAGTCAGCTTTTTTAGGTGAACTATCCCTAGATGGAAAAATTAAAAATATGAGAGGTATTCTTTCAATTGTAATAAAAATGAAAAAAGAGGGTATAAAAAGAGTTTTTATACCGAATAGTAACTGCCCAGAGTGTAGTCAAATAGAGGGTATTGATATAGTAGGTCTAGATAGTGTGAAAGAATGTATTAGATTACTAAATATGGATGATAAAGAAATGGCAAGCTACCTCTCAGTTAAGTATGATAAGTCAAGCCCCAATGAGAAAGATAAGTTGAAAGTTGGTTTAGGTACAAAAATAGGTTTAAAGAATAGTGACAAAGCCTGCTTAGAACTAGAAGAAAAAATAAAAATTCACGTCAACGATAAAGGTGATTTAAGGGCAAAAAATAATGATACAGTAGATAGGGGCAATATATTAGAAGATGATTTTTATAATATAAGAGGGAATATGGTAGCTAAGAGGGCTGCCATGATAGCAGTTGCTGGTGGTCACAATATGCTTATGATTGGACCTCCTGGTACAGGAAAGACAATGATAGCAAGGTCAATAAAGACAATATTACCAAAACCCAATAGTAAAGAAGAATTAGAAATCACACAAATATATAGTGCTGCAGGCCTATTAAAAGAAGGCGAAGGAATAAAGAAGGTTAGACCTTTTAGGCAACCACACCATACAGCAACCAAAATATCTATAATAGGTGGTGGAGCTAAGGCTAGTATGGGTGAAATAACCCTAGCCCATAGGGGTGTTTTATTTCTAGATGAAGTTGCTGAGTTCCCTAAACAAATTTTGGAGGCCCTAAGACAACCTATTGAAGATTCATGTGTTAATATATCAAGATTAAATCACAATATGACTTATCCTGCCTCTTTTCAATTAATATTATCCATGAACCCTTGTCCATGTGGATATTACAAGAGTCACAAGGAATGCTCTTGTCGTCAATATGATATAGAAAAGTACTTGAACAAGATATCAGGTCCTATATTAGATAGGATAGATATATTTTGTGAAATTGGAAAGGTAGATTTTGATGATTTGGGTGATGAATCTCAGAGAATGTCTTCAAGACAAATACTATCATTAGTTCAAGCTGCTAGAGATATACAGGAAAAAAGATTTGGAGAAGAAGATTTTTTTGTAAATGCACAGATGTCTAGTAGGGACATAGAATTTTACTGTGAACTAGACAAGGAGTCTTTTGCTATGGCATCAAAAATTTATGAAAAGTATAGTTTAAGTAACAGGGCTTATACACGCATGTTAAAGCTTGCTAGGACTATAGCTGACCTAGACTCAAGAGAAAAAATTTCTAGTAGGGATATAATGGAGGCATTTTCATATAGAAAGACCTATTATAAGTATTTTACAAAGTAATATGCCTGTATAAGATAAGGAGTCAATAATAGATTTATGCAATATAGGTTGCTATATAAATGGTTAATAAGATGTCTTACACAGGCAGAAGTATAATTACGACTAGAATTATGTAAATACTGTATATTAAGAAAAGGGAGGGAAATAGTATGGATAATTTTTTTATTTGGGCAAGAGAAGTTATTAATATAGGTAGTAGGGATATGAAACTTTTCTATGAAGATAACAAATTAAAACTTGAAAAAATTTTTGGTAATGATTCCAGTCAAGTTTTTTCTAATAGTAAAACAGAGTTTGATAGTGAAAGATTTTTAAACTTGATGCTAGATTTAGGAAGGTTATATTTTTCAAATAAGATTATTGATAAAATAGTTAATATGGGCTATGATCAAGGTCTTATAGATGAAATAAAGCATAAGATTAAGTCAAGTAGGGCAGCTTATATAACCTATGACTCAAAAGAATATCCTGATCTTCTGAGGAATGTATACGATCCTCCTTATCTTCTTTACTACTATGGGGATATATCGCTGGTAAATAAATATCCTCTCCTTTCAGTAGTAGGAGCAAGGAAGTGCACAGATTATGGAAAAAATGCAACAAAGTACCTATTAAAAGACTTATGTATGGACGGGATAGTTATTGTAAGTGGACTTGCGAGTGGAATAGACTCATACGCCCATATATATTGCATGGAAAATAATATGCCAACTATAGCAGTTATGGGGACTGCTATAGATGAAATATATCCTAAATCTAATAGCAAACTGTTTAGGGAGATTCTTGATAAAGGAGGTCTAATAATAGCGGAGACAGGTCCTGGAGGTAAAACATTTAGGTCTAGTTTTGCTATGAGAAACAGAATAATAGCGGGTCTGTCCAGGGGTATACTTGTAGTTGAAGCAGGAAGGAAGAGCGGTTCGCTTATAACGGCTACTTATGGAGTAGATAATGGTAGGGAGGTTTACCTAGTGCCAGGCAGTATTTTTTCAGACCTGTCTTATGGATGTAATGAAATGATAGGTAAGGGAGGAAAGATTGTGCTTTCTAGTAGGGATATACTAGAAGATTATGAAGATTTTTACGGTCTAGATTACTTTAACAACAAAAAAATTAATGAAAACACTGGCAATGGTGGCTATATTTGTGATAATATAGAGGTTGACAAATTAAGGGGAGATGAATTTTCTGATTATGAAAAAGATATACTGAAACTTCTATTAGAGAAGGGCCCCCTAGAAATTGACAAAATATCCCTATATCTTAAGTTAGAAATAGGTGAGGTTATATTTTATGTCAATAATTTGACTATGCAAGACTATATTTTTGAAGTGGGAATTAATACCTACCAAGCAAATAAGGTCTTAATATTATAAAAATGGAGGTGTTATTTGTGCCAAAGGCTTTAGTAATAGTCGAGTCTCCAGCTAAGGCAAAGACTATAGAAAAATTTCTAGGCAAAAGTCACTATATTGTAAAGGCATCTGTAGGACATATAAGAGACTTACCTAAGAGTAGGTTAGGAGTTGATATAGATAATAGTTTTGAACCAGAATATATAAATATAAGGGGCAAGGGGCCAGTTATAAATGAGTTAAAAAAGGAAGCTAAAAAGGCAAGTAAGATATATTTAGCAACCGACCCAGATAGAGAAGGCGAAGCTATATCATGGCACCTATCTTATATACTTGGCATAGATCCAAAGAGTCAATGTAGGATAGAATTTAATGAAATAACTAAGGATACTATAAAGAAGTCTATAAAAAAACCTAGACCGATAAAATTAGATCTTGTAGATGCCCAGCAGGCCAGAAGGGTGCTTGATAGGCTATTAGGCTACCAAATTAGTCCCATCTTATGGCAAAAGGTAAGAAGAGGCTTAAGTGCGGGCAGGGTTCAATCGGTTACAACTAAACTTGTATGTGATAGGGAGGCTGAAATAGAAAAATTTCAACCTATTGAGTATTGGACTTTAGACCTAAGAGGAAAAGTAGATGAATGCCCTGTAGATTTTTCATTTTATGGCATAGGTGATAAGAAATTAGACCTTACAAATGAAGAAGAAGTTAATGAAATTATCGAAAATATAAAGGACAGACCTATTCTCATAAAGAACATAGAAACAAAAATGAGAAAAAAAACAAGTGTTAAACCCTTTACAACATCAGCATTACAACAAGAAGCAGTAAATAAATTAGGTTTTACTACCAAAAAGACTATGAAAGTCGCTCAAGAGCTATATGAAGGTATCAGCATAAAAGGTGAGGGCAGTATTGGTTTGATATCCTATATTAGGACAGATTCACAACGATTATCTGAAGATTCAAAAGCTTCTGCTAAAAACTACATACTGGACACCTATGGAAATAAATACCATTTAGAGCTTAAGGATAAAAATAATAAAACTAAATCTAATTCGCAAGATGCCCATGAGGCCATAAGACCTACATCTGTTTATAGACATCCAGATGATATAAAATTATCTTTAACAGGTGACCAGTATAAATTATATAATCTTATATGGAGAAGATTTCTTGCTAGTCAAATGTCAGATGCTTTATATGAAAGTATGACTATAGATGCACAGATAGGACAGTATACATTCAAGGCTAATGGCTCAAAATTAGTTTTTGATGGCTTCACAAAAGTATATAATTTTTATGATAGGGAGGATAAAATCCTACCTGAGATAGGCATAAATGATGAGTTGTTAGTAGATGAGCTTGAGCCAAAACAACACTTTACTAAGCCGCCAGCTAGATATACAGAGGCGAGTCTTGTAAAGACTTTAGAAGAACTAGGCATAGGAAGACCATCTACTTATGCTCCTACAATAGGAACAATATTGACCAGGGGTTATGTTGAAAAACAAGGTCCATCTATAAAACCTACAGACCTGGGAAAGATAGTTACGAACATACTAGAAGAAAATTTTGAGATGTTGACAGATGTTGATTTTACTGCAAAAATGGAGTCTAGACTAGATAAAATAGAAGAAGGTAATGAAAATTGGAAAGAGGTTGTTTCCCAATCCTACTCCCCACTAGCGTCTTCTATAAAAGAGGCTATTGATAATATAGAGAAAATTAATATGGATGAGGAAACTGATGAAATATGTGAACTCTGTGGATCAAATATGTTGATAAAACATGGTAGATTTGGAAGATTTATGGCGTGTAAAAATTATCCTGAGTGCAAAAACACAAAGCCGATAGTAAATAAGATAGGAGTAACCTGTCCAAAGTGCCAAAATGGTGATATTGTCTTAAGGAAATCAAAAAAGGGAAGAAATTTTTATGGCTGTAGTAATTATCCTGAGTGCGATTTTGTAGAATGGAACAAGCCTACAGGCGAAGTGTGTAAGGAATGCGGTTCATATATGGTTGAAAAGGTAACTAAGAAAGAAAGTAAGCAAATTTGTTCAAATAAAGATTGTATGAGTCATAATAAGAAAAAATAAGTATTTAACTTTGTATGACATAAGAAGTTAGTTGATAGAAGTGAAGATAATATAAAATTATTAGAATTTAATGAAAACTTTTTAAAATGCCTGTCAAAATAGTTGAAAAATTTTACAAATTATGTTAATCTTAATTTGTGTTAAAGTAAAGGTAATTAAAATTGAATAAGAGCATCTTATTTTTATTTGGTAAGATTAAAAGTGACTAATAAAAAGTAATAAAGTAACTTCAGGAGGGCTACAATATGACAAGCAAGTTGTTATTAAATACTAGGAAAATTAACAAGACACTTCAATCTAATGCAGGATCGTCTGTGTCATTTGAACAATTATCACTTATTTTAAGTGATGTACTTGATTCAAACATCTATATAGTTAACTTAAAGGGTAAGGTCTTAGGTTATCATTTACAAAAACCAGAGGATAGTTCTATAATCATTGATGAAGATAGTAAGATGGAAGTATTTCCAGATGAGTATACTGAAAATATCCTAAAGATACATGAAACAAGAGAGAATATATCCGGAGAAGAGGCTTTGAGATTTTTCCCGCATGAACAAAGTAGGTTGGCTAAGTTTACTACGGTTGTACCTATTTTTGGAAGTGGAGAAAGACTGGGAACCCTACTATTATCCAGGTATAATAAGTCCTTTATTGACGAAGATTTAGTCGTTGCAGAGTATGCAGCAACTGTTGTAGGTCTAGAGATAATAAGGGCAATCAGTGAAGAAATGCAAGATGATATGAGAAAGAAGGCGGTGGTACAAATGGCTATCGGAACACTTTCTTATTCTGAACTGGAAGCAATAGAACATATATTTAAAGAATTAGGTGGTAATGAAGGCTTGTTGGTGGCTAGTAAGATAGCAGATAAAGTTGGAATAACTAGGTCTGTAATTGTAAATGCCTTGAGAAAGTTTGAAAGTGCTGGAGTTATTGAGTCTAGGTCCCTTGGAATGAAGGGGACTCATATTAGAATACTAAATGATAAGCTTTTAGATGAATTATCAAAGGTAAGATAGTAGGTAGTATACTTATAAGTCACAGATGAATTATCAAAAAGCTGGTAAGTAATATGTTTATAAGTCACATAAATTTTTTATATATATTTTAGTTTAAAGTGACGTTGAGGTGATAATTACCTTAGCGTCATATTTTTTTAGGAGGATAAAATGCCACTAGCAGATAAGTATAGGCCAAGGACAATAGATGATATAGTTGGACAAAAATATATTATAGGTAAGGGTAAGTTGCTAAATAATATGATAGAAAGTGAATATTTGCCCAATATGATATTTTTCGGACCACCAGGTGTTGGAAAGACTACCCTTGCTGAAATAATGGCTAGTAGGGACAAAAAAAAGTTTTTTAAAATTAATGCTTCAAATTCTTCTATAGATGATATAAAAAAAGTTATAGCATCTATAGGAAGTCTTGAAAGTCAAGATGGTATACTTTTGTATATAGATGAAATTCAGAGTTTTAATAAGAAACAACAACAATCTATCTTAGAATTTATAGAAAATGGACAAATAAGTTTAATTGCAAGTACTACAGAAAATCCCTACCATTATGTTTATAAGGCAATACTTAGTAGAAGTATAGTTATTGAGTTTAAAAGGATAGAACTAGATGCTATTATAAAAGGCTTAAAAAATGTAGTTCAAAAGTATAGTAAAGAAACTAGTATAGACCTCATTGTTAGTGATGAAGCCTATAAGGGTATTGCTAATATTTCTGGCGGCGATATGAGGTCATCTATTAATATATTAGAACTAGCCATTAAGGAGTCAAAATTGGATAGGGAAGCGAGGTTAGTAATTGATTTAGACCTTGTAACTAGTTTACCAATAGTGAGTAGATATAATTTTGATAGAACTGGAGATGAGCATTACAACCTACTAAGTGCCCTACAAAAATCAATAAGGGGAAGTGATCCGGATGCTTCAATATATTATTTAGCCCGTTTAATAAAAGGAGGAGACTTAATTAGCATAACGAGAAGACTCCTTGTAATTGCTTGTGAAGATGTAGGTATAGCTTACCCAAATGCAATTGTAATAGTAAAATCATGTGTTGACTCAGCTATGCAAGTAGGTCTACCTGAAGCAAGGATTCCTCTAGCACAAGCATGTCTATTACTAGCGACTGCACCAAAGTCCAACTCTGCTTACATAGCAATTGATAGGGCCTTATCCGATATAGATTCTATAGGAGAGAGCGAAATACCAAAACATTTATTAGATTCTCACTACGAGGGGGCAAAAAGTTTGGGTCATGGAGAAGGATATAAATATCCACACTCATATCCAAACAACTATATAGACCAACAATACCTTCCTGATAATATGGTGGATAGGATATATTATCAGCCACTAAATAATAAGTTTGAAGCACAGGCAAAAGAGTTTTTGAAACACCTAAAAAGATAATTGAACTTATAATATTAGGGTATATAATTTTATAAATAAAAAGAAATAACAGGACTTTGGATTAAAAATAAAAAGAATTAAACTTGACTTTTTTAGTATGATATAATATTCTATATATAGGATTAATTCATATTAATTTACTAGGAATTAATTCGAGAAGAGGTGAAAATAATGAAGCTTTCTACTAAAGGTAAGTATGGTCTAAAGGCAATGTTTGAACTTGCTGTAAGTGCTGATAAGGAGGAACCTGTTTCACTAAAGTATATTGCTAGTAGGCAGGAAATATCAGATCAATACCTTGAGCAGATATTTTCAGTACTTAAGAAGGCAGGTTTGGTAAAGAGTGTCAGGGGAGCCCAGGGTGGTTATCTTTTATCAAAACCAGCAACGAATATAACAGTAGCAGACATCTTAAAGGTGCTAGAGGGCGATATGGCTTTTACAGACTGTTTATTAAATGAGGATGCATGCAAAAATTTTGATTCATGTTCAACAAGGTATGTTTGGGCTAGAATTAGGCAGGCTATTGAAGAAGTTACAATATCTATATCATTACAGGATATGGTTGATGATTACAATTCTAACTTCAATTATAGGGAAGATGATATTACTTTAAAAATGAGAGGAATTAGATAACTCTTAAATATATTTTATCGATAAAAAGAAGGGCCTAGAGCTCTTCTTTTGAGTTTAAAGTAAAGGACAGGAGGAAATATGAAAAGAGTTTTACTAGGAATGAGCGGTGGAGTGGATAGTTCTGTTGCAGCTTTTCTCCTTCAAAAAGAAGGTTACGAGGTTGTTGGAGCTACAATGGCCTTGTGGGATTTTGATCAAGATAAGGATAGCTCAGTAGCGGATGCTAGAGCCGTATGTGAAAAATTAGGGATTGACCACTATGTACTTGATTTTAAAGACGAATTTAAAGGAAGGGTAGTCGATAACTTTATAGGTGAATACTTTGCAGGAAATACACCAAATCCGTGTGTATTTTGTAATAAGACAATAAAGTTTGGTCTATTATTTGATAAGGCAAAAGAATTAGACTGTGATTATATTGCCACAGGCCATTACGCTTTGGTAGAGTACAATGAAGACAGTGGAAAATATGAAATAAAAAAAGCAAGTAGCGACAGTAAGGACCAGACCTATGTCTTATACAATTTAAACCAGGAAAAATTATCTAAGACTTTATTTCCAATAGGTAGATATGATAAAGACACTATAAGACAAATTGCAAAGGAAATTGGTTTAAAAGTACATAATAAACCGGATAGTCAAGATATATGTTTTATACCTGACCATGATTATGAAAAATTTATTAAGACACATTCTAATAGGCAGGTTGACTCAGGAAATTTTGTAGATACATGTGGAAATGTGTTAGGAAAGCATAAGGGTATAGTAAGTTATACTATTGGTCAAAGAAAGGGATTAGGAATAACCTTTGGAAAACCGACCTACGTTGTCGATATAAATAGTGAGGATGGGTCAATTATTTTAGGAGAAAATAAAGATTTATTTAAGACAAATCTTATAGCTAGAGATGTTAATTTTGTTGAGTGGGATCAAGATGATATTCAAGGCCCTATATATGTATATGCAAAAATAAGGTATTCTGCCAAACCATGTAGGGCAAAAGTGAGTTATATAGGAAAGTCCAGGGTACGAGTAGATTTTGAAGAGGCTCAAAGGGCAATAACTAGGGGTCAAAGTGTAGTATTTTACTCAGAAGATAAACTCCTAGGAGGAGGTATAATAGAATAAGTTTGCTAGAGGCATAGTATTATACAAACTAGTCTTATTGATATTTATTCAATTTTACATACTTCTTATTAAAAAGTATGTCTTAAAATAGGAGAAGGTATTGAAAAATCATAAATTTTATTGTAATATATATTTAAATAGTCAGTAGATGAAGGGCTATTATTGATAAAATTAAAATACTAGGATGGGAAGTAGTAGGAGTCCAAGGTCTAATAGAGATGGGTTGTTGGTGGAAATACCCAAGATACAGGCTGTGAAGCAGTCCCGGAGTAGCTCTTTGGAAATATTAGTACTTAGGGACGTGATGCTGCGTTAATGTCAATTAAGATATCACATTTAGTGATAATCAGGGTGGTACCGCGAATACAAGCTCGCCCCTGTATAATATACAGGAGTGGGCTTTTTTTATAAGTAGGTCCTGTAGAAAATAATTTATTTGGAGGAATGTTATGGAAAAATTAGGATTAAATGAAATTAGAAATAGGTTTACTAGGTTTTTTGAGACGAAAGAGCACTATATAGCCAAGTCACACTCTTTAATACCTAGTAATGACAAGTCTTTATTATTGATAAACTCAGGTATGGCACCATTAAAAAATTATTTTTCAGGTGTTGAGATACCTCCTAAAAACAGGATGTCAACAGTACAAAAATGTATAAGAACAGGTGATATAGAAAACGTAGGTGTAACAGCTAGACATGCTACCTTTTTCGAAATGATGGGAAATTTTTCATTTGGAGATTATTTTAAGAAAGAAGCGATTACTTGGGCTTGGGAGTTTATAACCAAGTGGCTTGAAATACCGGAGGAAAGACTATGGGTTACTGTATATGAAAGTGATGATGAGGCCTATAACCTGTGGAAAGATATGATTGGTTTTCCTGAAGAAAGAATAGTTAGACTTGGTAAGGAGGATAACTTCTGGGAAATAGGACTAGGGCCATGTGGACCATGTTCAGAAATATACTTTGACAAGGGTGAAAAGTATGGCTGTGGATGTAAAGATTGTAAGCCAGGTTGTGATTGTGATAGATTTTTAGAATTTTGGAATTTAGTCTTTACACAGTTTGATAGAAAAGAAGATGGCTCTTACGGGGAATTAGATCATAAAAACATTGATACAGGAATGGGGTTAGAGAGAATGGCCTGCGTTATGCAGGAGGTAGATACAATATTTGAAGTAGATACTATTAGGTCTGTTTTAAATAAGGTGTGCCATTTATCAAAGGTTACATATGGACATGATCCTAAAAAGGATAAGTCAATAAGAATTATAACGGATCATATTAGGTCGGTAGCCTTTATGGTTGGAGATGGTATACTTCCGTCAAATGAAGGTAGGGGTTACGTTCTTAGGAGGCTTCTGAGGAGGGCTGCTCGTCATGGTAGGCTACTTGGACTTAAGGGTGGTTTCCTAAATGATGTGGTAGATGTTGTATTTGAAACTTGCGGAGATGCATATCCAGAATTAATAGAGAAGAAAGAGTATATTAAGAAAGTAATAGGCATAGAAGAAGAAAAGTTTGGTGAAACACTTGAACAAGGTCTGGAAATATTAAAATCTTATACAGAAGAATTAATTAAAGCTGGAAAGTATACTATATCAGGCGAGCAAGCTTTCAAACTTTACGACACATTTGGTTTCCCGTTAGATCTAACTATGGAAATATTAGAAGATGAGAATATAAAGGTAGATACTGATGGTTTCGAAAAAGAAATGCAGGCTCAAAAGGATAGGGCAAGGGCCGCTAGGGGTAATACAGAAGGTGATGCTTGGAAAGAAGATCCTCTAACATCTCTTGAAGATGCAAGTTCTACTTTTGATGGATATCATAAGCTGGCCAAGACATCGTCAATTAAGGCTATAGTAGTAGGTGATAGCTTAGTTGATCATATAGAAGAAGGTAGTGAAGCGGCCATAATCTTAGATGAAACAAGTTTCTATCCAAATGGTGGTGGTCAAGTTGGTGATAAGGGACAAATAGTAAGTGAACTAGGTGTATTTGAAGTAGAAGACACATTAAAAGGTGCAAATGGAAGTATCAAGCATATAGGAAGGTTAACAAGTGGTAAATTTAGTAAGGGTGATAAGGTTGAAACTAGGGTTGACAAGTTATTGAGACTAGATGCAGCAAGAAATCACACAGCTACCCACCTACTACATAAGGCCCTTAAAGAAGTCCTGGGAGACCATGTAAATCAAGCAGGTTCACTTGTTGAACCTGATAGGTTGAGATTTGATATTACACATTTTGAAGCAATGACTAAGGAAGAAGTTAGTAGAGTAGAAGCAAAAGTCAATGAATACATTTTAGATGCACATCAGGTTATAGCAGAAGTTATGAATATAAATCAAGCAAGAGAAATGGGAGCTATGGCCTTGTTTGGAGAAAAATATGGAGATGAGGTCAGAGTTGTAAAAATGGGTGACTGCTCGATTGAATTATGTGGAGGTACCCACTTAAACAATACATCAGAAGTGGGCATGTTTAAGATAGTATCAGAAGCTGGTGTAGCCGCTGGTGTAAGAAGAATTGAAGCTATAACAGGTAGGGCGGTCTATAAGTATATACTTGCCAAGGATTTATTACTTGCTAATATTAGTGATATAATGAAGACTAGGGAAGATAACCTCCTAACTAGAGTGAGCTCATTTGTTGATGAAAATAAGCAACTAGAAAAAGAGGTGCACGATCTAAAATCAAAGATAAGCTTGCAAAATGTAGCTAGTGCTTTAAATGACAGCATAGATATTAAGGGGGTTAAGCTTCTGACAGCTAAGTATAAAGATATGGATATGGATACCCTAAGAGAAGTAGCCGATAAACTTAGGGATAAGATGGGTACAAGTGTTGTAGTCCTAGCCAACATAGCGGGTGATAAGATTAACTTTGTTGCAACCGCTAGTAAAGATGCCATTGAAAAGGGAGCACATGCTGGTAACATAGTCAGGGAAGTCGCTAAAATAGCTGGTGGCAAAGGCGGAGGCAGACCAAATATGGCCCAGGCTGGTGGAAGTGATAAGACTATGGTAGACAAGGCTCTAGAAGCTGCACAAAATGTGGTTGAGTCACAAATTAAATAGTAGACAAGGAGGTTTACTTATGGAAAAAAAATTAGAATATACAGTACAATTTGAAACGGTAAATCAAGATAAGATGACAGTTGCTCAAACTATAGAGTATGTTTATGATGCCTTAATAGAAAAAGGTTACAATCCCGTCAACCAAATAATAGGATATATATTATCTGGTGATTCAAGCTATATTACTAGTTATAAAAATGCTAGGGCTGCAATTAAAAAGTTTGAAAGAGATGAGATTCTAGAAGAAGTTATAACTAAATATTTGAATATAGAGGAGTAAGGGGCATATGTTTAAAAGAAGTATAGCCTTTGTAATATGCTTAACTATATTACTTGGTTTACTAGGACCCACTTTTGCTGTAGAACCAAAAATAGATGAGTCTATTTTTTCTACAGAGCAACCTATGGCAAAAGGAGAATTAGATTCCAAGGCTAATAATAATACTGCTAAGAACAAGGGAAAGGTAATACTTATAGACCTAAATAGGACAAGTTATGATAACTTTAAAAATATAAAGTTTTTGTCTGAACAGTTAAAAAAAAGTGGATACCTAGGTATGATGAATATCAGGGGTGATAAGGGTTATGACGATAGACGAAACTATGCGAGTATGGGCGCTACTGGAAGAGTTAATATACTTCCAGACACACCGGTGATTTTTAGTCAATTAAATGATAAGAACCTATACAAGTATGCAACAGGTCAAACACCAAAGAAGATAAATTTATTAAGTATCAATAATATTGATGAATACAATCAGACTAATGGAGAATACAAGTCCAAGTTGGCTTACCTAGGAGATAGTCTCATTGGAAATAATAAAAAAATTGCTATTTTAGGAAATAGTGATTATTTTGACATAAGCAATGGTCAAGAAATAAAGAATAGGGACTATGCTCTTATGGTTATGGATTCAAGAGGTAGGATCGAGGATGGAAATATTGACTATATAAATAAGGAAGACAAGTCATTTCCTTTTGGGATTTCAACAGATTATACCAAATTAAAAAATGAAACACAAAAATTTTATTTAAAATCAGACTTATTAATGGTTAATTTGGGTGACACCTTTAGGCTAGATGAATACAAGGTGAACCTAAATTCAAAGTCTTATACTAGAATGAAGTATAGGGTATACAGGTCGATTAGCGATTACTTAGAATATGTATTTAAGATGGCTGGTAAAAATGATACTATATACATAATGGGGTCCTTTCCAAGTAAATTAGACTATTCTAATAACAGACGATTGGCAGCCTTAGTTAGGTTTGATATGTCTGACAATAGCAAGGGTCTTTTGTTATCTTCTACAACAAGAAGACCAGGTGTATTGGCTAATGTGGATTTGGGAGTTGATATCTTAAACAGATTTGGTTTAAAAAATACTGATATGATTGGTAGAGTTTTACTTAATAAGCCAATGGATAATAGGGATGAGTATATGGATAAAGATTACAAAAAGATTGTTGCCATATCATCAATAAGGATGACTATTATAAACATATATGTAGCAGTAATATCTATTTCTTGGATAATTGGTGCACTTGCCCTATGGCAGAGAGATAAGTTACCGGTAAAACATAAAAAGAAAATTTTAAACATACTAAAAGAAATGGTAAAATTAGGCTTGATAATGCCACTAGCCTTTTTATCAGCCCCAATACTTAGGCCTGGAAGTCAGTTACAGATAACATTAGCCATAATCTTTATGACCGTCTTACTATACCTACTGGGTAGTAAAATATTTAAGGATGATGATATTAAGCAGGTAGGATTCTACTCAGTGCTTATGATTTTGTTGATAGTTGTAGATTCAGTAATTTCCACACCTCTTATGCAGAGTAATATAATGAGTTATGATCCTATGATTGGAGCTAGGTATTACGGAATAGGAAATGAATATGAAGGAGCAACTATTGGTAGTGCAATACTAGGTACGGCAATATTATTAGAATATAAAAAAATACCAAAAATATGGATAGGGATATTTTTACTTGTAGTCTTGATAAGCTCAGCCTATCCTAGCATGGGAGCGAATGTAGGTGGTGCTATTTCTGAATCTATTGCTTATATTGCATTCTTGCTTATGATATTTGGTTTTAAAATAGATTATAAAAAGGCCATACTAGTAGTCTTTATTACAGGTGCAGTAGTCGTTCTATTTGCAGCTGCTGATATAGTGTTGGGTATGGGATCACACTTAGGCAATTTCGTAAACCAGGTACTAAAAAATGGGCCGATGGAAATTATTACTGTATTTGGTAGAAAGATAGCCATGAATGTACAGCTTGCTCAGACAACAGTATGGGTCAACATATTACTAGTTGGTCTATTCATACTAGGTTTTACCATATTCAGACCAAACAGGCATTTTACATATATGAAAGAAAAATATACCATTGTTTATGATGGGTATCTTGCTATAATTGTAGGATGCTTAGTAACCTTATTGGTAAATGATTCAGGAATAATTGCAGCAGCAACTGATTCAATCTATTTATTAATACCAATCATCATAATATTAATAAATAAGTTTAATGAAAAAGAAGATATATTGATTAGTGAGTAGGTGTAAAAGTGTTAAGTGGAAGAATAATGGGACTTGATATAGGAGATAATACTATAGGTGTTGCAGTCAGTGATATTATGGGTATGACAGCTCAAGGAATCACTACTATTAAAAGGTCAAGCAAAAAAAATGATATAGCCAGTATTAAACAAATTATTGAAGAGAAAGAAGTAAACTTAATAGTATCTGGACTACCAAAGAATATGAATGGTACAATTGGTCCACAGGCGGAAAAGGTAATGAAGTTTTGTGAACTTCTAAGAGATGAACTAGATATAGAAATAAAGTTTTGGGATGAGAGATTGACAACTGTTTCTGCCGAAAAAATGTTAATAGCAGGAGATGTTAGTAGAAAAAATAGAAAAAAGGTTATAGATAAACTTGCAGCAGTTTTAATACTACAGGGATATCTTGATTCAATATAATAAATACTTATCATATCTAAGTAAATAATTCCGAGAGATAAATACAACTTTCGGAATTATTTTTTTTATATATTTTTTCTAAAGAAACGGTTTCATCAACTTATATCAAGGCTTAGAGGTGATTTACTATAGAAAACTTTTTTCTATTGACATTATCTGAGAATTGGTATAGTATGGATATAAGGATATTATCAATTGAAAAGGAGGAATAAAAAATGGAAAATAATACTATGGAATTGTTGAAGGAAAAATTAAAAGCAACTGGCTTTAAAATAACTCCACAAAGAAGAGCTATAATTGAAGTATTAATAGAAAATGAAAGCGAACATATGAGTAGTGAAGAAATATACGATAAGGTTCGTGTTAATTGTCCAGAAATAGGTTTAGCAACAGTGTATAGAACTATGCAATTACTTGATGAAATTAAGGGTATATCTAAGTTGAACCTTGATGATGGATGTATTAGATATGAAATTAATGTTGAAGGTGAAGATGTACATCACCACCACCACTTAATTTGTAGGGAATGTGGAGCTATTATAGAGGTTAAAGAAGACCTTCTAGAATCCATTGAAGATACTGTGGAAAAGAATTATAATTTTCAAGTAAAGGATCATGATTTGAAGTTTTATGGTTTCTGTGGTAATTGTAAAGATAAATAATTATCAGTAGAGATTGATTATAGTCGCTTAAAATTATAAATCCATAGCAAATATAGATTTTCTATATTTGCTATGGATTTTTGTGTTAAAGAAAAAATTAAAGGTCTAGTTTGTAGTCCTTATCTTCTATCAGTCCATACTTTTTCATTACAGATGCCACAAAAAGTGAAATTATTGCAGGTAATATAAAATGCAAAATCAATATAGATATTATAAGTTGTGGTTTATTTGTATGGCTGGACATAGTTTGCCAAGTCATAAGTTGACCTACTAGACCAGACGTACCCATACCTCCACCGGCAGGGTTATTTTCCATTTTAAAGACAAGAGTAGATAGGGGGCCTAAAATAGCACTGGCAATTATTGGTGGTATCCATATTATTGGTTTTCTAACTATATTAGGAACTTGTAGCATTGATGTACCAAAGCCTTGAGCTAATAATCCATTCAACTTATTTACTTTGAAGCTGATGACAGCAAACCCTACCATCTGTGAACAGCATCCTACAGTAGCAGCACCTGAGGCCAGGCCTGATAAAGACAAAATAATGGATAAGGCAGCTGAACTTATTGGAAGTGTTAAAATCATACCCATTAGTACAGATACTATAATACCCATTAGGAAGGGTTGTAGGTCAGTTGATACTCTTATAAAGTACCCCAATTTTGCCATATAAAGGCTAAGATAAGGTCCTACAAAATACGCAACCAGTCCACCAGTAATTATGGTTACAAGAGGAGTTACAATAATATCAATTTTAGTTTTGCCAGATATTAGTCTACCTATTTCTGCTGCTATTACAACACTTATAAAGGCTCCAAGTGGATCGCCGGGACCAGTTAGTAATATCTGCATTTTATTATTTATTAGCTGTCCGTTAGAAAAGGCTCCTCCAAATCCACCTAATAAACCACTTACTCCTGAGGCCATTATAACTAGTTTGGGCGACTTTAAGGCATGGGCAACACCAATACCTATTACAGGTCCAGTTAATGACATTGCAACAGCTGCAATAGTATTCATAAAAATAGATATGTCACCCGTAAATAAACTAGCAACCTGTTTGATAATTAGGCCTATTATAAGGGTTGAAAAGAGTCCTAGAGCCATACCATTTAAACCTTGTATTAGGTATCGGTCAAACAGGTTATGTATTGATAAATTACTTTTTTTATACATGTTCTTCACCTCCATTGATTATATATATGTATGTAAAAATAATTTAGCTATAAGTATTATTTTTAAAAATAAGTAACTGATGTGCTATCATTAAAAAAACAAGTAATTAATAGACAATGTATCTTTATAAATAAGCAAATAAGATGATGCTATATTTAAAAAATAATCATAATCTCAGTATCATTTTAAATAAACAAGTATGAGTACGATATTATATTAAAAAACAAATAACTAGCAGGTATTACATTTTATAAAATTAAAATTAATTGATATATATATATGTATATACACTAATATAATTATATAACAATATCTATAAAAAGCAAGTAAAAAAATAATTACATGCTAATCCTATAGTTTATTTAATTTCTTATTAATTAATGATTAATTTATAAAAATTTTATTGGTTTATTATATAATAGGTATTAGGATTTCGAATATGAGCGATTGATTTTGTATGACCTTTAATATATAATTTATTTGAAAGTTAGTAAGGAGGAAAGATTAATATGAATTTTAATGATATAAAATATGAGAGAATAGATTATAATTGTGTAGAGAAAATATATAAGAAAATACTAGAGAGGATAGAATTATCTAAGGACTTCGAGGAGATAAAAAATAGTATAAAAGAGTTGAACAAGACAAGAGTCCATACTCAGACGATGAGGGAATTTGCAACTATTAAGTATTCTATAAACACAAAAGATAAATATTATATAGAGGAAAATGCATATTGGGATAAATATGGTCCCTTGTACCAAAATCTTGACTATAATCTGTATAAACTACTTTTAAGTATTGACTTTAAGGAAGAATTAATTAATGAATATGGACAACAATTCTATAATTTAATGGAGGCTAATGTTAAGTCGTTTTCCAAAAGTATAATTGGACTTTTACAAGAAGAAAATACTCTAATGTCAGAGTATACAAGTCTTCTTGCATCAGCAAAAATAAAGTTTAATGGTAGAGTATGTAACTTATCAGATATTAATTATTATATTGAATCGCTTGATGATGGTGTAAGGGAAGCAGCAATTAGGGCACAAACTAGTTTTTTTGAAGAAAATGAAGAAAAATTCGATTCTATATTTGATAAGTTAGTAAAAATAAGAAATCAGATGGCAGCAGAAATGGGATATGAATCTTTCGTGGAACTAGGATATTACAGGATGCAAAGAACTGACTATGACAAGTATATGGTTGCAAATTTAAGAGAAAATGTATTAAAAAAGTATAGGGAAAAGATAGCTAATATATACGATGATCAGGCCTTGAGAATTGGAAGAAAAAAAATTGATTATTTCACTGAGAGGGTAGAATTTTTAGATGGGAATGCACAAGTCAGGGGCGATAGTAGGCAAATTTTTGAGGCAGGTAAAAAAATGTATTCTGCTATGTCTAAGGAAACTGAGGAATTTTTTGAATTTTTGATTTCAAGGGGGCTTTTTGATGTTCAAGCAAGAAAAAATAAGGCAATGGGTGGTTATTGTACAGTTTTACCAGAGTACAAGATGCCTTTCATATTTGCTAATTTCAACGGTACTATAGACGATGTTGATGTTTTAACCCATGAAGCGGGTCATGCTTTTCAAATGTATATGTCTAGATATATTGATATGCCAGAACTTATTTTTCCAACCCTTGATTCTTGTGAAATACATTCTATGAGCATGGAGTTTTTTACATATCCATGGATGGATTTATTTTTTGGAGAAGATGCTGATAAATATAAAACTTATCATTATACATCAGCAATCAAATTTTTACCATATGGTTGCCTAGTTGATCATTTTCAACATGAGGTTTATGAAAGACCGAATATGTCACCATGTGAAAGAAAAAAATTGTGGAGAATTTTAGAGAAGAAATACCTACCACATAGAGACTATAAGGATTTAGACTTATTAAATAGGGGAGGATTTTGGTTTAGACAAGGCCATATATACAAGGATCCTTTTTACTATATAGACTATGTTTTAGCCCAAATTTGTGCCTTAAATTTTTATGAAAAAATGGTCAAGGATTACGGACAAGCTTGGAATGATTATTTAAAAATATGTAAGTTGGGTGGTAAGTATTCATTTTTTAATTTAGTAAAAGTGGCAAATTTAGAAAATCCATTTAATTAAAATAAAAATATAGCTATTTTTCCTTTAACTTGACACAAAATTAAAAAAACTATAAAATAGAGTATAGGAGTATTTTCCTACAAAAATTTATGATTTAAAAAGCTGAAATTTTTGTTGATATGAGAATAAACGAGTATTGAATGAAAATGAACTTTGAAAAAAGAATAAGAAGAAGGAGGTGGACACAATTATACCTTATATAATAATTACTGCTGTAGTGGCGGTATTACTAGGGCTATTAATTGGTTATGTTGTCAGAAAAAATATCTCTGAAGCTAAAGTAGGTCAAGCAGAACAGCTTGCTAAAGAAATTGTTGAAAAGGCTAATAGGGATTCTGAAACAGTTAAAAAAGAAAAACTTCTTGAAGCTAAAGAAGAGATTCATAGATTACGTACTGAAGGCGAAAGAGAAAATAAGGAAAGAAGAAACGAAGTACAGAAATATGAAAAGAGGGTATTACAGAAAGAAGAAACCCTTGATAGGAAGATTCAGTCTTTAGAGCAAAAAGAGGTAAATCTACAAAGAAAAAATGAGGCAGTTGCAAAAAAAGAAAGTGAAGTAGAGGAAATAATAATCCAGCAACAGAAAAAGTTAGAAAGTATATCAGGTTTTACCACAGAGGAGGCAAAGGAGATAATACTGTCTAACGCCGAAAGAGATGTCAGACGAGAGATGTCTTTGATGATAAAAGAAAAGGAAGCACAAGCCAAGGAGGAAGCCGAAAAAAAGGCAAGAGAAATAATTGGTTATGCGATTCAAAAATGTTCAGCAGATCATGTTGCTGAAACAACAGTATCAGTAGTAAATCTACCAAATGATGAAATGAAGGGTAGGATAATTGGTAGAGAGGGTAGAAATATAAGGGCTTTAGAAACTCTAACAGGAATAGACCTTATAATTGATGATACACCGGAAGCAGTAATCTTATCAGGATTTGATCCAATCAGGAGGGAAGTTGCAAGGATTGCTCTTGAGAACTTGATAGGTGATGGAAGGATACATCCAGCCAGGATCGAAGAAATGGTAGAAAAGGCAAAAAAAGAAGTCCAGAATATAGTTAAAGAAGCTGGTGAACAAGCTATGTTTGATACAGGTGTTCATGGCTTGCACCCTGAGTTAGTTAAGTTACTAGGAAGACTTAAATACAGGACGAGTTATGGACAGAATGTTTTGAAGCATTCGATAGAGGTATCCATTTTAGCTGGTATAATGGCTGAGGAAATCGGAGCTGATGTAAAGCTTGCCAAGAGGGCTGGTCTAGTACATGATATTGGCAAGGCAGTTGACCATGAAATTGAAGGAACACACATAGAAATAGGTATGGACCTTTTGAAAAAGTATAAGGAATCTAAGGATGTAATTCATGCTATGAGTACACATCATGGCGATTATGAACCACAGACTGTTGAAGCAGTGTTGGTTACAGCGGCGGACGCGATTTCTGCGGCTAGACCAGGTGCTAGAAGAGAAACTCTTGAAGCATATATTAAGAGACTTGAAAAACTTGAAGAAATTACTAATTCATATGAAGGTGTTGAAAAATCATTTGCAATTCAGGCCGGAAGAGAAGTCAGGATAATGGTTAAGCCAGAACTAGTTAGTGATGAAGAAATGCATTTGTTGGCTAGGGATATGACAAAGAGAGTAGAAGAAGAATTAGAATATCCAGGTCAGATAAAGGTTAGTATAATTAGAGAAACTAGAGCTACAGATTATGCTAAGTAGGTTTAAACCTGATAGAAGAGTTTGATTTGATTGAAAACTTTTTAGGGACAGACATTTTATATAATGTCTGTCCCTATTTTATTATGATTGAGATCTTGGTTTTCATATTGCGAATTAAAATATGTGGTATAATAATATAAAAAACACTTTTATTTCTAATGTAGGAGGTGCTGGTTTGAAAAAATTTAAAGATATAGTTTCAAATCTTGACGCTTTAAAATTAAAAAAAATTGAAGAGTACATATACAAAAATATAGATGATAATACATTTATAATACCAAAGGTGATCCCGTTTAAAGGGGTTAATACTGATATGCTTTATATTAAAGATAATAAGCTTTTATTTATAAAATTTATGGATACAACGGAAGAACTGTTTTCTTTTTTAGATGAAGAAATTCTTGAAATAATGAAAGAAGAATACGATCTTATGAAGGAAAATATGAAAAAGTACTTTCCTAATATTTCATATAACTATATTTTCATCATGCCATATATTGATTATATAGAAGATACATATGGTATGGAAGATTTTGTAGCTAATAATATTATTTTTGGGCAAACTGTCAAAAATTATATAAATGATAAGAAGATATACTTTGATGACTATTTGAAAGATGAAAATGATGAAATTTCATCCATAATGTATCTTTTTAGGGTATGTACAGAATATTTTGCATTAACAAATGGGATAAATAGCAGTGATAAGTTAAAAAAGATAAGTTTTCAGGATAAGAATCTCAACTATAGGTTTACCCTTATGGACGATGAACAGATGGTAAATATTTCATCTGTTAATTATGGGAATCATGCTATTATAGGTGGTTCAGGAACTGGAAAAAGCTCTATATTGGTGGGTAGACTTGTAAAGCTGTCTAAAATATATCCACATCATAATTTTCTGCTATTAACTTTTACTAAACAACAGGCTAATAAATATCTTGAACTATTAGATATTCTCAAGGTTGATACTCAAAATATAAGGGTATATACCTATAGCTCATTTATATTTAAGCTGGCAAAAATCAATAATCTTGTGATTGATTATAATCGGGTTAAGACTGATTACGACAAGTCTTTAACTAATATTATGAGGCAGATAGATAATTCTGTAAAGAATAAAAAGATGTTTAAGGGGATTTTTATAGATGAGGCAGAAAATTTAAATGAAGAGGATATTGGACTTATATATCAGTTTTTATATTCAAGTAAAAGAGTATTTAATGTAAATGTTTGTAAGTCATACAATATAAATAATAGTTTAAATATTTACAAGTGCAAAATAAAGGAAAATATTGAATATGAAGACGAACTATTTTTAGAAAAAAATTACAGACAATCTGTAGAAGTTGTAGAATTCATAAATAGGTTTTGTGATAGATCAAATGCTTATATTAGTTCACTAAGGAGTAATATTTCAAACAAGATTTTCATGAAGACCAAATCAATCTATAAAACTGGTATTAATGTAAGTGTAGTTAAGGTTGAAGATTTAGATGACCAAATACATTCTGTAATATGGGAAATACAAAATCTTATAAATAATTTGGGCTTTAAAGCTGAGGAGATAGCAATCGTATATCCTTTTAACAAGAAAAAGCTAAAAAATGGAAAAACACTATACTTTCAATATATGCTTAGGAAGTCTTTAGAAGAAGCAGGTATTGCCTATATGTATGCAGATGATACGGTAACTAACCTAACACCAAAGTCTGGCGTTAGTATATCGAATATATATTCTATAAAGTCCTTATCGTATAAGGCTATAATAATGTGTGAATTAGAAATGCTATATAATCATAAGGTTACTAGCCAGGATCAGGACTATCAGATAAATGACTTTGTAGGAGACCTAAATAAGGTATATACTGCTATGACAAGGGTAGAGAAATATTTATCAGTTATAGTATCTTATGATAGGGACACAAGTGATATATTTAAATTATTGTTAGATTGATCATTAGGTTGTTTTTAATAGTAATCTTATTATACCTATATTAAAATGAAGTTTATGCATTAAAAAAAGGTCGTATAATATTTAGCGTTGGTGAGAGAAAAAATTCTCTCCCAACGCTGATTTTTTATAGGTTTGTAGATATTAATTATAATTTAGTTCATTCAAAAGCGAACCAAATTTTTATTGATAATACTTATATTAGCCTGCAATAGCGAAGTATAAAAAAACTATTATACCAAGAATAATCCTGTAAATACCAAAGGCCTTAAAATCATGTTTCTTTATGTAGGACATGAAGAATTTTATAACTATTACAGAAACTATAAAGGCTACTAAAGATCCTAAAAACATTATAAACCACTCAAAACCAGTAAAAGAGAATCCTGCTTTTAAAAGTTTTAATAGACTAGCCCCTAACATAGTTGGTATAGCAAGGAAAAATGAAAATTCCGCAGCAATGAACCTAGATGTGCCTAAGAGTGTGGCTCCTATAATTGTTGATCCTGATCTAGATGTGCCAGGAACGAGGGCTAGACACTGGAATATACCTATCAAAAGAGCAGTCTTATAAGATAGTTGACTAAATTTTGTAATAGAAGGTCTCTTATGTCTATTTTCAATCCATATCATAATAATACCATAAATTATAAGAGCAGCGGCTACTACAGATGGCCTAAAAAAGATACTATCAATTTGATCTTCGAATAGGATTCCTATTATACCTGATGGTAGAACTGCTATTATTACCTTTATCCAAAGGTCCCAAGTAGCTTTTTTAGCTTTTTGACTTTTAGTTTTAGAAAATGGATTTAGCTTATTAAAGTATAGAATTAATACTGCTAATATTGATCCGAACTGTATAACAACTAGAAAAGTGTCTATAAATTTTTTTGAACCCGCTAGATGTAAAAATTGATCAACTAAAATCATATGTCCTGTGCTACTTACGGGTAGCCATTCGGTTATACCTTGAACAATACCAAGGAATACTGATTTAAAAATCTCTATCAAAAAATTACCCCCTTTATTGTAGAAATACTATTAATAATACTATCACAATGAGAGTCATAAATCAATTGCTTGATCTAAAAAGAATTAATTTAAAAAGCCCCAAGACCTTTTAGGTAGGGGCTTTTATAATCTTATAATAGATAAAATATTTTGAAATAACTATTTGTGACCAGCAGCCTTATATGCTTCTAGACCGAACTTCATGCATTCAGCTGCAGCCTTAAGGTCTTCAGCATTAAGTATATAGGCAAGCCTGATTTCGTCTTTTCCTAGACCTGGAGTAGCATAGAAGTTTTCAGCAGGAGTAGCCATAGTAGTAGCACCATTATGTCTAAATTCTTTTAGCATGAAGATTACAAAATCTTCAGCGTTTTCCACTGGTAGCTTAACTTGCATATAGAAGGCACCAGTTGGTTTTTTGCATATAACGCCTGGTATTTCCATAATTGCATCATATAGAACATCTCTTCTATGACAATATTCCTTATTTACCTCTTCAAGGTAAGACTGTGGAGTCTTGTAAAGTTCTGCTGCACCAACCATTTCTAATGTTGGAACACATAATCTTCCCTGACAAAGTTTAAGAACCTGAGCAATAAAGTCTTTATTTTTACAAGCAAGGGAACCTATTCTAGCACCACAAGCTGAGTATCTCTTAGAAACTGAGTCAACAATAATTACCCTATCTTTTACATTGTCAAGATTACCAAAGCTAGTATATTTCAAACCATCATATACAAATTCTCTGTAGACCTCATCAGCGATAATCCATAAATCTTTTTCTATAGCCACTTCAGCTAACATCTGCATTTCTTCTAGAGTGTAAATAGCTCCAGTTGGATTACCAGGGTTTGAAAGTAATATTGCCCTAGTTTTATCGTTAACCCTAGCAAGAATTTCTTCTTTAGCAGGTAGGTGGAAGCCATTTTCAGCCACAGTAGTAACTGGGTTTATTTCAAGATCTACACATGTAGCAAATCCATTGTAGTTTGTGTAAAATGGTTCAGGAACAAGGATGTTTTCTCCTGGATTACAAAGAGTCATCATAGCGAATAAAAGTGCCTCTGAACCACCATTAGTTATTAAGATTTCATCATTAGTAAAATCAATATCATATGTTTTGTAGTAGTTAATCATTGCATTTACTAAGTCTTCAGAACCAACTGAATCTGCATAAGCTAGTACTGATTCATCAAATTCTCTTATTGCCTTCATAAACCCTTCAGGAGTCTTAATATCAGGTTGTCCTATATTTAGGTGATAAACCTTAACTCCTTCTTTTTTTGCTGCTGTTGCATAAGGTACAAGCTTTCTTACTGGTGAAGCCTGCATTGAACCAACTCTGTTAGAATATCTCATAATTTTCCTCCTCTATATTTAAAACCTAATAACGTTTTCTGACGTAAGTTAAATATAACATAAAACTGCATAAAAATAAACAATTATTAGAAATATTTATTATTTAACAAAGTTTAGAGGGGGATTTTTATGACTTTAGCTAACGATTATGAATGCAAAATTGTTAAAAACTATAATTTACAATTTTTATTTTAAAAGACATATCTTTTTATTAGCTAGGATATAGTATATAATATAGGTATGAATTTGCATGAAAAAATTAAAGGAGGTCAACTTATGAAAGAGATGAGAAGAGATCAAATAACAGGTGACTTGATAATATATTCTAGTTATAGGAATAATAGACCGCATGATACGAATAAAATAAATAAAAATAAGATAATCGATTCTGTGATATATAGTGAGTCTTGTCCTTTTTGTAGAGGTAACGAACACTTAAACGATGAACCTACATTTGTAATTGAAGAGGATGGTAAGTGGCTTGCTAAATCGGTTAAGAATAAATTTCCTATAGTAGATATGCAAACTGAGCATATTTTTGGTGAACATGAGGTTATAGTAGAAACATATAGGCATGAAGGTAACTATTACAATATGTCTATTGACGAATTCAAAAACGTCTTTATAAGTTTTATAAATAGGTATAAGGATCTATCTAAAAAGTCTGGTATTGAGTATGTTAATATATTCAAAAATCACTTAAGAGATGCAGGGGCTTCTTTGATGCATCCGCATTCTCAAATAGTGTCATTTAATCTTGTACCTGCAGAAATAATTAAAGAAATCAAGGTGGCAAAATCACATAAAGACCATCACAATACTAATCTATATGATCATATAATTGATAGTGAAATAGAACACCAGAAAAGAGTGGTATACGATGGTAAAAAGTTCCTCGTATTTATACCACATGCGACTAGATATAATGGTGAGATAAGGATAATATGTAAGGATTCTAATAAAATTGACAAGTGGGATACGCAATACATAGAAGAAATTTCATATATTTACAAAAATTTATTTAAAAAATGGGAAGAATATAACATGGAAGAGATAGCATTTAATGTTGTAATACATACATATCCATTAAATGAAGAATATGATGACCTATTTAGGACACATTTTCATATTATACCAAGAAAGTTTAATTTTGGAGGCTTTGAGCTTTCTACTGACTTATTCGTTTGTGGAACAGATCCAGAAGACCTAGCTGAGTTTTTGAGATTTTATTAAAAATTATATACAGTATCATAAAAATATAGAAAAACAATTAAGAAATATAGAAAAAAATTAAAGACATAGAAAAGAATCAAAGATATAGAAAAGCAATTAATGATGTAGAAAAGCAATTATTATTAATCTACAAAAAGTTATTCTAATAATATCTTGGAATGTAATAATGTCTGGGTTTGTAATACTAATATACTTATAAAAGTTAACCCGGTAACTTGAAATAGCAAGTTAATTGATATATAATTAGAATACGAATATTAATATTAAAACAAACAAAAAAATTCATGTATTTAGGAGGCAGTATGTCAAAATTAATATATTATATAGGGAAAGAAGACCATAGTGGTGATAAATTAAGGAAGATACTAGAAGAAAATACATATATAAAATTTGTCTCTCTTATGGGTGTAGACCTTGGAGGTAATGCTACAGATGAAAAAATACCAGTAAAGTTGGTCTTAGAGGATATAGAAGAATTTTTAAATGCATCTATACAAACAGATGGATCGTCTGTTGAGCTTTATAATATAGCAACGCTTAATAATGCAAAGGTAGACTTAAAGGCAGATTTAGATGCAGTTTGGTTTGTTGATTATAACTATGACTTTATTGATGAAGAAACAGGAAACCCAACTGGTACCCTAAAAATACCAGCATTTTTAATACACGATAATAAGAAAGTGTGCTCAAGAGGTACACTTGAAAGGGCTGAAGTTTTCTTTAAAAATAGCCTACTTGATATAATTAAAAGAAATCCTCAAATTTTAGAAAATACGAATATTGATAATCCAGACCAAATTGAGAGTATAGAATTAACTGCTGCTACCGAATTGGAATTTTGGGTAAACACACCAGAGGATAAGGCTGACTTAGAAAAACTTTTTGTGTCACAGAGTCTCAAAGAACAATATTGGAAAAGGACGCATGGTGTAATAAGAACTTGTCTTGAAAAGTGTCTTATTGCATTGGAAAATTATGGATTAGAACCGGAAATGGCCCACAAGGAAGTAGGTGGTATTCATAGTTCGATAAATATAAAGGGATCAACTAATCATGCAATGGAGCAGTTGGAAATTTCGTGGAAGTTCAATAAACCACTACAGGCAGCAGATAATGAATTGTGGGTAAGAGATATAGTTTATGATATATTTGAATCGAGTGGTTTAGAAGTCAGTTTTAAGGCTAAACCTATCCATGGAGTAGCAGGAAGTGGTGCCCATGCTCATGTCGGTGTTGCAGCTAAGCTAAAGGATGGAAAATTTGTGAACTTATTTGCACCTAGTGATTTGAAAAAGGACTATTTAAGTCCGATTGGATATGCTTGCTTGATGGGCATGCTGAAGAATTATGAAATTTTAGGACCGATTGTAACTAATACCAATGATGGCTTTAATAGGTTAGTAGCTGGTTTTGAGGCTCCAGTATGTATAGTTACATCGCTTGGTCATACCTATGAAACACCTTCGAGAAATAGGTCTGTCCTAGTAGGGTTAATAAGGGATATTGAAAAACCAAAATCACTTAGGTTTGAGTTAAGATCGCCAAACCCATTATCTAACAAGTATCTTGTAATAGCGGGCTGCTATCAGACCATGCTAGATGGTATAAGGTCTATATCAGAAGCTAAAAAATTCGATACAAGGGTATTAGAGTCTGAACTATCAAAATCTCCTAGTGAGAAGGGATTTTACCTAGAAGAAGGCAGGGCTTATAGGGATGAAAATAATGTTTTTGATTTTTATTCACTTGAGGAAAGAAATGCTAGATTTGGGCAACCACCAGAAACTGTATATGAGGCCATGTTAGCCTTAGAAACAAATCCAGACAAATTAAAGTCCTTGACACAAGGCGGAGTATTTACTGATGCGATTATAGAATCTTTTAAGCTTGGATCACTTGACAAGTGGAAAAAGAAACTATCTTCAAGAATTATTGATAGGAATATAAGACTTTTAACTTCTTTTGTAAAGCTGCATTCAAATGAAAATATGGATGCAATTGATGAGGTAATGTGGGACGCAATAGAACAATTAAAGTATGATTTGATGAAAAATACCTTAAAAGGACCGTCAATATATGGCATGATAAAAAATGCAATTGAAATAGGTAATTATAAGGAAGCATCTGACCTGCAAATAGAGGCGAAAAAGAAGATGGAAGAAATACAACACCTATACGTAAATTATAGGAAAAATATATTCTAATATACAAAAACAAATGTGAAAAGAGGTCATAACTATGGGTTAGAGGATAGGCCTATCTTAGAGATAGTCTATTTTGCAGCCATAGTAGACCTCTTTATTTGTTAATAAATCAGTTAGAATTTTATTATTTTACTTATTATTTATGAAGACATAAGTACATAAGTACATAAGTACATAAGTATATAAGTATATAAGTATATCTAATATTTTATAGTTATTAAAATTATATACAACAAAGTCTACCAAGAAAATTTTCAAAAATAATACCGTCATTCCTATCTACTGGATCCGAGTTAGATGTAAAAACAACTGAATCAAAAATAAAGTCAGTAGCAAGTTTACAACTGTAGTCCAGACCAAATCCTCTTGTAATAAGGCCTGTAACTATTGATGTGAATATATCACCAGTACCACTAAAACTCATTTTATTGTAAATGTTTCCAATCTTTGTCACAGACCCACTTTCAGCATCATATGATATGTTATAAATACTATCACCCTTGACAAAACCTGTTATAATGATTAGTTTAGGACCAAGTTTAGCTAGGTCCTTGCATATATTTTCCAAATCCGGGTTACTGTAGTTAAAACTATTAGGACTAAGACCTAAAAGTAGGTTAGCTTCTGTGATGTTTGGTGTAATCAAGTCAGCCATTGATACTAATTTTCTCATTTCTCTTACGTAAGACTCGTCAAAGATGGGAAATATGGATCCTAAATCTCCTAGTACAGGATCTACAACAATAAGTGAATTGGTATTATTATTTATAAGTTTTTCTACCATTTTAATTTGCTCTACAGATCCTAAAAAACCACTGTAAATTGTATCAAATTTTTGACCAAGATCTTCCCATACATCAATATAATCAGTCATAGAGGATGTTAAGTCTACGAATGTATATCTAGGATACCCAGTCTGACTTGATAAGACAGAAGTAGGCAGGGGACAGGCTTGGCATTTTAAGGCTGAAATAATTGGTAGGGCAACTGCAAGTGAACATTTGCCAACACCAGAAATATCATTTATACAAGCAATTTTTTTTTGCATATCAAATCTCCAATCTAAAAATATTTACGTATTTTTAATTATTATACCACCAATTTTATAATATGTCTAAGTGGCTTACTTATATTAGTCTTAACGGATTAACTATAAAATATACTAAGGTTATAAGTTAAATAGTGTGTAAAAGCAAAATAAGGTAGATTGTACATAAGTGATAGTATATTAAGTGATGATAAAGTATATATAAGTGATAGTATATAAGTGATAGTATATAAGTGAAAGTATAGTATATAAGTGATAGTATATAAGTTATAGTAAGGTGAATGCAAGTAAAAACTTTGGCGATATGTGATCGAAATAAATAGATTTTATAAAAATTTTTAAAATATCAAAAAAAAATTACTATTTATAATATTTCCGTTGACTTGTGCTTATAAATATGTTATTGTTAATTAGTAATGAATCACAAAAAATATAGCGATTCATAGTTTTAGGAGGAAGTTAATGAAAATCGGAACAGTAAAATGGTTTAACAATGAAAAAGGATTTGGATTTATCTCTGTAGAAGGTGAAAACGATATGTTTGTACACTTCTCAGCAATCCAGGGAGATGGATATAAGTCTCTTGAAGAAGGTCAGAAGGTTGAATTCGAAGTTGTAGACGGAGAAAAAGGACCTCAGGCTGCAAATGTAACAAGAATATAATTTGAAATTTAAGATATAAGATATATATTAAGTAAAAATTTTTTTCAAGATTACATTGATGGACCAACAAAGTTGGTCCATTTTTAATTTATAAATTTAACTTTATGTGTAGATAAATAAGTATAAAAAATGTTATACTTAAGTAAATAAGATGTTTTCATAATTCTTAATAAGCTAGTAATTAAAGCTGTTAAAGAAAGGTAATGTTAATACGAAATTCTTATCAACAGTTGAAATATTAAAAGGTCTTATTTTCTTTTAAAAGTATAAGGAGGTTGCTTATGAATATTATGTTTTTTATTACACCAAAAAAAGATGTGGTAAGTGTCTCAGATAAGGATAACTTGAAGACAGTACTAAAAACTTTAAGAGACCATAAATTCACATCTGTTCCAATTATAAATACTGAGGGTAACTACCTAGGAACAGTAAAAGAAGGTGATATATTATGGTATCTTTATCAAAAAGACTCATTTGATGACAAGATAATAGAAAGAACTAATATTATGGAAATCCCTAGGAGGTCTAGTAATATAACTGCTAAGGTAGATGCTAATGTAGAAGACCTTCTTCATATATTAATAAGTCAAAATTTTGTACCAGCAATAGATGATTCAAATATTTTTATTGGTATAATTAAGAGACGAGATGTGATTTCATACGCCTATGATAAAATTAAGAGCGATGATGTTTATATGAAAGATTTTTTTAAATCTGGAGCAAAAAAATAAACAGCTACAAATACAGCGAAAAGTAAATATGTACAAAAACAGCGAAAAGTAAATATGTATAAATATAGCGAAAAATAAATATCTACAAAAACAGCGAAAAATAAATATGTCTAAATATCAAGTATATTTTTATGATTAATTATTTAAAAGAAGTCAATAAGCTATAATAATATTTAAGTTAACCTAGGAGTTTTATATTTTAAGAAAATAAGTTTTTCTTTGATAGTAAATTCCTAGGTTTTTCACGTCTTGTATCTTTTGTATATAACTTTAAAATAAGCTTTTTTTTTGTTATAATATACGTGTAAATATTTTTCACATGGAGGGAAAAAATGAGTTTACAAGAATTTGAATTTATAGAATCTGCTATTAATATATTAAAGGAACAACGAAAAACTTTAGAGTCTGTAGAATATGAGTTAGTCAAATTTTTTGGTTCGATACCACTTAAAGAAAATGAATTAATGTCTGTTAGCTCAAGAATTAAATCAGAGACCAGTCTAAAAGAAAAAATTATAAGAAATAGGTATTTAATCGACTATGATGATCCAGAAGTTTTATTTTCTGAAATTCCGGATATTATAGGTGTTAGGATAGAATGTAAGTTTATAAGAGATGAGAAGGATATTTTTATGCAAATAAAAAATTACTTTTCGCAGACTGATGATAGAAAGTACTTCTATTCAGAGGATAACAGGAATATAAGACTTTACATGTTTGAAAAACAGCCACTAAAGCAAAAAAATGGATTTGAAATATACAAAATTGATGGTGAATATAAGTTGCCAGATAGAAAAATAAAGTTTGAATTACAGATAAAGGCACTTGTAAATGTTTTTTGGAGTGAGATAGAACATAAAATAATATACAAGAATACCACATATATTTTAGAAGATAGATTTATTAAGGATATGATGGTGTCAATTAAGAATAATTTGACTATGATCGATGATCAATTACTTAGTATATATAAAAATTTCAAACCAGGAACAAAGCTAAATTCAAAATTTGGAAGATACGAAATAAAAACGGTATTTTCTAAGTTATTATATGATACAATAACCTATAAAATGGACGAACAATTGGCTTTTGCAATAGATTTTAAGAAACCATGTGAAACTATTCTAGACTATTCTCTTCAAAAATATGAAAATAGTATTGATGGTCTTAGTGACTTTATGACAGAAGAATACAAGAAAATAAATGAATTTCTTAATAAGGATATAAATTTTAATGATGAGTTAGTATTAGAGGATGAACCAAAATTTGATGATGATTTCTCAAAAAAAATATCAAGTATGTTCATAAAAAAAATGAATATTGAGGTACCATGGAACCTTTTTTTCAGAGTTTTGTTTGAGTTAGAGCCAGACAATAACGTTGACGATTTTTCTAACTTTATAAGATATTACAAAAGAACCTTAATTACAAAAGACAGTCTTTATAATTTGATGGATTCATTTGGCGAATATAGTATTAAGGTAATTGATGATATGTATGTTTGTATTTACAAGGCAATAAAACAAGTAGGAAAAATAGATATATTCTATGATGTAAATCTTTCAAAGATGAGAAAGATTGCTTCCGAAGGTTTGGATTATGTATGCTATGAATTTGAGAACTATTATGAGTATATGGAGCAAAAAAGAATTATATCTAAGATAATGGTAGATAGTCTTGTGAAAATATTTAAATAGTCTCATATAAAAAAATCTAATAATCCTATATAAAAAATTCAAATAGTAATAGATATTGAGGTGGTTTAATTGCATGAATTAACATATTTAAGACTTATATTAACTGAGGAAAATAACTATCCTCCTATATACTCTAGACCAAAGGAAGAAGTTAGTATCATAGGTCAAGATGAACAAGCAATGTCCTTAGAAGACTTTAAGTTAGTAATAAAGTTTTTTTCAGATAGGGGGCTAAAAAAAATAAAATTTGCTGGTGGAGAGCCACTTTTATATAAGGGGCTTGAAGATTTAGTAGCCTATGCTTATGATTGTGGAATTGAAGATATAGGCCTTACTACAAATGCTATCGGATTAGGCACAAGAATCCTTGCATTAAAAGGTTTAGGGCTCAATAGAGTAAATATATCTTTGGATTCTTTGAAGGAGTATAGGTATAGTGCCCTCACAAGTGGGGCAAATCTTAAGGAGGTTTATCTTTCTATAGATGCTTGTCAGGCAGCCAATATGGATGTTAGTATCAATTGTATGGCTATCAATGATTTTAATGAGGATGAGTTGGTTGACTTTATGAGGTTAACTATTAATAGTAAATTAGATGTTAGACTTATAGAACTTCTAGAATCTAGCACACCTACTGGCATTTATGATAGAGGTTACATTGATCTTCAAGAGTATATAGAAAATATTGAAGCTATAAATAGGGAAGATGATGAAGACCTTAGTCTTGCTAATTTCTATAAAATTGATTCTGCCAGGGGTAGGGTAGGGATAATAAGGGCTACTGCCAGATATAATGAGGAAGACCTACGCAGGGTTACAATTACTAATAGGGGTTATATGAATGTAGGACCTTTGCAAAAAAATACATATTTTATTAAACCTTTATTATATAATTATGAATCTCTTGATGATATTTTTTATAAAATTAAAACAAAAATATAAGTTTTAATTGCATAGTAGGAATCATGATTATTTTAATAAAAATAAACCTATATATTATAAAGCATAATTTATATTATCATATTACTTAATTTATTTTAAAAAATTAAATGTTAATAGAGTGTTAAATTTAACTTTCTACTAACATTTTTTTTCTTATTCATGGTATTATTGTATGTGGGAGTAAATATGTTATATAGCATAATTTTATGAAAATATGAGGTGTAAATAATATGGATATTGCAATTTCCCTAATTGGTGGATTAGGTATGTTCCTGTATGGAATGAATGTAATGGGTGATGGCCTACAAAAGGCTGCAGGAGAAAAACTAAAAAAAATAATTGAGATGCTAACCACAAATAAGATAATGGGAGTATTGATTGGTACTTTAGTAACAGGTATTATTCAAAGCTCAAGTGCAACTACAGTTATGACTATAGGTTTCGTAAATGCTGGTATAATGTCGTTACAGCAGGCTGTAGGCGTAATTATGGGGGCTAATATTGGTACTACGGTTACTGCACAGCTAGTATCCTTTAATATAGAAAAATATGCTCCTATAGCAATTGGTATAGGCATGGTTTTTTGGTTTTTTACGAAGAAAAAAAATATTAAAAATATAAGTGAAATTTTGATAGGTTTTGGTATTTTATTTGTAGGTATGAATTTTATGAAGGCGGCGGCAGCACCGGTATCTAGTATGCCACAAGTACATGATGCTATGTTATACTTGAGTAAAAACCCTATCTTAGGTATTTTGGCAGGATTTTTGATAACTGGTACTATACAAAGTTCTAGTGCTTCAATAGGTATATTGATAGTCCTTGCCTCTCAAGGAGTATTACCAATAACAGCGGCCTTACCAGTATTATATGGTGATAATATTGGTACTTGTGTGACATCACTTTTATCTACAATAGGAGCTAGTAGGAATGCTAGGAGAGCAGCAATAATGCACTTGTGTTTTAATGTAATAGGAACCATACTATTTATATTCATTTTGAGTAGGCCTATAATATCCTTAGTGACTAGTCTAGATCCAAGTAATGTATCTAGACAGATAGCCAATGCTCATACCCTATTTAATGTAGTAAACGTAATAATATTACTTCCATTTAGTTCCTACTTGGTTAAACTTGCTACTAAATTGGTTCCATATACTGATGATGAAGAAATTGAAAATATACATACTACAAAATTCTTGGATGAAAGAATATTGGAAACTCCATCTATTGCCCTTTCAAATACTGTTGATGAAGTTATACGTATGGCTAGTCGTTCAACACGATCTTTGACTTCTGCTTATGAAGCAGTTAAGACATTTAGTCATGAAAAGAGAGAAAAGACATTTGAGTATGAAAGAATGATAAATACATTGCAACTAGATATAACTAATTTCTTATTTGCCCTATCAAATAGGAACCTTAGTGATTTAGAAAGAATAAAGGCTGATGTATTATTCCATATTGTAAATGATATAGAAAGAGTTGGTGACCATGCTGATAATATAGCTGAAATATCTCAATTTATGGAAGATAAAAAGGTGATATTCACAGACGATGCAACTAAGGAGTTAGACTTAATATTTGAACTAGCATCTCAAAACTTCTATGACTCTATTACGGCATTAAAAACAAGTGATTTTGAGTTAGCAGCGACTATATCAGAAAGGGAGAGAGAAATCAACATCTTAGAACAAAATGCAAGAAACTCACATATGGCTAGGTTACATAGTGGTTCTTGTTCAGTTGAAGCAGGTATATATTTCTTAGATATTATAAGTAATCTTGAAAGAATATCTGACCATTCAATGAATATAACTGAAGAATTAGGTAGAATGAGTGGCCACATGAGTTAATATAATCAAGACGAATATTTTTATAGATTTTAAAAAGGTTTATTAAATCAAACTTATTAACTTAGTAGTTGTATTAATTAACTAAATCTAGTAACTTGTATTTATTAACTGAGTACAGAGATTTATAACTTATAAATTAAGTTTAATGACTTTAATTTATGAATCAACTTAATAGTAATTAATATACTGGTATGCGACCTGCATATCAGTATGTTTGTATATGAGGAAGAGAGGAATAGAGTAGGTGGATTTTTCTGGTTTACCAAAGATTGAGCTACATTGTCACTTAGATGGGTCCTTGAGACCTAGCTCTGTTTTAGATTTATTAAGAAAAAATAAGATAGAGGAAAATTTAAATGAAAATAACATATATCAAGCCTTAAGGATAAATGGGTCTTGTGATTCACTGGTGACCTATTTGAAGAAGTTTGATATTCCACTAAAAGTAATGCAGGACTATGAATCTATTGAGAGATTAACATATGAAGTATTTGAGGATGCATACAAGGAAAATATTGCGTATCTCGAATTGAGATTTGCCCCGGTATTACATACTAATAGAGGTCTTAGAGAAGAAGAAGCTATATCTAGTGCTATTGTTGGTATGAAAAGAGCAAAGAGAGATTTTGATATAGAAGGTAATATTATTATATCCTGTATGAAAAACCTTTCTGAAGAGGAAGCGATACATACAATAAAAGCTGGTCTAGTCTACTTAGGAAAAGGCCTTGTAGGGGTAGACCTAGCAGGAAGAGAAGATGAGGGTTTTTCAAAAAAATTTATTAGGGCTATGAATATGGCAAAAGATTTAGGTTATATGATAAGTATTCATGCTGGAGAATCTGGTTCCGGTCAAAATATACTAGAGGCGATAGATTTATTAGGTGCTGATAGGATTGGTCATGGAACAAATTTATACCAATCGGAAAAAGCATATAGGCTTGTTAAGGAAAAGAATGTATTTTTAGAGGTTTGTCCAAGCAGTAACTTACAGACAAAATCGGTCTTAAAACTTGAAAAACATCCTGCAATAGACTACTATAAAGATGGTATAGGACTTTCTATTAATACAGACAATAGGACTGTTTCCAATACATCATTAAGTAGGGAGTTTAATATGATAAGTTCCTATTTAGATATGGATATGGAAGGGTATATAAAGATGTATAATATGTCTGTAGAGGCTTCCTTCGCAGATAGAGAGACAAAGGACAAACTCAAGGATAAAATAAGGAGGTTTATATGATGATGAATCAAAATAAAGAAAAAGCTGGTAATAAAAATAAAATCAGGCATATAGTAGGAGTGATGAGTGGTAAGGGTGGTGTTGGTAAATCAACTATGACTAGCCTTATAGCCAAAAAACTAAATGCAGAAGGTTATAAGGTTGGTATATTAGATGCAGATATTACCGGGCCTAGTATACCAAGGCTAATGCAGGTTGAGGGTGAGACAGCTTATTCTAATGGAGAAAATATTATACCTGTTGTTGATGATATGGGTATAAAGATAATTTCACTAAATTTAATTATGGATGATGAGAGTAAGCCTGTTATATGGAGAGGACCTATGATAGGGTCAGCAGTTAATGAATTTTATTCAAATGTATTATGGGGCGATCTGGATTATTTGTTAATAGATATGCCACCAGGAACAGGAGATGTAGCTCTAACAGTAATGCAGTCAATTCCAATAAAGGGAATAATCATGGTGTCTATGCCACAAAATCTTGTATCTATGATTGTATCGAAAGCTGTAAATATGACAAAACAAATGAATGTTCCAATAATCGGAATTATAGAAAATATGAGTTATATAATTTGTCCTAACTGTTCAGAAAAAATCAAAATGCATAATGATAAAGGTTGGGATAACTTTATTAAGGAAGATTCACTTGATATTCTAGCAGAACTACCAATGTCACAAGAAGTAATAGGCCTATCTAGTTTGGGCGTAGATGAAATTAGTCCAGAGTTAGATGAAATATTAGGGAATATAACTGATAAGGTTTCAAGATTTTGCAAAAGAAGGATAATATTATAAGATAAGCAAAATTATATAAGATAAACAATAGTATAGGAAACAAATAAAAGTATATAAAATTAGTGAAGTTATTTAGATAAGGGTAGTTTAAAAGGTAAGGGCATATTTTATGTTTAAATCAAGTATGTGGTATAGATAATACTAATAATTATATACTTCTGATTAACATATTAAATGAAAATACCGAGACGCTTATCTCGGTATTTAAAAGCTATAAAACTTTAATAGACTTAATTGAGTTTAATGGGATGTAAAACACTTTCCTATTGTTGAAATAAGGATTTTTATCGTTCATATCAGTCTGAGCAAGTGTCAAAGATATGTCATCATATTCTGATACGACACCATATAATTTTGACTTGCTCAAATAAGAATCTATTTCTACAAAAGCGTTGATATGGTTTTCCACAAATTCAAAAAACTTTTTGTTTTTGCATGATATTTTGTCAGTTTTATTTTTATTTGGCATAAAATCACTCCTTTACTTTATCTTTATTATACAAAAAATCACTTAAAATGTAAACAGAAAGGTCAAAAAAGTATAATATAGTTAAGCGATAAAAATAGAAAAACATAAAAAAATAAGACAAATGACTTAATAGATATATTAGATAATAGTGTAGACATAGTATGTGGATGATTGAGGGTAAGTTTTTAAGATATATTAAAGAATTATAACAATGAAAACACCTTCGATATGAAAAAAAATCTAGTAATGAATCTGCTATTAAATAAGGATATCATATGAAGGGAAATTATATTCGAGTAATAATTTTGTAGGGAGTAAGATTTTTGTGAGTGAGTAAGATTTTTGTGAGTGAGTAAGATTTTTGTGAGTGAGTAAGAATTTTATAGATTGGTAAGGGTATTATAGGTGTGGAAAGTGTTTTATACATATTTATTAAGGTGTAAAGATAATAGTCTGTATTGTGGTTACACAGGAAATGTTGAACGAAGGATGAAAGAACATAAGATTGGTAGTGGATCTAAGTATGTGAAAGCAAAGGGATATATGAAATTGGAATTTTACTTATCGGTAAAATCCAGGTCAGAAGCTATGAAGTTTGAATCATATATTAAGTCCTTACCAAAAAAGGAAAAAGAAAAACTAGTAAGTGGAGATAGTTTTGTTTTGAAAAAACTTGGTATTAGCTATACTATATGTATGTGCAAGGACTTAAATGAATATTAAATATTTTAAAGGTTGTGCGTAATATATAAAAATAGCGTATAAAGTATACCAAAACTCATATCTAATAGAGAAAACTAATGTCTAATATACATTAAATTAATATTTATAATATAGAAAAATTATGTTAGTATAGAGAAAACTCATATCTAAATCCTATGATTTGGATATGAGTTTCTTGAATTATTATTAAATTGTTGGATTATTAAATATGTATATTACCTTAGTTAAGTTAGTTCTCGGTCCAGAGATACAATATTATCTTGGTAACATAGTTTTAAGTCTAGGTATACAATATTATCTTGGTAACATAGTTTTAAGTCTAGGTATACAATATTATCTTGGCTAACATAGTTTTAAGTATAGGTATACAATATCATTTTAGTTAACTTAGTTTCTTAGTTTATATATAAAATGTTATCATAGCTAATATGATTTCCTAGTTTATGCACACAATATTATCTTAGATAATTTAGTTTCCTAGTCTTCATATACAATATTACCGGATACAAGAGTATATTTTACCCTACCATATAGAGAACGACCGAGGAAAGGGGAGTTTGATGATTTAGATTTGAAAGAGTCAACTATAAATTCTTCGTTGGGATCAAATATACATATATCAGCGACCTTTCCTATATCTAGATTACCTCTATCCAATTTATAGTATTTAGCGGGATTTGATGTAAATTTACTTAGCATATGCATCATTGATAATCTATTTTTTCTAACTAGTTCTGTAATTGCAAGTGGCAAGGCAGTTTCAAGTCCTATTATACCACTAGGTGCTTTAGTGAACTCGACATTTTTTTCCTTAGCAGTATGAGGGGCGTGGTCAGTAGCAATTATTTCTATTGTATCATCTATAAGACCAGATATTATTTTTTCCCTATCTTCAGATGTTCTTAGAGGAGGATTCATTTTAGCTAGGACACCATATTTCAAAACATCCTTATCAGTAAGGGTGAAGTGGTGAGGAGTTGCCTCAGCAATCACATTGACTCCTATATATTTAGCATATCTAATAAAGTCTACAGCGTTACCAGAACTTATATGTTGTATATCTATGCAAGCACCAGTTTCAAGGGCTAGCATGCAGTCTCTTGCAACCATTAGGTCTTCTGAAGATCTACAAGCACCTTTTAAGCCAAGTTGCTCAGCTACAGGTCCAGCATTTATGCCATGATTTTCTATGAGATTATTATCTTCTTCGTGAAGGGCAATTACAGCTCCTAATTGTGCTGCCTTAAGCATAGCATTTCTAAGTGTCCTTGTATTCATAACAGGTACACCATCATTGGTAAAACCAGCAGCACCGGCCTTGTATAGTGCATCCATATCTACAAGCTCATCTTTAAAATCTTTAGTTAAAGCTGCCTCCTGATAAATATTGATAGGGCAAGTTTTTGATTTTTCAATAATATAGTTTAGATTATCTACAGAGTCAATCTTTGGATTAGTATTTGCCATTAAAATGACGCTCGTATAGCCACCAGCAGCCGCAGAAAGAGATCCAGAATAAAGGTCTTCTTTATGGGTAAAACCAGGATCCCTAAAATGTGAATGTATATCAATTAAACCAGGTGATACAACTAGACCCTTGGCATCAATTACTTTATCATAATTAAAATAATCAGATGATATATTTGATGAAATTTCTTTAATACAATCATTTTCTATTGATATATCAACAGTTCCTTCAAAATTAGTAGCCGGGTTTATTAAATAACCAGACTTTATTAATATATTACTCATAAGCCCTCCTTATAGGTTTATATAAAATATAGCATTAGCGCAATGCGACTTCATTATAATTATAGATTGCTAATAGAAAAAATACAATAAAAGAGATTAATCAATAGATCAATCCCTTTTTATATTACTTATAAATTATTTTGATCGGATCAACCTTAGATGCCTTATGGGCTGGTACTAGTCCAAACACTATACCTGTAATTACAATAGCAAAGAATGAGTAGAGAAAACTATTGAAACTCGGTATTGGCCTGAATGGCATAAAGTTTTTAGAGTATACAGTTACTGCATAACCTATGAATATACCTAATATACCCCCACATGATGTGATAAAGACTGATTCGACTAAAAATTGGTACACGATAGCAGAAGGTTTAGCACCCAATGCCCTTCTAATTCCGATCTCCTTGCTTCTTTCCATTACTGATACATACATGATGTTCATTATACCAACACCACCTACAAACATAGCAACTGCAGTTATAGCTAAAACAAACTTATCTATACCCTTAGTCATAGCTTCAGTTGATTTTTGTATAGTATTTTGGTCTCTCACCTTGTATTCACCTTCTAGTTTAGGATGTAGGTCAGTCATCTTATTAGCAACTTCTTTTGCAACACTAGGAATATCAAATCCGTTTTTAACAGTTACACTAATATAATTAATGGAACCTGTTTTGATGTTTTTGCCACTTAAGAAGTTATACATATCGTTTGTTACAATAGAGTATGGGGGAACATTATCAAATGAACCCTTTTTTCTAAATTTAGCATCTACTGGATCATAAACTGAGTCGGCATCACAAACACCAACGACTTCAAAATTTAACTTTCCTATAGTAATCCCTTTGCCAATAGGATCTGAGTTTTCAAAAAGACTATCCTTTGTGAAACTATCAATTACTACAACTCTCCTACCAGCATCAGAAGGACTAAGGGCCCTACCTTTTATTATTTTATATTTGTGGGTTAGGGAAGAGGCAAAACTAGCTGTTGTATGTTTATCAAAAAATGAAACATTACCTGAATAAAAATTTTCATCGCCAAATGAAACTACATCAGTTAATGGTTTATTAGATGTTTTTATCTTGTCTACACCCTCAACAGTTTGAAGCTCTTGTATATCAGACGCAGCAAATGGAGTTAGGAGACCCTCACTAGTTTTTGACTGAGACGAATCAAAGTATACAATAGCAGTTTTTGAATCTATAGTTTGAAAAGACTGCTTAAATACCTGGCTCATGGCATTGCCGACAGAACTAACAAAGACAACTGAAGTAATACCAGTTATTATCCAAATAAATGCGACTATCAATCGTAATTTATGCCCTTTGAGGTTTTCTATTGAGTTTTTTAACAGTGTTAACATTCTAAACCTCCTCTACAAAAGCACCATCTTTTAGGTTTATAACCTTAGATGCATATTTGGTCATATCTTGATCGTGGGTAACCATGATAATAGTGGTACCATTTTTATTCAAGCCAGTTAAGAGTTGCATAATATCATTTCCAGTATCGCTGTCTAAGGCGCCTGTAGGTTCATCTGCAAAGATAATTTTAGGATTATTAACTAGGGCCCTAGCTATAGCAATTCTCTGTTTTTGACCACCAGAAAGATGATTAGGAGAGCTTAAAGCCTTATCAAAAAGACCAACCTCTTTTAACCTTTTCTCTATTAATTCTTTTCTCACATTTTTATCCTTAACACCTGCATATATTAAGGGAACCTCAATATTTTGGTAGACGTTAAGGGTATCTATTAAATTAAATTGCTGAAAGACAAATCCAGCATAATTTGACCTATATTCAGCCCTTTTATTTTCATTTAAGCTACTTACATCAATGTCGTTAAATGTATATTTACCTTCATCAATATTGTCTAAAAAACCTAGGACATTAAGGAGAGTGGTTTTACCACTGCCTGATTTGCCCATAATCATTACGAATTCACCTTCTTCTATTTGAAGATTAAGATTTTTTAGTATATGAAGTTTTTCTTTTCCCACCTTATAATATTTCTGTATATTGTCTAATTTTATTTGCATTATATTCAACCTCAGTTCTAGCTACTTAGTAGATGAATCGTAATGGAATGGATCTCCATCCTTCATCTTTTTAGTTGGGTTTTTGACTATAATATCATTCTCGTTTAGGTCACCAGAAACCATAGAGTAATCTTCACTATCAGATAAAATTTCAACATTTACCTTCCTTAAGTGACCATCAACTTCTATAAATACGTATATTTCACTACCATCGTTTACTATAGATTTTGTAGGAACCTTGTACTTATCAGTATTAACCTCAATAGTAGCTTGGGTATGATAGCCGTCAACCAGTCCTTCTTGAGTGTCGAAGGTCATTACTATGTTATAAAGAGATAGGGAAGAAGCTGAATCACCACCTTGTTCTCCTCCAGAAGCTAAAGGTCTTTCAGAAATATAGCTCACACGGCCCTTAACTGTATCTCCTGATGATAGAACAGTAACATCGGCTGTCATATCATTTTTAACCTTATTTAGGTCTTGTTCACTAATTTGACCATTCATAACATATTCTGTAGACTGAACAGTCATAAGAGCAGCATTATTATCGCCTGAGCCCGATGATGCGTGGCTATTAATATATACCCTGCCATCAAAAGGAGCCTTTACTTTTGTATATGCTTTTGCATTGGCAGCAGATAAATTTGAGTTTAAAGATGCAAGCTGGCTATTGATTGCAACTAGGCTAGTATCATCTGGCTTTAAAGCTCTTTTTTCCTTTATTAGGTTGCTAATTTGAGTTTTTATAGAGGAAATTTCCTGTATTGCAGCTTCATCTTTTACTATATATAGGACATCTCCACTTTTGACATTTTGTCCATTAGTAACTCTAATATCAGGTGTAGAACCATTAGAAGGCCCTGGTATTTCTCTACTTTGTTTTGGTACTATAACACCATTTATAAATATTTTTTCATTTTCTGGTATAGTGTATGTTTGAAGAGTAGGAGTCATTTCATTCTTACTGTTGTTAAATATGATAAAACCTCCAACAATAACAATAATAACAACACTAGTTACACCCAAGTATATTTGTATTTTTTTACTGGATTTCAGCTTGTCTAGACTATCTCTCACCTTATCTTTGAATGTCATTTTAACCTCCACAATAAATTAAAATCTATAAAATTTATTTTCAATAATCGCATTAATCTATTATGCAATAGATACCTATATTCTACCTTAAAATTCATATTAATGCAATTTAAATATTAGATTATATGTTTTTGATAACTTAATAATAAATTAATTTAAGATATATTTACATTAAGTTTCATAAACTTACCCAGTATAAAATAGAACAAAATAAAGTTATAAAAAATAACTTAATCTAAAATAGAACAAAATAAAGTTGTAAAAAATAACTTAATCTAAAGTACATAAATGTTATAAAAAAATTTTGACAAGGGGTTTGAGTATATTCAAATTTATATGAACTTATATATCTGATAATATCTAAATTGAAAATATCTGATAACATCTAAATCAAAAAAAGTAATATTAAATACTTAAGGTAAAAATAGGTGAATAATTGCGGGATATTATCCAGTAATTTATATAGAAATGATAAGTCCTACATTAGTATAGGACATATAGGGGTAGAAAAAGTATACCTGTTAATATATAATTAAATATAGGTGGAAATTTTTATAATACAGGAGGAATAGGATGAGATTTTTTATTGACACAGCTAATATTGATGAAATAAGGGAGGCCAATGAATTAGGCCTTATTTGTGGGGTAACAACTAACCCTTCTTTGATAGCTAAAGAGGGCAGAGATTTTACTGAGGTAGTAAATGAAATAACTAGGATAGTTGATGGACCAATAAGTGCAGAGGTACTAAGTATGGACCATAAAAATATGATAGCTGAGGCTGAAAAGTTGGCAGCTATACATGAAAATATTGTAATAAAGATACCTATGTGTGCTGAAGGTTTAAAGGCAGTAAAATATCTTAGCAATAAGGGCATACGAACAAACGTAACACTAATTTTTTCTTCTTCTCAGGCTTTACTTGCAGCTAGGGCGGGAGCTAGTTATGTAAGCCCATTTGTAGGCAGATTAGATGATATATCTTTTGATGGTTTAAGATTAATAGAAGAGATAACAGAAATATTTGAGGCTGGCTATATATCTACAGAAATAATTGTAGCTAGTATTAGGAACCCCTTACATGTAATTGAAGCTGCAAAGATGGGTGCTGATATAGCTACTGTTCCTTACAAGGTAATAATGCAAATGATAAAACATCCACTAACTGATAGGGGTATTGATGCATTTATTAAAGATGCAGAGAAAGCTTCACTAAAAATCAAGTAATTTGGAGGATTAATATGTTGGATAGATTGTATACCCTGCAAAATGGAACAGATATAAGGGGTGTTGCCTACAAGGACGATAAGTCTAATCATGAAATCAGCCTTACTATAGAAGATGTTAAATTATTGGCTTGTGGTTTTGCAACATGGATTAAAACTAGGAAAAATAAAGACCATATAAGTATATCTGTGGGAACTGATTCTAGGTTGACTGGGAAAGACTTCAAGGATGCTTGCATAGAAGCTCTTATAGCTAGGGGGGTAGATGTAGTAGATTGTAGCATGGCAACTACACCGGCTATGTTTATGTCTACTATAATTGATGGATATAAATGCGATGGTGCTATTATGTTTACAGCAAGTCACATGCCATATATTTACAATGGTTTGAAGTTGTTTACTAAGCAAGGTTGTTTAGAAAAAACAGATTTAAAAGAGGTAATAGATATTTGTGTAAGTCGTAAATTCTTAGATGAAAAGTACAGTGGAAGTTTGAAAAAGAAAGATTTAATAGAAGATTATTCTCAAATCTTAATAGATAAGATTAGGTCAGGTGTTAACAGTTCCACAGATTATGAAAGACCCTTAGCTGGTATGAGGATAATAGTTGATGCTGGTAATGGGGCAGGTGGTTTTTTTGCAAACAAGGTGCTTGCTAGGCTTGGAGCAAATACTAGAGGTAGTCAATATTTAAACCCTGACGGCATGTTTCCTAACCACATACCTAATCCTGAAAATAAGGAGGCGATGGCAAGTATATGCCAGGCTACACTTGAAAATAAGGGTGATTTAGGTATAATTTTTGACACTGATGTGGATAGGGCTGCTATAGTGGGACCTAATGGTAGACCTATTAACAAGAATGCGCTAATAGCCTTAATATCTACAATTATATTAGAAGAACATCCTGATACAACAATTGTTACTGATTCTGTAACTTCTAACGGTTTGGCTAAGTTTATCAAGGATAAGGGAGGCGTTCATCATAGGTTTAAGAGAGGCTACAAGAATGTTATCAATGAAGCTATAAAATTAAACGAAGAGGGTAGGGAAAGCCACCTTGCTATAGAAACATCTGGTCATGCAGCTATAAGGGAAAATTACTTTTTGGATGATGGAGCATATCTTATATCTAAAATTCTCGTGAAGGCTGCCAAGTTATACAAGGAGTCTCGGGATATAGGACAACTTATAGTTGGACTTGATGAAGCTTTAGAAGATAAAGAAATAAGACTTAAAATTGAAGATAACAATTTCAGGGACTATGCAAATAATTTAATAAAGTCCTTATCTGAAAAAGTTAAGGAAATTGAAGGGTGGACTGAAGTAGCTGATAATTATGAGGGAATCAGGGTAGATTGTCGAGATGAAAAGGGCTGGTTCTTAATGAGGTCATCCCTACATGAACCACTTTTAGTTATAAATTTTGAATCTGATATTAAGGGTGGATGTGATAGTATGTATGATAAGTTATCCAGTTTGATTAAGTAGTTTTAATTGTAGAAATAAAGAACTGTAGGAAATAAAGAACTATAGAAAATAAATAACTATAGGAAATGCTTAGTTTATAAAAGTTAAAAAAGTTGTCGACCTTTAAGATCTAGAGTAGGTCTAGTCTTAAAGAATCGGCAACTTATTTTTTAAACTTAAGAGTGTCAGTTAGCTATTAAACATTAATTACTAGAAATAAATGATTAATAGTTTATACTATAAAGTTGTGAGATTATTAATGATTAATAGATATTATTTAATTGCTTTTAATTTTCTATAAATCAGGCTAAGAGGTAGGCCCATAATTGTATAATAATCACCTTCTATATAGTCAACCAAGAGGCAACCCATATCCTGTATACCATAGGCACCAGCCTTGTCCATTGGAGAACCACTATCTATATAGTCTAGGATGATTTGGTCCATATTTTTGTCAAAGTCAAAAAACTTAACCTTGGCCACACTTACAAAGTTATCCTCATATCCAGGTCCTATCATACTTACACCCGTATAGACCCTATGTATATTTCCAGAGAGTTCTTTGAGCATATTATAAGCATCTTGAGGGTCTTTTGGCTTACCTAGTATTGATTTATTAGTTACAACTAGCGTATCAGAACCAATTACTAGGTGGTTTGGATTTTGTTTATAGATATAGTTAGCTTTTTCATAGGCTAATTTCTTTGTAATTATTTCTGCCTGCTTAAAACTTCCTTCATAATTAAAAGTAGCTAATAAGTCCGATTTTATAAGGTCCTCATCTATATCTGCAACAAGACTAATAAAGTCTATATTGCACATTTTTAGAAGTTCAATTCGTCTAGGTGACTTACTTGCAAGTATAATTTTATTCATATAATATCCTTTCTGAAAATATGACTTATAAAGATTTTTATAAAGTGTATAAATAATCTTTATAATCTAAGATTTATATAAATTTAGTATCTATATTTATGTTTATATTATACCCTAGATATTTTTCACGTACAAGTTCTTTGATTTGTTCACGGACTGGGTCCTGGTCAACAGAATAATCTAATAAAAGATCGAAGTATATGGATTTGCTAACTTCGTCTATGTAGAGACCATGGTATCCTAGGCAATGTGAATTATCATAAACATACTTGTTGATTATATCAATGAGAGGTTTTGCTACCTTGTGGTTTTCATTTACAGAATAGAAACCAAAAGTTAGATATACATTGAATTTCCTGTAAATATCTATTTGTAGTTTATGTATAGTTGGATATATTTCTCCAACCCGAGTCTCATGGTCTAACTCAATATTTATTGACCCTAAATTATAGACAGGCCCATAGTTATGTATAATCAGGTCATGGGCGCCAAGTATACCATCTTGTGACTTAATCATCTTTCTTATTTCACTTGTTGTATCAGGATCTAACTTTACGCCAAGTATTTTGTTGATAGACTCCGTAAGAATATCTATACCTGTTTTAATAATAAATATGGATATTATAGTACTGGCATAGGCCTCTAGCTGAATATTATAATATATATTTGCTAGGGCTGAGATAACTGCTATACTGGTAACTATGGCATCATTTTTGGCATCCTTTCCAGAACCAATAAGGGCCCCAGAATCTACTTTTTTACCAATAATTTCAGTATAAGTACCTAGGATGATTTTTGCAATTATTGTCATGATCATTATTATAAGGCTCAAGTTAGTGTATTTGGTATAAGCAGGGTTAAATATATCATTAATAGATGATATTAGTACCTGTATACCTGTAACTATAACTATTATTCCAATAACCATACTTGTTAGGTATTCAATCCTTCCATAACCAAAAGGATGCTTATCATTTTCTTTTTTTGATGATAGTTTTGCACCAATGATTGTGATGATTGAAGACGAAGAGTCAGTCAAGTTATTCATTGCATCCGAAGTAATAGCTATAGAATTAGTAATACTACCAAGCATAATTTTAGTTATAGCCAGTCCTATATTAACTATTATACCAATTATTGATGTCCTAAATATTTTATTTTCCCTATTGTCAGTGTGAATTGAACTAGAGTTCTTTAAGGGGCTAGAAGATGTAAGGTTTGTTTTACCTGCATTATAATTTTCTTTTTTTTTCATTTTATAACCCTCCTTTATCAATAAATTATCGATTGAAAATACTATAATAAATATAATACCACTTTTTTTATATAAGTAACAAAATTTTTACTATAGGCAGCAAGAACTATACAATTAATATCTAAGACCCAATACCCAATACCTAATACACAATACACAATACCCAATACCTAATATCTAATTTCAAATAGAAGCTTATTAGTAATATAATAGACTAATAAAGAGGGAGCGGATAGCCTGCAAGGTTTGCAGGAGTCCAACCCCTCCTTAAATTTGGATATAAAGTTCAAAATATATGACCTTCATTATCTAAAATTTATTTTACTATCAATTTTAATGGTGACGCTATTTTAGGTGTTATTGTCTTGCCAGCAAAGTAGTCAAAAGCCGCCTGTACACCTAATTTACCAATCATTTCAGGTTGTTGGGCAACAGTTGCATTCATTTTTCCTTCTTTAAAGTTGACCAGGTCAAGGGCAGCATTAAAATCGTAAGCCTTTGATTCAAAAATATCATATTTGATATCGTGAGACTTAAATACATCAATAATACCGTTTTTTCTATTAACAGCAATACTAATAGACTCAGGTCCTGTATTTATCAATACTTTTTTAGGATTTCTATTTAGAAGAGTCTGTGCGATTATTTTTCCTCCCATGTAATCATTGAAATATACTGCGTATTCAAAGTCCTCTTGGTTACGGTCAACACCAACGATAGGACAGGTAAGTTATTCAATATTGCTTATAGGTATGGTAGATACTATACCGGCAATATTGTTGATAATAAGTGAGTCAACATGAGACCTAAGGTTATCAAGTTTTGCTACAGTACTAATTATTAGCTGGTAGCTACTTTCTTGACATCTAATTTCTAAACCATTTATTATACTCGCAGAAAAAAGATTATCAATGCCTGGAACTAAAAAACCAATTAACTTGGATGTCTTTTTATAAAGAGACCTAGCAACCTCATTGGGTATGTAGTTTAGTTCTTCTATAGCTCTTTATATTTTTTCTTTTGATTTTTCTCCGACATAGCTATTTTCATTTATAAATCTAGATACGGTTGCAACGGATAATCCAGACCTTTCAGCCACATCTTTTATAGTAGTAGACATAGTATATAACTCCTTGTAATGTAATCGGTTACATTTATTATATGATATAGTTTTTTCATAGTCGAGCTAGCAAATAGCTTTTACTTTTTTTATTGGTCTTAGAACTTATAAAAAGTTTATATGTTAAGGTTTTTATATAACTAATAGGCGTTATAAAAGGTTTACAAGTTAGGGTTTATGTCTAGCTTATTCTAATAAGTTAGTAGGGTTAATATTTTTGAGAAGATACTTTGCTTAGTTTTATTCTAAGAAACGTTAATATAAAAATTTCTAGAATATTGCATATAATATACTAGAATATTGCATATAATGGCTTTTTAAGTTATTATATTTATTGTAATATATCTTAGTAAAATATACTTTAACAAAGTATACATTAATAAAATATATTAAAAAAATACATATGGGAAGTATATAGATGTACATAAAAAATGCATAAAAACAACAAAAAACATAAAAAAACATAAAAAAACATAAAAAAACATAAAAACTAGTTTTAATATGTAAATTAATTATATTAAGTATAAAAGAGGTGCGGATAATGGATAATATAAAAATACAGCCAATTTTATGTGGAGGAGACTTGAACTGCTATAGTGTTGCAAGGGCCTTCCATGAAGAGTATGGTCTAAAGTCAATTGCATTTGGAAGATACTATCTAGGGGCAACTAAGGACAGTAAGATAATAGATTTTAGGGTGACTCCAGATATAACTGACCCGGACAAGTTCGTCGGCATACTATTAGATGAAGCAAAAAAACATCCTGCAGATGTAAAACTTATTCTTATGGGATGTACAGATGAATATGCAGAATTAATAATAGATAGAAAAGACCAATTAAAGGATGCCTTTGTCCTTCCATATATAGATGCAGACTTAAAGAATAGGTTGGTTGAGAAGGAATCTTTTTATGCTGTATGTGAAGAGTATGGTTTGGACTATCCAAAGACTTATATATACAATAAGGGAGACCAGACTAGGGACTTTGGTTTTATGTATCCAGTCATAGTAAAGGCCTCTGATAGTATATCCTTCTTCCAAAATCCATTTGAGGGTATGAATAAGGCCTATGTAGCCCATAGTGAAGATGAATTTAACCAGATAATATCTGATGTATATTCACATGGTTATGAGAAAAGCATGATTGTCCAGGACTTTATACCTGGAGAAGACGACCACATGAGGGTATTGACTTGTTATTCAGACCAAAATGCTAAGGTAAAGATGATGTGCCTAGGCCACGTCCTATTAGAAGAACATACACCTAAGGGGATAGGCAACCATGCAGCTATTATAACAGAATATGAAGAAGAATTGATGGAAAAATATAAGACTTTCCTGGAAAAAATAGGTTATGTAGGTTTTTCTAACTTTGATATCAAGTATGATGACAGGGATGGCAAGTTTAAGGTATTTGAAATCAACCTAAGACAGGGTAGGAGTAACTTCTATGTGACATCTAGTGGTAATAATATAGCTAGGTATGTAGTAGAAGACAAGATATACAATAAGGAAATGGACCTAAAAATTCAAAAGGATCCATTCTACTGGCATGTAATACCAAATTCAGTAGTATATGCCTTTGTCAAGGACAAGTCGTTGGTCAAGAAGTGTAAGGACCTTGTAGCCCAGGGTAAATCAGCCAGCTCATTTGGCTATGACTATGACCTAAAGGGCAACTTCAAGAGGAGGCTTTACCTCTTCTTGTATGGCTTAAACCAGAAAAAGAAATTCAACAAGTATTGTAAAAAATACTAGCTAAAATATAAATGGAGAAAAATATGACAAAAGATATAACAGTAGGTGTATTGGGAGGTCTAGGCCCAATGGCAACTGTCTACTTCTACGATATGGTAGTTGAAATGACAGATGCCAGGAGGGACCAGGACCACCTGGACATGATAATAATGAATAGGGCAACTACGCCTGACAGGACTGCCTATATTGTAGGTTCTTCAGATGCTAGCCCTCTTGAATATATAGTGAATGATGCGAAGAAACTAGAGGTAGCAGGGGTCGGCTTTTTAGTCCTAACTTGTAATACAGCCCATTACTTCTACAAGGATATAGCAGAGGGACTTAGTGTGCCCTTGATAAATATGATAGAAGAAACAGTCGCCCATGCTAAAAAGCAGGGCCACAGGAAGATAGGTATACTAGCTACGACTGGAAATATTAGTACAGGTCTTTATCAGGATATGTGTGTAGCCCAGTCTATGGACTACTATGTACCGACTCAACAAGTTCAGGATATGGTAATGGACATAATATACGACCAGGTAAAGGCAGGCAAGAAGGCCGATATGGACCAGTTTAACAAGATTGTAGAGGTCTTAAAGGCTGAAGGATGTGATTGCGCCATACTTGGCTGTACTGAATTATCCATTATAAAAAAGGATGAAAAACTGCCAAACGACTTTTTTGTAGATTCTTCAGAAGTCCTGGCCATGACAACCATATTGAAGGCAGGAAGAAAACTAAAAGAAGACTATCAAATCTAGGTTGATAGAAATAGGGGTGGACTAAATGAAACTTAGTGAATTACTCACAGGCTTGGAATATATTTCAAACAGGGACATGGACCAGCTAAAAGAATGTGAGATAGACAATATATGCTACGATTCCAGAAAGGCAAGTAAAAATGGGATATTTGTAGCCATCAAGGGAGAAACAGTAGACGGACATAAGTATGTAGACCCAGCCTATCAAAAGGGTTGTAGGGTATTTGTAGTAAATGATAATATGGACCTGGCAGAGGATGCCATTATGATAATAGTAGATGACAGTAGGAACTTCCTATCTCATATATCAGCCAACTTTTTTGGAAATCCTTCTAAAGAATTAAAGGTAATCGGTGTAACGGGTACCAAGGGCAAGACTACAATTACCAATTATCTAAGAACAGTCTTGACTAAGTCAGGTCTGAACACCGGTGTAATAGGAACAAATGGGGTCTTCTACAATGACTATGAAGGTAAGACTATAAATACTACACCAGAATCGTATGAGCTCCATAAGACTATTAGGGAGATGGTAGATGCAGGTGTCAAGTGCGTGGCAATGGAGGTATCTTCTGGAGGCCTAATGATGGAAAGGGTCAACCATGTTGACTTTGATATTGGTATATATACCAACCTATCACCAGACCATATAGGACCTAAGGAACATCCTACATTTGAAGACTATAGAGATTGCAAGTCTAGACTATTTTCCCTATGCAGGCATGGTATTATCAATGTTGATGACGACCATGCTTCATATATGATTGACAAGGCTACCTGTGATATAGAAACTTTTTCTATCAAGTCGCCTAGTGATTATAGGGCGGAGGATATCAGCTTGACAAGGACTAAAACTAGCCTGGGTGTGGATTTTAAGTATATTAAAAGGGATGGTCAGGCTACCCAGACCCATATAGCATCACCAGGAGAATTTAGTGTATATAACGCCTTGGCAGTAATAGCTGCTGCAAATTACCTGGGGATAGATAAGGACAAGATGCTATCAGCCCTGGCTATTGCCCAGGTAGATGGTAGGGTAGAGGTTATACCGTCAATACCAAACATAACAGTAGTCCTAGACTATGCCCACAATGGTGTCAGCCTGGAAAATGTTCTAGAAACCCTTCTAAAGTACAAACCAAGAAGGCTTATATGCGTATTTGGCTCAATCGGTGGAAGGTCAGTCCTACGTAGGAAGGAGTTGGGAGATGTTGCAGCCAGGCTGTGTGATATATCAATCCTAACTACAGACAACCCAGATGATGAAGATCCAATGAATATTATCAATGATATTGAGGAGTCATTTGTGGATTCTAAGTGTCAGGTATACAAGATTGTAGACAGGCCACAAGCCATACTGAAGGGGATAGAAATAGCCCAGCCAGGTGACATGGTAGTAGTGGCAGGCAAGGGTCATGAAAAGTACCAGATAATAAACGGTCAGAGAGTATTCTATGATGAAAAGGCAGAGGTCCTAAAGGCAATTGAAATAGTTAGGGCTAGATAGTGAATATAAAACATAAAATGAGAGGTCATAAATCCGTATCTATTGCGAATATATGACCTTATTTTTGCATTTATCTGCTAGGGAAGCTAGAAAACTTACAATTAATAATATTGGCAGACTTTACCCAGTCTCTTTCTATTTAGCTGGTAGGACTGGCTATTTATGCCAAGTTCTATATATTGGTCTGTTGGCTGGCCATCCTTGATGTCAATATTTTGACCTGGCTTGGTATCTAGTATCATCTTGTGGCTGGCCGGGTCCACTACATGAATCCAAAATGGTATGGCATGGGCCATAGAGTATTCTTTCAAGTAAATTTAGTTTATATTAATATAACACAGGAAGAAGGGCTTTGTGACACCTATATAAAAAATATTAAATTTTCTGTATGCTTGAGAAGAAAAATAGATTTTTTTGTGAAAAGTTTGAAAAAACCTAAAAATATCTAAAGAATACCTAAATATAGTGAATGTTATTTTCAAAAGAGATGTGTTATACTGTAGATAAACGATAAAATAATCATAAAACAATAAATATAATATGATACTAATAATATTATTAATATCATCTTATATGTTTGAAAAATGTTTTTAGATTTTTGATGTTTTTATCATAGAAGTATGTGTTTTAGCCGTAAGAAATATTACAATAGTTTAGAAGCCGTGAATAGGCATATATCGAAAGGAGTATAATATGAAAAAAATTACAAGAATTTTACTGGCATTTACTTTGATTTTAGGAGTAACATTAGGATTTTCAGGCAGGGCATTTGCAGATAATACATATGCAGGGGATGGAGATTATGAAGTTAGCGTTTTTCACGACAGTAGTATGACTACAAAACCTATGAAAGGTAAAGTAGATGAAGTTTTTGAAAGAGCTGTTGTAGTTAGAAATCCTAATGGAAAGTACAGGTAACATTTTATACTAATCCGATAACATATATGGGATTTTCTGGTGAAGTAATAAAAATAACTATGATGGGAAGTAATAATCCTATAGTATCTAGTACGCCACCTGTATTCACATTAAATGATGTGGATATGCAGTTGGATAATGGAACTCTAAAGGCAGATAATGTTAGTTGTGAAATGAAAATAATGAAGTTTATACACAAAAATGTAAAAGTATTTTTAAAACTAACAAAATTTTAGCTGATTATTAAGATTGTAGTATCGGACGATAGATTTTAATAGTATGTTTGTTACGGCTATTGCATACTAAGCAGAGTGTATATTATTTGTATAGATGGGAGATAGTGATGAAAAAAAATGTGATAAATTATTGAGTGTTTTACTATCATTTTCTATGTTTTTTGCTAGTTTTGCTTTTTTAGGAAGAATAAGTTATGCAGATGAAAATCATAAAAATAAAAACACATTGGAATTGAATGAAAGTAAGGATTATGAGGTTAAGTTTAAAATTAGAACTGTTGTAAACAATGATGGTACAGGAATTATAAAAGATTCAGAAGAATTTAATAGGCTGTCACCTTCTTATGTGGGTGAGTCTGGATATGCGGTGGCTACTGGTAAAATAAATTATTCTGGTGGCAATTATAAAGTGGAAATACCAATTCTGTCATCTAGGGTTGAACAAAATTTTAGTGCTGACGTACCAGAAAATATTCGAACATCTGCATATCAATTAGTGAATAAAGATTCAGAAGGAAAATTTCATTTAGGAGAAATATTAGAAAATACTTTAAAAAGTGATAAATGGAGTGAAGTGTCAGGTCAGTACGTGCAAAAATTTGTATATGCCAGTGTACAGTTGGAGAAATTAGATGACCCTATTTATATTAGAGCTACATTGAGTGATATTAAGGGAAACTTGACAAATAGTAGAAAGATGTATATGGAGTACAAATTAGATACTGATGATTTGAAAAATCAATTTCCGTCAATTGATTCAAAAGGAGTGAAAGGATTATTAGATGTATTAGCCAGCAATTTGAATAACAATTCTGATGGGGATGTAAATAAATCTGGCAACCAGAATAATATAGATAATATAAAAAACAAAATAGTATTAAAAAATGGAGATGAATTTGCGATTCCCGAAACAGCTACTAAAGAAGAATATGAGGAAATGTATCAAAAACTATTCGGTGATTCAAATGGTATAGATATGTCTAAGTATTCTAAGTATATAGTAGTTGATAATTCTGTTTCAGAATTAAAAGATGTTATATCTGGACATTTAAAAATGGAACAACAGTCAGTAGAATATAAATTAAGTCTATTAAAACTAGTGTCTTTATACAGAAAAGACCATTATAAGGGGCTTCTTTTGGGAAATGGTGAAAGAATTAGAATTCCACTAGAAAGTGATTCGGAAATATCGCAAAGTTCAGATCTTAATCAGGATTTAAAAGGTGTTGCAAAATTTATTTCCAAAAAAGAAAATATAAATAATGATAATATAGATTTATCAGTTTATCCAGAAAAAATTATGATTTCTGGTACAGAGATAATAGTAGCTGATAAATTAAAAGAATATGGCGACAAAAGAAAAATAAAGAAAGCTAATCCAGGTGAAATAAAAGCTGTTTTTGAAGAATTAGTTAGATTGGAAAAAAATAGTACTCAAGAAGATACTTTCTACAAAATTTACACAAGAGACGGAATTAAAACTGTAGAAAAAAGTAGTGTTTTGAATGTCGATGTAAATCTATATGAAACAATTAAAAAATATATTGAGTCATTAGATGAAAGTAAGTATTCATGGCCTATGAGCGAGTATTCAAGCAAACAAGATATCTTAAATGCCTACCAGGGATTTAAAAAAGAAAATAGTGGTCATGGTGCAAAAAAACTGAAAAAACCGGAAATACTTGAAATAAGCGCAGGGAATGATTCTGGTAAATTTGAACCAGAAAAGGTATATCCATATGACGATTTAAGAGGAATACATATTTCAATTAGTAGTCACAATGATATTTTAGATAATAGACCAGATTTAAAATTCACTCTAGATGGAAGTGAACCAGATGAAAATTCTGAGAGTTTAAGAGAAGTTAATTTAAATAATAGAAAATTAGAGATTAATTATAGAAAGTCATCAAATTATGAACCTCTTGGAAATTCACCTCAGAACATCAATGATGAGGGAGTCTTAAAGTTGAGAGTAAAGGCATTTTCAAAAGGTATGGAGCCATCAGAGACCTTGGTAGCAGACATTAAACATACAGCTTTGTATAGTGAGAATTTTATAAATATGAAAACAGTATTTAATGGATCAGAGCGTGATGCTATGTTAGGAGCATCAGGCAGAGGATTTAAGTCTGAAATTCCAGGTTATGGTATGTATGTAGATACTAGACTTGATTTAAGCAAAGTGACAGAGGGCAATCAATATGAAAATATTAGAGAAAAATTAAATGCAAAGGGAATATCTGTATTTTCGGTATTGGATTATAGATTATTAGGAAAAGATGGTAAACCTGTCAAAATACACGATGGTGAGTGGAATACTGATAAATTTAAGTTTACTGAAGAGGAATTAAAGGCTGATTTAAAATTTTTGAAAGAGCCCGAAGAAAATTATAAGAAATACAAAGATCTTTATAAGTGGTCTCTTACTATAGATATGGATAAGAATAATGATCTGTATCCGATTTTATTAGATAATTCTAAAGTGAAGGTATTTAGATTTGCAGAAGATGGCAGTTTAATGGAATTGACATCTTCACCAAATGAAGATACCTATATAGATTTAGGTTTATTGAATGGTAAAAACAAGGATACTAAAAAACTGTGTTTCGATATAAACAACCATGAAGGAAAAATAGTCATTGCAGAGGTTAATAATGATGAAAATATCGATGCTCTAAAATCTGAATACAAGAAATTAGTTGACTACCTTAATACAGAGGATGCCAAGGCAAGATATAATAAGGCTCAATTAGATAAACTATACAAAGATGTAAAACCTAAGTTAGAATTGATCAGCTCAAATAACAATAAGGAACAGGTTAAAAATAGTCTGAATGAATTAAAGCTCGCTATTATTAGACTTGATTCAAATTATGACAAGCCTGAAGATATAATGTTGAATAATGCTTTAGCTAAAGCAAAAGATCCTGTAACTAAGGTTTTAAAAACTAAGACATCGAAGGAAAAACTAGAGGCAGTAGTTAAAGAAGTAGAAGAAAAGATGTCTAGTATGACTGATAAAGAAAAGTTGGCATCTATTGAAAAAATAAATTATGCCATATCCGAGTTAAAATTGGTCAATAAAGACTTTGCTAGGCAACCAGAATTAAAGAATGGTGAATATCTAGTTCCGATTCAAATGAGGCATTTCTTTAAGATGTCAGATACTTCTATGGGAAATGGTGCTGTTGAAGGTTTAGCTAAGTTAATTGTAAATGGAGACAAACAAGAACTAGAATTTGATGTATCTGGAGTTCAGATAGGTGATAAGTATGGTAGGTTGATGAAACTATTCTATTACGATATTGCTGAAGGTCAAAAGGCTGACTATAGCAAGATGATAGAAGATATGAGCAAGCCAGGTAAGATTATCGCTAAGGAAAATACAAAGGGGATAGACGGTGTCAAGAGAGACTATATAAGGAGAGTATCTATACCATTAACTTTGGATAAGAAAAATCCTGTTAGATATATAGGAGTTTCAGTTGATGTCATGAATCAGATATTCTCTCCTGACCACAAGGCGGATAGCGATATTTTACAGATAGGTGGATTGGTGATCGATTATACACAGATAAAATCAGCAGATGGTAAGGATCCACAACCACAGCCAGATCCACAACCGCAACCAGGACCTAATACCGAAAAGGAATGGACTGTACCAGTAAAATTGCTTCACGGTTATGCGGATAGAGATTCTATGGGAAATGCAGCCCTAATTAAGACTTCGAAGATTAAAAGAACAAAGGATGGCAAATATATATATACTATTAATTTCAAAGGAATTAGTAGAAACTGGGGAACTGATACATTCTATGGACACTTGTATGGAATTAAAGTTTATAAAGATGGAGTGGATAGTAAGCTATCTGAAGAACTACATCCTGTAAGTATGACTAAAGATAAAGACTTGTATGGCAAAGAAAGGGAATTTCCACTTGAATATACAATAACAAGAGATTCTTTAGACGAAGTGATTTTCGTAGAAGTTGCAGTTGATGCCATGGATATGATAAAGGGTAATAATGCTAATCCATATGAGATAGAAGGAATAAAATGGAAGGGTTCACAGGCAGCAAGATTGGTATTTGATATTTCATCTATAGATAATAATGAGCCAAAACCAAATGAAAATCCTAAGATAAGCAAGGAAATAAAAGAGCTTTTAATTAAAGATATAGAATTGGCTGAATCAATTCTAAAATCAGGTGTAGTTACAGGAAATTCAAAGTCTTTGGTAGAGGCTGCGATATCTTCTGCAAAAAAAACTATAAATGATCCTAAGTCTACAGAATTACATTATCTAACTGCTAGAGAAGTATTGAGGTTTTCTATAGCAAATATTAAGAAAGACCCAAATCCTAATAATGGAGGTGATAACCTTATAGGTGATAAGTCTAAGGACAAGACTGGTGATTCAGATAATAATGGAGAAGATAAGAAAAAACAAGTTAAAAAATATAGGGTACCAGTTAAGATGGTCCAAGCTTATAATCAAAAAGAAGCATCTATGGGAGACAAAGCTATAGATAGGGAAGCGATAGTATATACCAAGGATGGTAAGTCAACTATATACCTGGGCATGAAGGGTATTTCTCTCATGAACAAATATGGACATTTAACTGATATGTTAATATATCCGGGATCTTCAATGTCGTCTGAACCAGAAATGGCTAGAGTATATAAAACGTATATTGACAGGGCTATGGATGGAAAGGATAGATATTTCCCAAGAATAATAGCTTTTAACAGACCAACTACTAAAGAAAGTAAAATATATATAAAGGTTTATGTGGATGCTATGGACTCTATACAAAGCAATGCAAGTAGTTATGATAAAATAGTTAAGGGCTCAGGTGCACAGAATGCTATGTTAGAATTTGACTGGTCGAATGCTAAAGATATCAGTGACCAAGATGGTATAGATTTTGATGCAGGCAATGAAGAACTTAATGGTAAAAACACTGAAAGACTTGCAGGTAGCAACAGGTATGAAACTTCAGCCAAAATTAGCCAAAAGTACTTCAGTTCAGCAGATACTGTAATACTGGCAAGTGGAAAAAATAATGCAGATGCCCTAGTATCAGCATCATTTGCAAATGCCCATAAGGCACCAATACTGTTGACAAATAAAGATACTACGGATGAAAGCGTCCTAAATGAAATATCCAGGTTAAAGGCTAAGAATATAATCATAGTTGGAGGTAGCTCATCAGTTAGTTATAAGGTAGAAGGCGAGATGAGGAAGAAGGGTTATAGGGTTAGAAGATTAGCAGGAAATAACAGGTATGAAACTTCTGCCATGATAGCCCAAGAGGTCAAGGATATAACTAAAGTATCTAAGGCCATCCTGATTAATGGTTCTAAGGAGGCAGATGCCTTGACGGTATCAGGACTTGCCACAAGCCAGGGATTACCAGTAATCATGACTAGGTCTGGAGAACTGGAAGGAAATGCCAGGGCCAAGTTTAATGGATGGAACCTTGACCAGGTATATGTAGTCGGTGGCTCTAACTCTATTTCAGACTCTGTCGTAAATCAGGTAAGGGCGAAGACTAAGACTAGACTATCAGGTCAGGATAGGTTTAAGACTGCCTTGGCCATAGCAGATGAATCATATCCAAACACTAAGAAGGTTATGTTTGCAAATGGATATAACTCAATAGATGCCTTGTCAGCAGGAGCAGTTACTGCCAGGGCAAAAATGCCTATCCTACTTGTCAATAGGACAAGTATACCAAATAGCATTAAGGATAGGTTAAATGGAAAGATAAGTCAGTCAGTAATACTAGGTGGTGAAAGCACTATATCTACTAGTATGATAAACTCACTTTCCTTTGTGAAATAGACAAGATATAACAAAGATAAAATGGTTGTATAATATTTAGCGTTGGTGAGAGAAAAAATTCTCTCCCAACGCTAAATTTTTTGCAAAAAAAGAAGAACACACATCAAATCTCATGTATAATTTAAATCACCACAATTAAAAAAAAAATGATATGTGTTCTAATGCTAGTATAACAGAAATCTTGGGAATTAACGATAACAATTTAGTAATTTTAGGTAACGAAAAAGAAAAGATTAAGGGGATAGAATATACAGTCCTAAGGGGAAAGCTTTCATATAGGCCGGCTTGCT
>CAUQSL010000010.1:0-65301 GCA_963520775.1 uncultured Peptostreptococcus sp.
GTTGGGAGAGAACTTTTTCTCTCACCAACGCTAAATATTATACAACCTTTTTATTATAGTATAATATTTTCTTGTATCTAGATTTTACTTGTATAATATTCTTTTTACATATAAGTTTTTATGCTAGGATATTCTCTTATACAGAGGTTTTAGTAATATAAAAACAAATGTGATATATAACAGCTTTTTTTATCAAGAAAAAATTGAAAAAGTTTTCCTTATTCTATTGCATTAGATCAGCAAATAGTATACAATATATATGTAAAAATACTATACTAATAATCAGTGTTTTTTATATATAATACACACTATATTCTAGGAGGATTAAAATGAAAATTAGAGTTGGTTTAAATGGATTTGGTAGAATAGGAAGATCAGTTTTGAGGATTGTAGAGGAATCTGCTAGACACGATTATGAAATAGTAGCTATAAACGCAAGAGCCACAGCTGAAACACTAGCTCATCTATTTGAATATGATTCAAGTTATGGTATATTTAAGGGAACTGTTGAAGTTAAAAATAACGATTGTATATCTATTAATGGTAGAGATATAACAATTACTAGGGCTGCTAGGCCAAATGAAATACCTTGGAAAGATCTTGGTGTTGATATTGTAATAGACAATACTGGAAAGTTTAAAAATAGGGAAGATGCGATTGGTCATATTGAGGCTGGAGCAAAAAAAGTAGTTATTACTTGTCCTGCCAAAAATGAAGATATAACTCTTGTATTAGGTGTAAATGACGACAAGTATGATAATTCACTACATAATATAATATCTAATGCCTCTTGTACAACAAACTGTCTTGCACCAGTAGCCAAGGTTATAGATGAAAAGTTCGGAATTGAAAATGGTATGATGACTACTGTCCATGCATACACTAATGACCAACAAGTTTTAGACAAAACTCATAAAGATCTTAGAAGAGCTAGGGCGTGTGCAGGTTCAATTATTCCAACAACTACAGGAGCTGCTAAGGCCGTTTCATTAGTCCTTCCTAATCTTGAAGGTAAATTAAATGGATTTTCTCTAAGAGTTCCAACGCAAACAGTATCAGTTGTCGACTTAGTTGTAAACTTAAAGAAAAAGGATGTAAGAGTTGAAGATATAAATAAGGCCCTTAAGGAAGCTTCGGAAAATGAGCTAAAGGGAATTTTAGGATATTGCGATAAACCTTTGGTATCTGTTGATTTTAAAGGAGATAAGAGATCATCAATAGTAGATGCCATGTCAACAATGGTTATGGATGATGGTTTGGTGAAAATCATTTCTTGGTATGATAATGAATGGGCATATGCAGAAAGAACCGCTGACTTAGTAAGCCTAGTGTCAAGTAAACTTAGGTAATACACCAATAATATTGTATAAATAGGATTAATCCTTATATAAATAAGATAAGTACAAGAAGACCTTATGCAGACAATTGCATAAGGTCTTTTTGTACTATTAAATAAGAGTCATCATATAATATATAAAAAAATAATAATCACCTATGTAAACAGATACAAATAATAATGACCTGTATAAATAGATATTACAAAAATAATATTCTGTTATAATATCTATTTATATGGGTATAATAATAGGATAATCTATTGGAGATGAATAACTTATAATATAGTTATCTTATATAAAAAGTTGGTAAATTATTTTGTATTCTATCTTACATATATAAGTTATCTAGAGGAGGTATGTGATGGATAAATCCTATAAATTAGGTATTGATATAGGTTCAACGACTGTCAAAGCAGTTGTTTTATCTGAAGATAAAACAATAAAATATAAAGAATATAGAAGGCACTTTTCTGATGTTAAAAAGGCTGTTAGTGACCAGTTAAAAGATATTTTTGATAAGTTAGGAAATATTAATGTTAAGTCAATCATAACAGGATCAGGTGGTATAGGACTATCAAAAAAAATAGGTGTAAAGTTTGAGCAAGAGGTAATATCTAGTACAAGAGCAATAGAAGAGTACAATCCAGATACAGATGCTGTAATTGAGTTAGGCGGTGAGGATGCTAAGGTTACTTTTTTATCTGGCGGAATAGACCAAAGAATGAATGGTATTTGTGCAGGTGGTACTGGTGCTTTTATAGATCAAATGTCATCACTTTTGAAAACTGATGCTAGTGGTTTAAATGAGCTTGCCAAAAATTTTAAAGTTATTTATCCAATAGCATCTAGGTGTGGTGTATTTGCAAAGACTGATATTCAACCTCTAATAAATGACGGTGCAAGCAAATCAGATATTGCAATGAGTATATTTAATGCTGTTGTAGTTCAAACTGTAAGTGTTTTATCTTGCGGAAGAAAGATAGAGGGTAATGTTGCCTTTCTTGGAGGACCTCTTTATTTTTTATCAGAACTTAGGAAACAATTTGCTAATGTTTTAAAATTGGAGGAAAATAATATAATTTTCCCTGAAAATGCTCAGTTATATGTGGCTTTAGGAGCAAGTTTATTGGCGGAAAAAGAAGATGAATACGCTCTTACTGAACTTATCGATATGGTTGATAATATTGATAACCTTGAGGATTCTACGAGTGATGAAATCATACCTCTATTTAAGGATCTTTTAGAATATCAAGCATTTAAAGACAGACATGCTAAAGCTTGTGTTAAAAAAGAAGGGATAGAAAATTATAGGGGGAAATGTTTTTTTGGCATTGATGCTGGTTCAACTACAACAAAAGCGGTTTTAATTGGAGAAGATGGACAGATACTTTACTCACACTACGGAAGTAACGAAGGAAGTCCCTTGGATATGAGCATAAAAATACTAAAAGATATCTATTCAAAACTACCTAAGGGACTTTCTATATCAAGAGCAACTGTAACAGGATATGGGGAAGATTTAATAAAAAAAGCCTTAAGGATAGATGAAGGTGAAATAGAGACTATTGCCCACTATAAGGCAGCAAAATTTTTTAATCCGAAGGTGGATTTTATTCTTGATATAGGTGGACAAGACATGAAGTGTCTAAAGATAAAAGATGGGGTTATTGATCAAATTATACTAAATGAAGCTTGTTCTTCAGGTTGTGGTTCATTCTTAGAGTCTTTTTCAAAGTCTCTACATATGGATATAGTTGATTTTTCTAAGGCGGGAATAGGGGCAACAAGTCCAGTTGACCTTGGTTCAAGATGTACAGTTTTTATGAATTCAAGGGTAAAACAAGCTCAAAAGGAAGGTGCTAGTCTAGGAGATATATCGGCTGGTCTAGCATATTCAGTAGTTAAAAATGCCTTATTCAAAGTAATTAAATTAAGAGATATAGAAGAGTTAGGAGAAAATGTAGTAGTACAGGGTGGAACTTTTTACAATGACTTGGTTTTACGTTCATTTGAAATATTAACCACAAGAAATGTTACAAGACCCGATATTGCTGGACTAATGGGCGCCTTTGGATGTGCCTTAATAGCGAGAGAAAAATATAGGGGGATTCGGTCTAATATAATTAATTTAGACCAATTAAATGATATAAGTATAGAATCAAGCGTAAGAAGATGTACTGGTTGCTCAAATAAGTGTCTATTGACAATTAATAAGTTTACTGAGTCCGATATATTTGTGTCTGGTAATAGGTGTGAGGTTGGTGAAGCTCTTTATAGCCATAAAAAGATTGAAAAGTCATATGATAATGTGAATCTATATAAGTATAAGTATGATAGGCTATTTTCTTACAAGTCCTTAGATAAAAAAGATGCCAAAAGGGGCATTATAGGCATACCAAGAGTTCTCAACATGTATGAAAATTATCCGTTCTGGCACACCTTTTTAACAGAACTAGGATTTTCTGTTATATTGTCTTCTAAGTCAAGTAAGGATATTTTTGAAAAGGGTATAAGTTCTATCGCATCAGATACTGTTTGTTATCCAGCTAAGCTGGTACACGGTCATATAGAAGATCTAATAGAAAAGGGTATAAAATCAATATTTTACCCTTCAGTTACACATGAATATAAAGAAGATCCTAATTCGGATAATCATTTTAACTGCCCAGTTGTTACATCATATCCAGAAGTGATTAAAAGTAATATGGATTCACTTGAAGAAAACAATATAACTTTTATAAATTTCTTTATTACATTGAATAATAAAGAGAAACTTAAAAAGAGAATTTTTTCAGCCTTGAAATATCACTATCCTGATCTTAATCAGGATGAAGTCAATGTTGCAGTAGATAAGGCCACAAAAGAATACAACTTATTTAAGTCACAGGTTAGACAAAAGGGCGAAGAGACTATTAGCTATTTAAAAGACCATAACATGAGAGGTATTGTTCTAGCAGGTAGACCCTACCATTTAGATCCTGAAATAAATCATGGAATACCTGAATTAATTAATTCTCTTGGTATGGCAGTCTTATCAGAGGATTCTATCAGCCATTTAGCCACAAAAGACTCTCCACTGAGGGTAGTAGACCAGTGGGTGTACCACTCAAGACTATATAAGGCAGCCCAATTCTGTAAGGAACATGATAATCTTGATTTGGTTCAACTAAATTCATTTGGCTGTGGACTAGATGCTGTTACAACTGAGCAAGTAGAGGAAATCTTAAACGAAAAATCCAAGATACATACTGTTATCAAAATTGATGAAGGAAACAACCTTGGTGCCGCAAAAATTAGGTTAAGATCACTAAAAGCAGCTATTAATGAAAGGGAACTTGGTGGTGTTAAACCATCTCAATTAAAGGAAAATAAGGCTTATTATCAAAAAAATACTAAAATAAATAAAAGTCATACGCTCCTAGCTCCACAAATGGCTCCTATACAATTTCAGTTTATAGAAAGGGCTATGGAGGATTCAGGACTTAAAATAGTGATACTAAATAATAATTCATCAGAAATTATTGATGAAGGTTTGAGATATGTTAATAATGACGCTTGTTACCCTGCTATTATAGTTATAGGTCAAATTATAAGTGCCTTAAAATCTGGTCAGTATGATATAAATAATACTAGTGTACTTATGAGTCAGACTGGCGGAGGCTGTAGGGCTACTAACTATATTGCCTTTTTGAGAAAAGCCCTAAAATCTGCTGGTTTTCCCAATATACCAGTGGTGTCTATTAGTGCACAAGGTGTTGAAGACAGTGGGTTTAAAGAATCAATTAATATAAAAGTGTTAAACAAACTACTTATGGGTGCAGTTTATGGAGATCTTTTGATGAAGGTACTACTTAGGGTAAGACCTTATGAGACAATACCAGGTAGTGCAAATAACTTATATGAAAAATGGTGTCAAAAATGTAAAGAATCTCTTAAAGATGCTAGTATAAGACAATTTAAAAGAAATATTAAAGATATAGTCAATGACTTTGATAATTTGGACATCAAAAAAGAAGTAAAACCAAGGGTCGGTCTTGTAGGTGAAATACTGGTAAAATTTAGTCCTATAGCCAATAATGACTTGATAGGCATACTTGAAAAAGAAGGAGCTGAGGCTGTCGTACCTGAATTGATAAACTTCTTTATGGCATGTGCCTACAATAACATTTATAAATATAAAAACCTTGAGGGTTCTTGGAAAAGTATGGTTATTAGCAAGGGCGTTGTGAAAATTTTGGAAACATATATGTCTACATATACATCAGCCTTAAAATCTAGCAAGAGGTTTGATCCACCTAATAAAATAAGTGACCTAGCTCAATATACAAAGTCCTTTGTTTCATTAGGCAATCAAACTGGTGAAGGTTGGCTTTTGCCAGGTGAAATGTTAGAACTTTTAGAACTTGGATGTAATAATATTATATGTATGCAACCCTTTGGTTGTCTACCAAACCATATCATAGGTAAGGGAGTTATAAAGTCTATAAAGAAAAAATTCCCTAAGGCAAATATTATTCCTATTGATTATGATGCATCAGCAACATCGGTTAACCAACTTAACAGAATAAAACTAATGCTTGCTAAGGCATTTAAAGATACACAAGAAGATAGTGAATCGATTTATGGATCATCTTTTAAACCAATTGATTTAAATATGCAAAGATAGTATAATATAAGTACTCTATAAAAAGTAGAGTACTTATTTTATTAGAAGGAGTTAAGAATTTGGATATAAGTAATGAATCTATAGTATCACTATACGATGCCTCTAGTATCAATGATGATCTTTTAATTTATAGGGGGAGATTTCATATATATGGAACCTACGATATAAAGTGCGATGGACATATATATTATAAGGTTACTGACCCTGTATCAATAAATTTCAAAGCTAGTATATATATGTATGAAACCATATCAGATCATATAGAAGATCTATCAATGGAAGAAATAACTATAGATATACCAGGTTACAAGATTATGAATGCAGAAATAGTTCAAACTATGAATGGAGAGGTGTACGGTTATATAAATGACATTTTAATTAAATCAAAGGATACAGAGGTTGACTACCTACAATTTGATATAATTAATATGGACAAAATACCAGGTAAATTGGTCAAACACAATAATCTCGTTTATGCAGCTAGACTTGAATTTGATATAAATGAATATAGGTTAGTAATCGATAAAAGATATAAGTATAATAAAGAAATGCACAATAACTTAGTGTCAAAAAATGGTAGTTTAATTACTCATACAGGTAGAATATACAAAAAGGACTCCAGTAGGGTTAAGACTAAAAAAATCAGAAATATTCTTAACAACTTATCAAGTGCTCTTTCTTTTATGTGTGGTAGGTATATTAACATAATTAATGCTCACGGTTACAATAATCAGAAAATAATTTACAGAGAATGGTTTATAAACTATTCATCTGACTATAGATTCGTTTTTAATTGGACATCAACTATATCAAACTACCATAATATCGAAAAATTTCTTGCTCTAATGTGCAAAAAATTGCAAGATCCTTACTATTCTTCGGCTATAGTCAGTAGTCTTGATTGGTATATTGAGTCTATCAATGGTAGAAATATATATAATAATATAATTTCTATACAAACTGCATTAGAAATGTTATCATATGTTGTCTTAGTAGAAATGAAAGATGTATACAGTCAGTTAGAATACGATAGTCATCCGGCTAGTCAAAATATAAAAAAACTGCTAAAGGAATGTGTATTAGATACAAAAATAGACAGTATAGACATGTTTTCTGAAAAACTAAAGAAGAATTTTAAGGATGGTAGCGACTTAATTACTTTTTTTAGGAATTCAGTAGTACATCCATGTAAGTCAAAACATAAAAATGAACTCGAATTTGAAGATATGTGGAATACAATCTTATTGGGTATTAACTACCTCGAGTTGGTATTGTTATATCTAATAAATTACAAGGGAGAATACAGTGATAGGTTTAAGGATATCAGTTTTGGACAGGTTAATTTGGTACCTTGGGCTAAAAATAAAGTTGAAAATAATATAAAAAAACGTATTGACAAAACCCTATAATTAAATTAGAATTAATTGTAACAAACTAATAGACAAAATGATAACATGTTAATTAACTATAAGCTAACAAGTTATTAAACCACAAATTAAAGATTTTGACTAGAAATAGTAGATATAAGATACTAAACAGAGAGTTGCTGGTTGGTGAGAAGCACACTGATGATTATATTGAACACATCTACGAGTTGGATACTGAAATTACAGTAGGCTATCCCGTGAACACACGTTACAGTGTTAGAGTATTATATAGTACTCGATGAGGTTACTATCGTGAGGTAGTGATGAATAGAGGTGGGAACACGAAGTATAGAAATTTATACTCTCGTCCTCTGGCAAATGTCAGGGTACGGGAGTTTTTTTGTGTATTATTATCCTGTAACTGACTAAGAGATATTAATTTATATTTTTAGGAGGTAAGTAAAATGAAAAGGACACTTATTAAGAAAATTATTACGTTGGGATTTGGACTAGTAATAGTATCTGCCTTGGTTGGGTGCTCTAACAAAACACTTGACAAGAAACAAGGAGACGCCAGTACAAAAAAAGAAATAATCGTTGGACTTGACAATACCTTTGTTCCGATGGGCTTTTTAAATGAAAAAAATGAACTAGAAGGTTTTGATATTGACTTGGCTAAGGAAGCATTCAAAAGAGCAGGTTATCAAGTTAAATTCCAGAATATTGACTGGTCAATGAAAGAGCAATCACTAGATAACGGTAACGTTGATTGCTTGTGGAATGGTTACTCAATTACAGAAGAACGTAAGGCTAGGCTTATATTTTCTAAACCATACCTAGATAATAGGCAAATAGCAATTAGTATGTCTAAAGAAAAAATTGATAAATTAGAAGACCTAAAAGAACAGGTAGTTGGAACTCAGGCAGCATCATCAGCACTTGAAGCTATTGAGTCTAATAAGGACTTTATAAACATGATAAATGGTAAGAATCCTAGTACATATGATACATATGACAAGGCTCTTAGGGATTTAGAAATTGGCAGAATTAAGGCAGTAGTTGGAGATGAAGTCTTACTAAAATATTATATAAATCAAAGAGGTGCAGATAAGTATAGGGTCTTAAAGGGTGATCTTGGCAGTGAAGAGTACGGGGTCGGTTTTAGAAAAAGTGATAGTCAATTAAAAGATAAGATAGATAAAGCATTGGATTCCATGAAAGCAGATGGAACATTCGATAAAATAAAGAAAAAATGGTTCAATTAGTGTAAAAAACACATTTAATATTATTTTGAGCCAATAAGAGGAGGAGCAAATGTTCGAAGGACTTAAAATACTTTTAGAATTATTCTTTGTTACAACTATATTTTCTATACCTTTAGGAATACTTGTAGCCCTTGTAAGAGTATCAAAGAATAAACTTGCTAGCAATATATCTAGTTTTTATATTTGGATAATGAGAGGTAGCCCACTATTGCTACAGATGATGTTTTTCTATTACGTGCTTCCAATTATTAGCCCCAATCTTGTTTTTGACCAATTAACTGTAGCCTTTATAGCCTTTATAATAAACTACGCGGCTTATTATGCTGAAATATTTAGAGGTGGGCTTTTATCAATAGACAAGGGACAATTTGAAGCTGCCAAAGTTTTAGGTTTTGATAAGCTTACTATGTATAGAAGAATTATTTTACCACAGTTAACAAAGAAGGTTTTACCACCTGTATCCAATGAGCTGATAACTTTAGTAAAGGATACTTCGCTTGTATACATACTAGGACTCAACGATCTCTTAAGGGTGGCAACTGCTGCTAGTAATAGAGAAGCTAGCCTTATGCCTTTTGCATATGCTGCAATAATTTACCTTGCAATGACTGCTTTGCTAACTAAAATTATGTCTATATTAGAAAATAAATACTCATACTATAAGTAAGGGGTGATGATATGTTAAAAATAATAGATCTTAGGAAAAAATATGGGGAAGTTGAGGTCTTAAAAGGTATTAGCTTTGAAATAAATAGTGGTGAAATCGCTATTGTTTTAGGGCGATCTGGAGCAGGTAAAACTACCCTTATCAGGTGCATAAATGGGCTTGAAAGTTTTGATGGTGGTCAAATAATCCTAGATAATAAAGTTATAAATTCCATTAGTGATATGAAAGATATAAGGGGAGAAATAGGTATGGTTTTTCAAAATTTCAACCTATTCCCACATCTAAGTGTATTAGAAAATATAATTGAATCACCTGTAAAAGTATTTAATAAGGATAGGGACGAGGCGATTAAAGAAGCATTAGAACTACTAGAAATGGTTGACCTATTAGATAAAAAAGACCATTATCCATATCAGTTATCTGGAGGTCAACAGCAAAGGGTTGCAATAGCAAGATCATGCGCATTAAAGCCAAAACTACTATGTTTTGATGAACCAACATCAGCTCTTGATAAGGAAAACATAGAAAAAGTTAAGGATATAATACTTAGATGTAAAAGTAAAAAAATGGCAATATTAATTATAACTCATGATACCAATTTTGCAAGAGATATAGCTGATAAGATCCTCAATATTTCTGAAGGGATTTTAGTTTAGTAGATGTGTTTTTAGTCTAGATAATATCTAAATTTTTAGCAATAAAATATATAATTATAAGTTGTATTGTAATAAGCGTCAATGGTAAAATTACCTTCAAAAATAGTTAGACTATGTAGGTATAATTGCTATTGACGCTATATTTTTCGTTAAATTCGTATATAAATAATAAAAAATTCGTATTATATTTTATGTGATATTCATACAGCTAATATATATTTTTAACAGAAATCGAAAAATATATTAATATATGGTATAATCATATTAGTTGTGTATGGGTATTTACTTGGATTAAGTGAACTTATATACTTAAATCAGTTTATTAAAATAATATTATATAAATGGTGAGAGATATGAAGCATAAGTATACATTAATATCGCCCTGCTTTTTTGGTATGGAAAAGATGTTAGCGAATGAAATTAAAAATTTAGGATTTGAAATTGAAAAAACAGAAGACGGTAGAATAACATATAAAACAGATGAATACGGTATAGCTAGAGCTAATATGTGGCTAAGGTGTGCTGAGAGGGTCAGTCTAAAAATAGGTGAATTTAAGGCACAATCATTTGAAGAACTCTATGATAGGACTAGGCAAATTGATTGGTCTAGGTTTATACCATATGGTGCAGAATTCCCAGTAGCTAAAGCATCATCAATCAAGTCTAAACTATATTCAATACCAGATATACAATCAATAGTAAAAAAGGCAATCGTTGATAGTTTGAAGGAAAAATATATGGAAAAGGGTATGCTAAAAGAAGATAAGGAAAAATATCCCATATTTGTATTTATTCATAAAGATAAGGTTGTTTTATCAATAGATACTACAGGTATTGCTCTTCATAAAAGGGGATATAGGGAGATTTCAAACAAGGCCCCAATTAGGGAAACTCTTGCAGCTGGCCTAGTATACCTAACTCCATGGAGGTCAGGAAGAACTTTAGTCGATCCAATGTGTGGATCTGGTACAATATTAATAGAAGCAGCTATGATTGGTATAAATATGGCTCCGGGTATGAATAGAGAATTTATATCTGAAAAGTGGAGAACTATAGATAAAAATATTTGGTGGGAAGTTAGAAAAAATGCATTTGAACAGCTAAAAGATGATGAAAGCTTTACTATTTATGGTTATGATATAGATCCCGAATCAATTAAGATAGCGAAACATAACGCAGAAATTGCTGGGGTAGAAAACTATATTAAATTTGAGTGTGGTGATGCTACTTGCTTTCAATCTGAACAAGAATTTGGTTTTTTAATTACAAACCCACCATATGGAGAAAGATTAGAAGATCAAGATAGTGTAAAGTTACTTTACAAAGAATTGGGCTACACCTTTAGGAAACTTAAAAATTGGTCATATTATTTAATAACATCATATGATAATTTTGAATATGAATTTGGTCAGGATGCGATTAGAAAAAGAAAATTGTATAATGGTATGTTAAAAACATATTATTACCAATATCCAGGTCCAAAACCACCTAAAAATGATTAGAGGGGTGATAAGTTGAACAGATTATTTAATAAGTATATATGGGCTATATTTATAATTTTAATAATTGCTCTCCCAGCAATAATAGCTCTGAACTTTAATTCATTAAAAACGCCTGAAAAACTAATAGTAAAACCAATTAGTAGTAGAACTAGTCTAGACATATATAATTCAGTTAGGCAATTAACACCAATTGACACAAGTTTTACAATACCACAAAATTTTAAGGAGGTATCAAAAATTAATTTGGTTGATCTTGATATTGATGGTAGTGAGGATATAATCGCTTTTAAGAAAAAAACAAATGAAAGTCAGGGAACTAGTAATATATATATGTATGTATTTAATATGCATACAGGTCACATATCAGAAGATGATGAAAGTATTGTAAGAATACCGGGAGAAACTATCAAGTATGCCAACTTTGTAGATGTTAACAATGATGGGAAAAAAGAAATAATACTTCATATTTCAAGCCTAGGTTTTGAAAATATATATGTATATTCTTATAATAGTGGAAACATAAAAAAGATAGCAGAATATAATTCATCTGAAACGTCCATAAAACTTAATTTTTACGACTATAATAAAGATGGTAAGGTGGAGTGTTTAGCCCTTGTACAAAGCCAAAAAAGTTATGAGGTTAGTATTTGTAGTATGATTTTATTAAACAATAAGATACAATTTGATAAGTACGATACCTCATACACTGTTGAATCTCTTGATAAGGTGGAAATACTAAATGGAAAAATTTCTGATAATTTCTTTGGTAGTGTAATTACTTATCAGAGTTTAAAGGGTAACTCAGTAAATCAATTAGTTATATATAGGGATTCTAAGTTTGAAAAAGTTATAAAAAATGAATCAATATTAGCAATTAATCCATATAATTTAAGAGCTGAGGATATTAATGACGATGATATATTTGATCTTCCAAAAATTGAAGATGGTTTAATAAATGTTAATTCCAAAGACAATGTAATTATAAGCTGGTATAATTGGAAAGGTCAGCTGACCGGCAATGAAATACTTAAGAGAATAGGTCAGTATTTTTATTCTTTTGAGTATAATTATAAATTGTTCATACCAGAAGAACTAAGAGATAAAATATATATCAAAATTGAAAAAATAGGCACTAATTACGACTATTCAGTATATTATAATAAAAATAAATCAAGGCTTCACTTATTCACATATACTGTAATATCTAAGTCAGTATCAAATTATGAAAATGAATATAAGGAAGAAAGAAAGTCAAAAGTATTATTTGAAACAGAAGACTATGTGTGTATTTTAAAGGAAGCAAACCTAGATCTGATGAAAAAATATAGTCTTAACATAAAAAATTTAAGAGATTTGTTCGAGAGTATTAATAATTAATTGTATGAGGTGAATTTATGGATAAAATTATTATTTTAGAAGATGAAATTGGCATAAGGAGTTTCGTTAGCATAAACCTAAAAAGAGAAGGTTATGAAGTTATCGAGGCTGGAACAGGTAGTGAGGCCATAGAAAAGCTAAATAGTGAACCCAATATTTCAGTAGCACTTTTAGACATAATGTTACCAGATATGAGTGGGGTAGATGTATGTAGATATATTAGAGAAAAATATGACAATATGGGCGTTATCATGTTAACTGCTAAGTCGCAAGAAGACGATAAGATTGAAGGCTTTGTTGCTGGTGCAGATGACTATATTATTAAACCATTCAGTATAAAAGAATTGTTATTTAGGGTATCAGCCTTAATCAGAAGAGTAAATAAGGAAAATGATACTAGGAAAAATGGAATTCTTGACATTCCACCTTTTTCTTTAGATATAAACAAAAGAAAATTATATAAAGATGGTAGGGTTGTTGACCTTACACCTACTGAATTTTCTATTGTAAAGTTCTTAATGATTAATGCTAGTGATAGTCTAAGTAGAGACCAAATATTACAAGAAGTTTGGGGGTCAACAGATTTGTACGATTATAAAATTGTAGATGTAAATATTAGGCGCATAAGAAATAAGATAGAAGAAGATCCTTCAAAGCCAAAGTACATCCTAACAGCATGGGGTTATGGTTATACATTTAGGAGAGCAGATTAATGGGCTTATATTTTGGAGGATTAAGAAAGAAAGTTCTTAAAAATTTCATAATAATAATAATACTTATAGTACTGATATTTGAAGTTTTTTTTGCTATTTTTACAACCAGTTACTATTACAATTCGATTAGACAGACCCTAAGCTCGCAGATGATATATATAGATACTGTATATAATGCAAGTAATATGTTAAATACCGACTTTAATGATAGGGTAAGGAGTATATTGGAAGAGCAAAATACACTGCAAAATTCTAATATATCAATTAATATAATAAATAGTAAGGGAAAGTTAATAATAGACCAGTATGGTTTTAACAGTAATAAAACTATTAACTATATTGATGTTAAGAAAGCTCTTAATAATATCTATGGTGGTGAAGCGAATACATATACATATAAAGAAGATATTACCGGTGAAAATGTAATGAGTACATCTATTCCAATTAAAAGCAATGGAATTATTCAGGGTGTTGTAAGACTTAGCGTATCTTTGAAATATGTTAATATAGAAATTTTAAAGATTATGTTTTATCTATCAATTATGGGGCTATTAGTAATTGCCTTATCTATTAGTTTGAGTTTAAAGTTTGCTAATTCCATAATAGGTCCCTTGCATGAATTGAAGATATTTTCTAGTATGCTAGCAAAAGGAAATTACAATATCAAAGTAAATAAGGCAAGGATATCTGATGATGAAATAGGAGACTTGGCCAATACATTTGAGAATATGGCACAAGAAATACAAAAAAGTGAAAAATTAAAAGATGAGTTTATCTCTTCCGTATCTCACGAACTTAGGACTCCTCTGACCTCTATAAAGGGTTGGAGCGAAACATTAGAGCTTGATAATATTAGCAAAGAAGAACTTAGCATGGGTCTAGGAATAATAAATGGTGAAACTGAAAGATTGATTAAATTAGTAGAAGAATTACTTGACTTTTCTCGAATGTCTTCAAATAGGATGAAACTTAATATTGTCGAATTAAATATAGAGAATCTTGTTGTAAGCGTAGTCAATCAGCTTAGGTCAATGGCAATGAAAAAAAATATAAGACTGAGTTTTGAATTTTTAAAAGAGGATATGACACCTATTTTTGGAGATAAGGATAGATTAAGACAGGTCCTAATTAACCTAGTTCAAAATTCCATTAAATTTACTCATGAAGATGGGATAATATCTGTAAAAGTAAATCAAGCCTATGGTGAAACTTCCATTATTGTAGAAGATAATGGTATAGGAATAGACGAAAAAAATATAAAGAATGTATCGAAAAAATTTTTCCAGGAGGATTTTCATAAGTCAGGAAGTGGTCTTGGACTTGCTATTAGCGAAGAGATTATCAAATTGCATGGTGGTCGTATGATTATTAATAGTAAGAAAAATGTAGGAACGCAAATTAATATTTTAATTTCTAACGATAGTAGAAAAATTTAATCTTGTGTATAACATAACCTCATGGGGGTATAGTATCCTTATGAGGTTATTCCTTACTAAAAATAAAATAATGAGGTGGTAATTTTTGAATAATGATTTAGGTAATGATAAAATTTCGAAGTTATTATTAGAAATGAGTATGCCTGCTATTTTAAGTATGCTTGTAGCAGCCGTATATAATATAGTTGATAGGATTTTTATTGGTAGAATTAGTCCTTTAGGTCTGACAGCAATTGGTATTACTATGCCTTTTCAGGTTGTGCAAATGGCGTTTGTCTTACTTATCGGGGTTGGTAGTTCAACACTAATTTCTATAAAATATGGTGAAAAGAAATATGATTCAGCAGAAAGAATACTCTATAATTCTTTAATTTTGATTATAATTTTTGAACTTATTATAAGCTTTGTATGTATTTTTTATTTAAAGCCGCTTTTTAATATTTTAGGTGTTTCTAAAGATGTTTACTCATATGCTAAGGATTATATTCTTATAATCTTAATAGGAGGGGTACCCGGACTAACTGGATACTGCCTTAATAATTCTGTTAGAAGTCTTGGACATGCAAAAGAATCTATGATTATAGTACTGATAAGTTCAGTTCTAAATATTATATTAGATTATTTTTTTATAATTATATTTGAATGGGGCGTAAAGGGAGCTGCTATAGCTACTCTTATTTCACAATCTATTGTGACTGTTTTTGTTTTATTTTTTTTCATTAGAACAAGCAATCTTCCAATAAAATTGAGAAAATCTAACATGATATTAGACCCTATTTCAATATTAGAGATATTTGAAAATGGACTACCAAATTTTTTTATGAATCTATTTGGTACCTTTGTTAGCATAATATTAAATAGATCGATAATTAATTATGGTGGTGACTACCATCTTGCTTCTGTTACTATCATAACGTCTATAAGCCTTTTTATGACTATGATTATTTACGGCATAAGTCAGGGGGCTCAACCACTGATTGGGTATAATTTTGGGGCCAATAAATACAATAGAATAGTCTGTACAATAAAGTTATCAAGTGGAGTAATAATACTTATAGCCTCAATATTCTTGATACTAATTGAATTAATTCCGAGTATTTTTATATCTGTCTATGCACCTGATAAAGCCCTATTGGACTTAACAGTTAAAAATATAAGATTATACTTACTTGGTATAGTATTTGTAGGTATACATTCTATAGCTACTACATATTTTCAATCAATAAAAAAATCAAAGACCTCTTCTATACTATATATATTAAGATATGGTGGTATTCTTATACCAGCCCTATATATATTGCCTAATATAATGGGTATAGATGGAGTATACCTATCATATGCTTTTAGCGATATAATATCCGGTACAATCGCCCTAATCTTACTTTGTATTGATGTGAAAAATTTCAATAATCTGGAAGAAAAAAAATATACATAAGATAAGGTGTAGAGTAGTTAGCCTTGGATAGTTATTCCTATCTAAGGCTAATTTTTATAAAAATTTATTGACACTTGTGTGTATTATAGATATAATACACTTATACTGTACTATATTTATAATACACTTATACTGTACTATATTTATAATACACTCATGCTAGAGTGGCATATATTTCTACACACATTATGTTGATATATACTGAAAATAGGAAGGAGGTTTGTTTATTTGAATTATATTAACTTTAACAATAAGTCACCAATTTATTTGCAAATAGCAAACTATTTCGTGTTGAAAGTTTTACTAGGTGAGTTGATCCCCGGTAGCTTAATACCATCTAGGAGAGATTTAGCTGGTCAATTTGGAGTAAATCTCAACACCGTACAAAAAGCATACTCCTATATGAACGAAATAGGGTTAATTGTAACGGAAAGAAACAAGGGGAGTATGATAACACATGATATAACTAGGTTGAAGTCTTTGAAAGAAGACTATATCAAAGAACCTCTTATAAACTTCATTTCAAGTATGAAGTCTGCTAATATTAGCAAAGAAATCACAATAGACCTAGTAAATAAGTATTATGATATGGAGGAAGTGGAATATGATAAGCATTCAAAATCTAAGTAAAAAATATAATAGTCAACCTATAGGCAGGTCCACGACTGTAAATTACGCATTAGATAATATAAGTATGGATATAAAAGAAGGCACAATAACTGCAATTATTGGTCTTAACGGATCTGGCAAGACAAGCCTTTTAAAGTCAATTATGGGATTTATTAGGCCTAGTAGTGGAAGTATCACAGTAGATGGGGAGAAATTATCACATAGGTTATATAATAAGATGGTCTACGTACCAGACTGTCAAACACATTTTCCGTCTTATAGTGTAGATGACCTGATATATTTCTACAAGGATTTTTATGAAAATTTTAATGATAAGAAGGCAGATGAAATGCTAGATTACTTTAATATAAAAAGAACTGATATTATTGACCAGTTGTCAAAGGGAAATATTGCCAAAATAAAGTTAGTTATGGCCCTTTCCTTAAATATGAAATATATACTACTTGATGAACCATTTTCAGGTATTGATGTATTTAAAAGAAAAGAATTTGTGAGTATTATAGGTAGGTATATGGGTGAAGATCAAAGCCTCATCTTATCTACTCATCAAATAGATGATATAGAATCTATAGTTGATTATGTTCATATTCTTAGAGAAGGTTGCTTAGTTGCAAGTTTTAATGCTGAAGATATGAGGCTTAGTGAGGGAAAGTCAATATTGGATAAACTAAGAGAGGTGAATTTTGATGGGACTACTAGGTAAGTATTTAGCATTTGATATAAAAAGAAATAAAAAAGTTATTATATCTTTTTTATTTATCCTTACTAGCATATACATTATTTTGAATTTAATATCAAGTATAATTGCTACAGAGTCTTTAAGCCATGAAAATCTGGAAATATTCAAAAGTCAGTATTTGCTACCTAATTCATTTAGTGATTTTGCTAGTATAGTGGAAAGTGTTACTTTAATATTATTTACTTTTATTTTCGTGGTTATTGTAGTTAACCAAAAAATCAATATCCAACAAGATACATCTATCTATAACATTATACAGATACCACTAGCTAGATACATACATATAATTATTGTATATATCCAGGTTCTTATATTTATATTGACTAATTATATGCTAATAAGCTTTATAGCCTATATTAAGTCTTCTTATTTAATGTTAAGTTTTGATAAATATCTTATTGAATATGGACTACAAGAGCATTATATGGTTTCAAAACTACACTTGTTAACCTATAACCTAAAAGTCAACCCGCTATTTTATGACCTTAAAATTGGTATAGTATTAGTTTACTGGCTCCTATTTATAGGAATAATAATTCTTGCTTGTATACTTATACAACTAAATAAGCAAGCTAGTACAAGAAAATCTATATTCATACTTGTTGCTTTGTATTTTGTAACTAATATAATAGCATCAAACTATTCATATGGTATGAATGATATAGGGTTATATTTAATATTTGCTATTTTTTTTCTTATAGCAAATCTCTATTTAAGTAAAAAAATTGAGTATTAGGAGGTTTATATGACTTTTTTAAATAATATTTTCAAATTATATTATCACGAGTTAAAGCTTAGCAAAAAGATATTCCTACTATTATCAGCAGCTATTTTAACCTGGTTAATATTTACTATTGTTACAATCTTTTATAATAAATATATGAATACTGGCTTTTATATTTTTAAAGGAATCCACCCGATAATATTAAAAAAGGCAGCCGATAATATAGAACTTAACCTATTAAATCAAGTATTATTACATACTATAAGCTTTAAAAATTTAATACCATCAAACATACTTATGTTTGTTCCCATATGTATTTTATCTATACTAGGATCTTATATTATTGTAAGTAGGGACTTTAAAAAAAAGAATTCATCTTACTATATAATTTATAATCTACCTTATAAGAGTATAGAGATAAAAATATCAAAAATACTAGTTGGTTTAAGTATATATATTTATACAATTACTGTAATTAACCTAAGTTTGATACTAATTGACCTACTAAATAAATATAATTTTGGAAACCTATATATGAATGGAATTTGGTCTATAACGTCGGAGGTAAGGTTTTTAGCCTTTAATTATACTGACACTATTTTTTTTACTTTTGGACTTGTTTTACCATCAATAATCGGTCTTCAATCAGCAGCTAGCTTGATATATACATCTAGTGCTAAAAATAGATTGGTAAAAAAAATCATACTCTTTATACTGATTTTAGCTTCAGCTTTTTTTGTACTTTATATAGGTATAGATATGAACTTTAATGGACTAGTTAGGGTTTATGAAGGTATAAGTATTTCGAGTATATTATTGAATTATATTTTTATAATTAGCTTATATATACTTATACTAGTCCTATTTATACTTGATTTAATTCATACGTCTAAGAGTTTTAGGGGAGGGTTAAACTATGAAGATAGATAAAAAAGGCTTTGTAATATTTACACTTTTAATTGTGACTCTATTTTTAAGTGTAGCTTATGTAGAAAATTCATATAAAAAGTCACTTTCAATAAAAACCCTATATGGTCAGGAAAAAATATTAAGTGACCAAAATCTGTTATTAATCAATACTAACATTATATCTTCACCAAATCGTGGTTCTTTTAATGATAGTAACCTATTTACTAGTGAGCCATATTTAATAAAAGGTGAAAGGGTGGTTAAACTTGATATTAAAAAACAAGATGGTTTTCCTGAATTTTATTATAAGGACACCAAATATAGTCCTAATCTACCAAATAATCTTGTAACAAATGACTACTATACCTACAACAAATCCAAGGACAAGTTAGTAATAAAGTTTGATGACTATAAGGGAAGGGAATATTCAGCCTATACTAATGATGAAAATATAAAATATAGTGCAAGATCTAGCAAGTTAATACTATATAGAATAGAAAAATACAAGGATAACTACTACTGTCTATTTTCCTACTATAATAAAAATTTAAAGTCTAGTATGCTAACTTTTGCCCGTATTGACAGGGATAAGTTAACTATACTTGGTCAGGTGAAAGATAATAATAATCTTGTAGAATATAAACAAAGTTTAGTTGCCTTTGATAAGTTCTTTCTATTTGACCAAAATAATTTGAAGGGAAATATTGTGCCATCGATAGTTTACTATGATTTTAAAACAAAAAAAATAGAAAGAAAATCTATAAATAAGGGCGATCCAAGTTACAATATTTTTTCAATCAACCAAAATAACTACGATGACAATGATAAAATCATATATAAGAAGTACTTAAGCGACAAAAACAGTTTGATAATAGTGAAAAATTCAACTTATAGAAATAGGTGTTACGTATATACTATGCATTTTAAAGATGGTAGTTTTATTTTAGATAGTCAGGTAGATACGGGTATAAAAACAAGTAATATACGAAAAAATATTCGCTATATGAATGAAAGTTACGCATTTGATAATTCAAATAGGTTTAATATACTTACTAATAATAATAAGCTTATACTTTATAATATCAATAATACTAGACTTATAAATACTAAAAAATACCAAAATAGTTTGACCTTAGATCCAGTTGAAAAAATAATTATTTATAATTTGGATACTAAAAAAATAGACTATGAAGGTCTTATAAGTGGTGGATTAAGAAACCGTGATACACAAATCTATGCGACAACTCCAATAAGATAATTTATATTTAGACTAATTAGTTTAAATTTATGGTATAATATATCATACTTATGGAGGTGGAGTAATGTTTAAATTTAAAATTAGTCCCATATTACTTTTTATTTTTACTAGTTTTATACTTGGTATATCAATTAAATACAAGAAGATAACAGGTCTTATATACACTAATATAATAAATAAACTAATAAGAGAAAAGTTAGCCTTTTTATTTGATAAGCTAGATATTCCTATAGGAGATATTTTGAGTCTAATAATTGTATTAGCTTTACTAATAGTTATAGTTAATTTTATTAAAAAACTATTTAGTCCTTCTAAGTGGCTTGCATATATTTGTAGGCTATTTTGGGGAAGTATAAACATATTTTGTATATCATTTTTTCTGTTTATACTATTTTATGGTCTTAACTACCACACACAATCACTTAGAAGTCTTATAATAGACAAGTACAATTCAAAGTATGCAACTAATATAAATCTAGAAGTTGATGTGAGTAAACAAATAGAGACCTTGAAATATTTAGAAAATAAAGCCATTGATACTAAAAAATTAGTAAAGTATAAGAGAAATACAGACTTATCAAACATAAAAGATTTATCTTCACAGGCAGAAGAAGGTTTTCGTATTATAGCTGATGTATTTCCAAGTCTGTCAGGTAAATATTCAAAAGCTAAGTTAAGTATATATAGTCCAGTATTTGATGCACTGGGGATTGATGCTAGATATTATATATTTACTAATGAAGTGAGCATCAACAAGGGACTACCAGATATATATAAACCTTTTTTAGTATCTAAATATATGGCCCACCAAAGGGGTATTGCAAGGGAAGACGAGGCATTCTTTTTTGCTTATTTGGCAGGAATAAATAATACAGATCCAAATATTAAATATTCAGCCTATATATCAGCACTTAGTATGATGACACAATCTATGATGTTTGATAATAAGGTGGAATATAATTATTATGTGTCAAATATGGACAGGAATATAAGAGTGGATATGGAAAAAGTAAGTGAATACAGGGCTAGAACAACTTATGGTAAAAGTATTATAAATCAAGTTAAATATACTTTCAAAAGGCTAAATGGGGATCTTAGGCAAGATAGTCTAGAAAAGGAAGTATCAAGTTTAATAACTAGTTATTATTCATTATTTGCCTACTAATTATCTACTTGTTGACTAATTCTGATTAGAAAATGGTATATTATCAAGATAAAAGACAATAGTAAAAATGTACCAATGTTCTAAATTAAGTATTTATAGTAGCTTTAAAACTTATTTTCTATACTAATTTTCTATATTGTGGTATAATTGTATAAATAGACTGTATATACCTTAATAGGAGGTCAATATGAAGAAAAAAACACTTTCAATTATATTATTATGTACACTTTTCCTAAGTGGATGTGGTTTTACTGAGTCCGGTAGGTTGATGAGTGATTCCAGAAAGTATATTGAGGAAGGTCAATATAATAAAGCTATGTCTAATTTATCAAAAGTATTAGATGAAGATGAAGCTAATACAGAGGCAAGAGGAATGTATTACCAGGCTTTAAAATTGCAAAAGGCTACAAAATCAGAAAAAAGAAAAGACTATGAACAAGCAATAATAGAGCTTCAAGATTTGATAAACGATAATTCTGGTTCATCAAAGATTAAAAGGCAAGCAGAAGAAATGTTGGATAAGGCAAAAGATGAATACTCAAAACAAAAGAGAGCTGTAATAACAAGAAAGGCAAATGCTAAGAAGTCTGCTGAAGAAAATAAAAATAAGTATGTGGGCGGCTCTACCTATGGGTCGAAATACAAAAAAGTCGATAAAACTGAACAGAATCAAACTGGTTTGAATAATAACGAAGAAAAGACTGATAATCCTAATTTAGGTAATAACGTCGAGAATAATGGTCAAAATATATTTAATAGATCTAATACAAATGTAAATCCTAATACAGATCATACATCTGGAGGAAATAATCCTAGTTCGCATGGGCTAAATAATGGTCAAGTAGGAAATTAATATAATATAAAAAGCTATTTCATTTTGAGATAGCTTTTTGAAATGGAGAAAATAATTATGAGGATAAACAAATATATAGCTGGTTCAGGTCTGACTTCAAGAAGAAAAGCTGAATTACTTATACAAGAAGGAAGAGTCAAGGTAAATGGGAATACAATTTATGATCTAGGACACCAAGTAGATGAAAATACCGACTTAATTGAAGTTGATGGTAAGAAAATAAGCCTTAAGGAAGAAAAAATGGTTTATATAATATTAAACAAGCCTGAAGGTTATATATCTTCTGTTAAAGACCAATTTGGCAGAAAAGATATCATGTTACTTGTATCTGATATTAAAGAGAGGATTTATCCAGTGGGTAGGTTGGATTATGAAACTAGTGGTCTATTATTGATGACCAATGATGGTGATTTGACCTATAAACTGACTCATCCTAAACACGAATTTGAAAAAGTATATATTGCTTCAATAAAAGGTATACCTAATAAAGAAGAGCTTGAAAGTTTTAGAAACGGCCTTGTAATAGATAACTATACTACTTCAAAGGCAAAGATAAGTATATTAAAAAGTGACAATAAAAAAAATTATTCAGTTTGCAAGGTAAGTATTCATGAAGGCCGAAACAGACAAGTTAGAAAAATGTTCTTCGCTATTGGCCACCCTGTAATGAATTTAAAGAGAGTTGGGCTAGGAAGAATTAATATAAATAATTTAGAACCAGGAAAATACCGTCACCTAAGTCAAGAAGAACTTGCCTATCTTAAAAAGTTTTAATAATCTAAATTAGTTCTTATGTATTAAATTGCTATTATAAGTCCTATGATTAAAGTTAGTGATTATATTCATAAAACTTTTGACTTTATTGAAATTAATAGATTATTGCTGTATAATTATATTATCGAATTATGCGAATATGTATAGGGGTGTTTTTATGAATTTTAACTCAACTAATATTAATGACAAGGATGGAATAAATATAGATGAGACTGATCTTAATAAAAAAAATAAAATAGAGCCAGACCAGCTAAATAATCTTATCTATAGCATGAAAACTAAATATAAAAAGATGAGTAAGGGCCAAAAATTATTAGCTAAGTACACTATTAATAATTATCCTAAAGTGGCCTTTATGACTGCTTCAAAATTAGGTGAAACTGTTGGTGTAAGCGAGTCTACAGTTGTAAGATTTGCTACAGCACTTGGTTTTTCAGGATATCCAAAATTCCAAGACGCACTTCAAGAACTAGTTAAAACGAAATTAACAACTGTCGAGAGAGTGGAAATGACAGACTCTGAATATTTATCTGACAGTTTAATTCTTAATAATGTCTTTAAAAATGACATAAATAATATAAAAGATACTATGGAATACCTTGACCAAGCATCATATGAAGAAGCAGTAGATACTATTTTTAAGGCAAAAAAAGTTTATATAATGGGCTTAAGAAGTTCAATATTTGTAGCCAAGTACCTAGCTTATTACTTAAATTACATACTAGATGACATAGTAATTATAAGGATGGATATGGGCGAACCTTATGAACAGATGACTAAGATATCTGATGGCGATGTATTCATACCAATAAGTTTCCCAAGATATTCTAAGAAAACTTATAAGGTGGTAAATTTTGCAAAGGAAAGAGGAGCTAAAGTCGTCGCTATAACGGATAGTATTAATGCACCGATATCAAAACTATCAGATACAGTAGTAACTGTAAAAAATAATATGGTGTCTTTTATTGACTCATTAGTACCAGCTTTTAGTGTTGTTAATGCAATAGTAATGGGAATAGCAATGAGGGAAAAGGATGATGTGAAATCATACTTAAAAGAACTTGAAGATATTTGGGAAGAATACGGAATTTATGAATAATAATTAATAGACTTAATAAGTAATTCAATAACCTAATAAATATTATTAGGTTATTCTTTTATCTATATTTGATATATAAATCATTGTTGGAGGTTATAATGAACACATTTTATTTAGTTAGACACGGTCAAACGGTATGGAATACACAAGGTAAAACGCAAGGACATGGCAATTCACCATTAACCGAATTGGGAAAAATACAGGCGAGTAATTTATCAAAAGTTTTAAGACAATTTCCCATTGATATGATATATTGTAGTGATCTTGGTAGGGCTATAGAGACAGCAGAGATTATTGGAAAAGAACTAAACTTAGATATAAACCCAACCCCCTTCCTAAGAGAAATGGGATTTGGCAAATGGGAAGGGATGACTATACCAAAAATAAAAAATGAATATCCAGACCTCCTTTATACTTGGAGGCATAATCCAGACAAGGCAAAAATGTTAGAAGGTGAAAATCTACATCTTGTTAAGGATAGACAAGATAAGTTTATAGATATTTTAAATCATAAATTTAAAAATAAACATATATTATTAGTATCTCACTCAGTTACAGTGAGGGTAATGCTACTAAGTTTTTTAGGTGCACCTCTTTCAAATTTATATAGAATTAAACAAGATAACACTGCCCTTAATATAGTTGAGTTTAAAGAATACGGCCCTCAAGTAATAAAAATGAATGATGTATCTCATCTTAAAGATGGCAAACTCTTAGATATAAACCAAATTAAGAGTCCTCTAGAATAATGGAGCTGTATTGGTATGAAGAAAAATCATGATTTAATTGTTATTGGAGCTGGTCCTGCAGGTATAATGGCATCTCTGACAGCCTATAAATATAATAACAAAATTAAAATAGCCTTAGTCGAATCGGGTCATGATATCGGTAGGAAATTAAGTATAACAGGTGGGGGACGATGTAATTTTACCAACAATAGACCAATAGAAGACTTTTTTGATATGGTGGTAAGAAACAAAAAGTTTCTCTATTCTTCCTTTTATAATTTTACTAATGATGACTTAAAAAAATTTGTTAGAAATATTGGCTTAGACTACATCATAGAAGAGGATAATGACCAAAAGGTATACTTGAAATCGGGCAATGTACAAAATTTTATAGACAAGCTTAAAAATATGTTGGAAGTAGCAAATGTTGATATTTACTACGGTAATAGGGTTGAGGAGGCTATAATTGAAGATAAACTTAAGACTGTTTTTGCAGGAGACTATTTATTAACTTCAAAGTATATAATATTTGCATGTGGTGGGCTTAGTTATCCAAAAACTGGATCAGATGGTAGTATTCTAGGATTTTTATCTGGTAAGGGCTATCGTATTATAGAGCCAAAACCAGCCCTAGTTCCAATTGAAACGAAAGAAGATTGGAACAAAAAACTTGCTGGAATATCTATCAAAAATACATATGTATGGACAAAAAATAAAAAGAAAATAATTAGAATTTTTGGCGATATAATCTTCACACATAAGGGTCTTGGTGGACCAGCCATACTAAAATTATCGTCTTATATCAATGAAAACCCATTAAATAAAGAAATATTTATAGATTTTCTACCTCACATATCAAAGGACGAGTTGTACCAAAATTTTCTGACAAATAATAAAAAAACTATTGCGGCTTCTTTAAAAGAGTATCTACCAAACAATCTAACTAAGGCAATTATAGAAGAAATTTCAAAAGAATATAATCGTAATTTAGAAACTGAAACAAGTGCAAACCTTAGTAAAGAGCTATTACTAACACTAATAAATAAAGTTAAAGAATCTACCTTTATAGTAAAAAATATAGGTGATATTAGTATTGCCACTATAAGTGCAGGTGGAGTAAGTGTTAAAGATATAAATCCAAGTAGTATGGAGTCAAAGTTACACCCTGGAGTATTTTTTGCAGGCGAACTTATTGATGTAGATGCACTTACAGGAGGATATAACCTACAAATAGCATTTTCAACTGCCTACCTTGCTGGAGTCAGCGTTGCAAAGAATTTGAAAAAAAGTTAAGATTTTTAACTAAGAGAAAATAAAGGTTATACCTATATACTTGTGATAGTTATCTATAAGAAAGGTGGAAGTATAAATGGAAAAGTTAGTAATTGCTATAGATGGTCCTGCTGGTGCTGGTAAAAGCACCATTTCAAAGTTGATTGCCAAAAAATTGGGTATTAATTATATAGATACAGGAGCTATGTATAGAGCTATTACATATAAATGTCTTGAATCTGGTATTGAAATGGATAATACTCAAGATATAATCAATATTTGTAAGACTAGTGAGATTGATTTTTTAGATAATCATATTTATCTTGATGGTAAATACTTAAATGATGAAATTAGGAGTCTTAATGTTAGTTCTCATGTATCTAATGTTGCTAAAATTCATGAAGTTAGAGAATTTTTAGTAGCAAAACAAAGAGAAATGGGAAGAAAGTCCGATGTTGTATTAGATGGTAGAGATGTTGGTACCTACATTTTTCCGAATACCAGGTATAAATTTTTCTTAAATGCTTCAGTTGATGAAAGAGCTAGAAGAAGATACCAAGAATTAGTTGATAAAGGCCAATCTGTCTCTTTGGAAGATATTGTTGAAGATATTAAAAAAAGAGATTACATTGACTCCACTAGAGATTTTGCCCCATTGGTAAAGGCAGATGATGCTGTTGAAGTTGATACTACTTCTATGAAAATTGAAGAAGTGGTTTCATATATATCAAATATTGTTAGAAAGATAGGTGAATAATGAGGTTTTATAATTTTATTTGTTCCATATTAAGATTTATATTAAATATTTTCTATAAGATAGAAATCATTGGACAGGAAAACATACCTAATGAAGGTAAATATATACTTATAGCAAACCACAAACATTATTTTGACCCACTATTTATGATTGGTTCAATAAAAAATAGAAGAATAATTCCAGTTGCTAAACAAGAATTATTCAATATACCCGTTTTAAAATCTATTTTAAATAAATTGGAAGTTATACCAATAAATAGATCTAATCCGAGTATATCTACAGTAAAATCTATATTGAGTCAACTTAAAAATGGTAGAATTTTAGGCATATTTCCTGAGGGAACTAGATGTAAAGATCTAAATGGTTTTTTACCTGCAAAACCTGGTGTAGCCTTATTTTCTATTAAATCGAAATCAGATATAATACCTATGAGCATAATAACTAACTATAGGTTATTTTCAAAAGTTAGGATTATTATTGGCCACCCCATTGATATGTCACCTTATTATAATACAAGAGTAGATAAGACGGAGTATCAAAACATATCTCAATATGTTTTTGATGAAGTAATCAAGAACTTTGATGAACATAAAAAAGGGATCGAATTAATATAGGTGTTTAATTGACATAGTATTGAAATCAAGAGTTTACTAAATTAATATTATATATTTAGCTAATATTAATGATAGTGTCAAATCAAATTAGTATAGATAGTAGGTGATTATAATTGAAAAAAATAATGATTGCAGATAATGCCGGTTTTTGCTTTGGTGTCAAAAGGGCAATGAACATGGCTTGGAACGAATTAGATATGAATCAGGAATCTTCTATCTATGCCTTGGGTCCCTTAATCCACAATAAACAGGCTGTGGCAAGATATGAAGAAAAAGGGATGGTAACAGTCGATACAATTACGGATATAGAGAACATTGAAAAAAATAAGCAAGTATCTGCTAAAAATAATAAAAAAATGATCATAAGGTCTCACGGAGTGTCAAAAGTAATCTATGATGAGGCCAAAGAAAAAAATATTCCAATAGTAGATACCACGTGTCCATTTGTAAGAAAGATTCACTATCTAGCTAATAAATGTTACGAAGAAGGTAAGCAGTTGATTGTTATAGGAGATAAATACCATCCAGAAGTAATTGGTATTAATGGTTGGTCCAATCATTCAGCTATAATATATAAAAATATAGATGATATAAAGAATATAAGTTTTGATGCAGATATTAATTATTTTGTAGTCGCTCAAACAACTATGAATGAAAAAGAATTTGATCAAATTATCGATTATATGAAAAGCCTAAGTATAAATTTAGAAGTTGAAAATACCATTTGTTCAGCAACTAGAGTTAGACAAGATTCTGCTAGGGCCTTGGCTAATAAAGTTGATTTGATGATCGTAATAGGCGGTAAACATAGTTCAAATACGCAAAAACTTGTCAAAATATGTGAAAAGATAGTTGATACATTTTCTATTGAAACAAAGGATGATCTAGATATCAGGTTAATTGATAAGTATCATACTATTGGAATAACTGCGGGTGCATCTACACCAGATTGGATTATTAATGATGTAATTTCTTTTTTAAATGAATTGTAGGTGATAAAATGAATGATAATAATAAAAAAACCAATTTGAATTTTATATGGTTTTATGCAATTTTATTGGGTGTCATATTGTTGTTTAACACAATTTTAATACCTAATGTTGAAAAGAATAGGGTAACTCAAGTCGGCTATGAAACTTTTGTTCAGATGTTGAATAAAAAGGAAGTAGACAATGTTACCATTCTTGATAATAAGATTAAATTTACACCTAAGAAGGATAAAAATAAGGTTTATGTTACAGGAGCTGTAAATGATCCTGATCTAGTAAAATCCTTAAATTATTCTGGTGCTAAATATTCGAAAGATATACCTATTGAAAATTCACCTATACTTAATTTTATACTTAGTTGGGTACTACCATTTTTAATTTTTTGGTTAATTGGTAGATATCTAATTAATAGCATGAATAAAAGAATGGGTGGATCTAGAGGAATAATGTCCTTTGGTAAGAGTAATGCAAAGTTATATGTAAAGACTACTGGTGTCAGCTTTGACGACGTAGCCGGCCAGGATGAGGCTAAGGAAGCCTTGGGAGAAATAGTTGATTTTCTACATAAGCCTGATAAGTACACTGAGATTGGTGCTAAAATGCCAAAAGGTGCTCTTTTAGTTGGGCCACCCGGTACAGGAAAAACATTGCTAGCTCAAGCTGTTGCTGGAGAAGCAGGTGTTCCATTCTTTTCTATATCAGGCTCAGAGTTCGTAGAGATGTTTGTAGGTATGGGTGCATCAAGAGTTAGAGACCTCTTCAAGCAAGCTAAGGAAAAAGCACCCTGCATAATATTTATAGATGAAATTGATGCTATAGGCAAGAGAAGAGATACTAGCTATGGCGGAGGTAACGATGAGAGAGAACAGACCCTAAACCAGCTCTTAAGTGAAATGGACGGTTTTGAAAATGGTATTGGTATAGTTATATTAGCTGCTACCAATAGACCTGAATCGCTTGACAAAGCCTTGCTAAGACCAGGCAGATTTGACAGAAGAGTTCCTGTTGAACTTCCAGACTTAAGTGGCAGAGAGGCAATATTAAAAGTACATGTTAAGGATGTTCATATGGATAAAAATATCGACTATAATCAGGTTGCTAGGGCTACATCAGGAGCTTCAGGTGCTGAATTAGCCAATATAGTAAATGAAGCTGCTCTAAGAGCTGTTAGGCAGGGTAGGACCCTTGTTTTACAGGAAGATTTAGAAGAATCAGTAGAAACTGTCATTGCAGGTTATCAAAGAAAAGGAGCAGTAATAAATGAAAGAGAAAAGAAAATAATTGCCTACCATGAGGTAGGACATGCCCTTGTTGCAGCTATGGGTAAGCATTCTGCTCCAGTTCATAAAATAACTATAATACCTAGAACTTCAGGTGCACTTGGATACACAATGCAGATAGACGAAGAAGAAAAGGTCTTGATAACTAAAGAGGATGCCTTAGATAAAATAACAACATATACTGGTGGTCGTGCGGCAGAGGAATTGATATTCAAAACTAAGACATCTGGCGCATCTAATGATATAGAGATGGCTACTAAATTTGCTAGATCAATGGTAACAAGATTTGGAATGGATGAAGATTTTGGTATGGTAGCTCTTGAAACAGTAAATAGTGCCTACTTGGGTGGAGATACCTCACTAGCTTGTTCACCAGACACATCTACAAGTATAGACAAGGCTGTAATAAAAATTATTAATGATTGCCACCAACGGGCTCTTGATATTTTAAGTGAAAATGTCGATAAGTTGCATGAAATCGCAGACTACTTGCTTATTAATGAAACAATAAGCGGTGAAGAATTTATGGATATACTAAACAACAATTATATTATTACAAAAAAGGCAGACTTTGTTCAGTCAAGTCAAGAATTAGAATCTGCTATTAAAAATGACAGTCAAATAAATGAGGAGTAAATTTTAAGTAAGGAGTAAATTTTATGAAAGCTTTTAAAAGGGAATTGAAATTCGAATCCTATGCTAAAGAAATTGATAGGAAGGATTTAATAGAAAAAAATGTGGACTATTATGAATTAATATTCAAATCTTTTGATAGGGGAGGAGAAAAAAGAGTTTTTAATATATATGCCTTATTGCTTACACCTTATTGGTATATCTATAGAAAAATGTTATTACAGGGTTGTATTATTATAGCGATCCAAGTTCTTTTAGCTATGGTAGTATCAGTTATTAGACAACCTCTATGGATAGGACTATTTCTACTTTCTTTCACTTTATATATACGTGCTGGTTTTTATGGTATATACGACTATTATAAACATATTAATAAGCTAAAAATACAAGGTGATGAAGTAGATGTTAAATATAGGCATAAATTTGTATCTGATAAGTCTGGAGTAGATAGTTATATAGCAGCTTGTTGGGTAGGAGGAACAATATTTCTATATGCAGTAGGAATATTACTATAGTAATAGTTATCTTTAATTATAACCTGAATTGACTATATAAAGATGTATATAAAATTATGAGTCCTTCTGTGACTAAAATGAAGTATCACAGGAGGATTTTTTATTATAGGAAAAAGTATATGAAATTATGAGCCCTTCTGTGACAAAAATAAAGTATTGCAAGAGTACTTTTTTATAGGAATAAGATATGAAAATCATTAAAGATATACAATTAAAAAGGATATAACCTAATACTAGGAGATATCCCTTTTAATTTAGTATACCCTAAATACACCCGTAACCGTACCCATAATTTGTACTTGACTTGCCTCAAATACCATAGGTTCATATAATTGATTTTGTGGTATCAATATAATCTTATCTTCTATTTTCTCTATAGTTTTGACAGTGGCATTTTCACCATCAATAAGAGCTACAACTATTTTTCCGTTATCAGCTCTAGTATTGTTGGCATCAACTATAATATAATCTTTATCCATAATACCCACATCTACCATACTATCGCCCTTAATCCTAAGCATAAAACAATTTTTACACTTTATGTAGGATGCCGGTAGTCCTATATAGTCTTCGATATTTTCTTGTGCTAAAATTGGTATCCCAGCAGAAACACTGCCTACAAGAGGTAACTCTATAATTTCAGAATGGCTATTAGGTAGATCATTATCCAAGATTTCAATAGCCCTAGGTTTACTAGGATCTTTCCTAATAAATTTATTAGTTTCAAGCTTATTTAGTATAGCAAAAACAGTCGAGGTTGACTTTATATCAAGACTCTTACATATTTCTCGAACTGATGGTGGATAGCCTTTGTCTCTAATATGGGATCTTAAGAAATTTAATACAGAAAGCTCCTTATCTCTTAAATTTTCATACATTTTACAACCTCCTATATAAGTAGTATAACACTACAAGAACATATGTTCAAGAAATATTTATATTTAAAATTTTTATTACAGCATACTATCAATTAAATAGTAACAAGATGTATACTTTTACAGGCTAGCTAATCATTATCTTTTTTTGCCAAGAGGAGTATCCTCATCTAACCAATTAAAATTTTCAATAATATCTCTTTTAAGATTTTTTCTGTGAGCGGCATAAAGCTGTGTAGTAGTTACATTGTCATGGTCCATAAGATTTTGTACATCATATATCGAAAACCCTGTCTCTATTAGTGAGGTTGCTGCAGTTGCCCTAAGCTTATGGGGGCTGTAGCCCTTATCTCTAGGAGTTCTCATAGCAATAGAGGTATACTTTTTAACCAAGTCTCTAATCGACCTAGAAGTCATTCTTTTCTTTTGTAATGATAAAAAAAGGGCATCCTTATCATCTTCTCCTACTATATAGTCATCTTTTGGTCTTTCAAAGTCTATGTAGTTTTTTATAACCCTTTCGCAGGATTCGTTAATAGGCATTAACACCTCCTTGCCCCTTTTCCTATAAATCATAAATTCACCCCTAGAAAAATTAAATGATGATATATTAAGTTCTCTCAGTTCATTCAATCTAAGTCCATATGTTACAAAAAGGACTAAGATAGCCCTGTCACGCAACCGAGTTTTTAACCAATATTCTTTTTCCTTATCAGTTAATCCGTTTCCATTTTCGACTACTTCCAACATTGAAGCAACTTCATCTATATCTAGTCTTTTAATAGCATCTGGTTGTGGCTTTGGTAATTTTATTGGATTAAAACCAATGCTTATATCCTCTTTAAGCTGTCCATTTCTATAAAGGAACTTAAATAGGGTAGATATGGAAGATTTTTTTCTTGCAAGGGACTTGTTGTTATTCTCGTATAAAACCCTATGTGAATTTCTTTCCTTGTAATATGAATTACAGTAATCTCCAAGAAAAATATTAATATCTCTAGCATTTATTTCTGAAAAGTCATCAAGACTTATATCAGAAATTCTTTCTGCATTGGTGTACAAACCGGTATCAATAAGGTAATCACAAAAAAATTTTATATCATTTAAGTAGGCCCTCCTAGTTGTTACAGCAACAGCTCCTCTCAAATATATAAAATATTCTTTCATAAATTCCGGTAGTTGAGATTCTATATTCATACATTCGTCTTTAATATTACTATCACGTATTACTATATTATCAGGTTTAGAAGATTTATTGTTAATTTTCTTAATCATAATTTTACCTTTCATTAAATAAGAATACTATTACACTAGAAATACTTAGCAGTATAATATATTTTTATAGCACTGGATAAGGTATCTAGTATAATATATTTTTATAGTTCTACCACTAGTATAATATATTTCTATATTACTAGACAAAGCTACTAGTATAATATACTATTATAACATATGATACTAGTATTGGTACTTAATAGTAATAATTTATACATAAGATAGCTGTCATATGCATACATTAGCTAACTTATGCATATTAAAAATTTATAAACCAAGGAGGATTTTATGTTAAGATTTGAAAATGATTATTTAGAGGGTTGCTTACCAGGTATACTGGAAAAACTGGTAAATACTAACATGGAGCAGACAGTTGGTTATCGCTTGGACGACTACTGTGCTATAGCCACTGAAAAGATAAAAACAGCATGTAATCATAATGGTTTAGATGTACATTACTTCGTTGGTGGAACTCAAGCTAACTTAAGTGTCATCTCATCAATTTTAAGACCACATGAAGCAATAGTATCACCAGTTCTAGGACACGTAAATATACATGAATGTGGTGCTATTGAAGCTTGTGGCCATAAGGTTATAACAGTTTCTAATGGAGATGAAGCCCTTGACAATGAAGCTAAACTATATCCAGCTAGTCTGAAAAAGTACCTGTCTGATTTTTTTGAGCACTGGGACTGGCATAGAGCACAACCAGGCGCTATATATATATCTCATCCTACAGAGAGAGGTGTCCTTTATAAGAGAGAAGAGTTGATTGAAATTAAAGCCATATGTGACAAATATAAATTACCCTTATTTTTAGATGGTGCAAGACTATCTTACGCTCTTGCATCTAAAGAAAACGACATCAGCTTAGAAGACCTTGCTAAGTATACTGATGTATTTTATATTGGTGGTACTAAATGTGGAGCTATGTTTGGTGAAGCTGTTTGTTTTACAAATGATAAGTATAACAAGGGTTTTCAGTGCCTATCTAAAAGTAAGGGGGCTGTTATGGCAAAGGGTAGATTACTAGGAATACAGTTTGAATACCTTTTTACTGATGACAATTATAAAAAAAGTTCTGTAAATGCCTATAAATACGCTTTGGAAATCAAGAAGGCCTTTATGAATAAGGGTATAAAATTTCTTTCTGACTCTTATACCAACCAACAATTTCCTATATTAACTAAGGACCAACAAAAAGTATTTAATAACAGGTCTATAAGTTATACTATTGAATCCTACGAAGATAATGGTTCAAATGGTATAAGATTTTGTACAAGTTGGGCATCTAGAAGGGAAGATATAGACTATTTATTAGAAACTATCAATCACTACATGAGTCCAGAAAGATAAATGACCTAATAATAAAAAAGCACTCCTTAGCTAATTCATAAAGCAAAATGAAATACAAAAAATAAAACTTGCATATTGACATTTGCTAGAAAAAGAATTATAGTAGTCTTATAAGTTGATTTAAATTAAATATAATATAATTATATTAGTATATTAGTGAATTATTAGATTTTATGGAGTGTTATTTTCTTGTATTCTAATATAGTATATTTTAGTTATATTTTCATTATGTGAAATTTAATTTTATATTATTTCAATTAGAAGAAAAATGAAAATGCTATTAATAATTTATTCAAAGGGGTGTTTTTTTTATGTGTGATATTGGCGGTCTTGATACTTATGTTAAAAATAAAGAAAATTTATGTAATATAAATGATAGTATAAATAGATCTTTATTTGATAAATATGGTGTTAAAAGGGGATTAAGAGATGAAAAGGGACAGGGTGTTCTTACTGGACTCACAAATATATCCTTGCTTAACGGAACTAAACTAGTTGGTGATGCTAAAGTTCCTACTGATGGTTTTCTTCTATATAGAGGCTATGACATTATAGACCTTGTCCATGGGGCTAGAGGAAGGAGATATATATTCGAAGAAGCAGCCTATTTGCTATTATTTGGACAACTTCCTAATAGTAGGGAACTAGATGAGTTTAAATCAATTATAGCAAATGCTATGTCACTTCCACCTAGTTTCACTAGAGACATAATAATGAAAGCTGCCACTCCAGATATAATGAATAATATGACAAGAAGTATTCTAACATTATCATCTTATGATAGTCAATTTAATAATCTCAGCGTAGAAAACGTTTTGAAACAATGTCTTATGTTAATTGCTACATTTCCTATGATGGCAGTATATGGTTATCATGCCTATAATCATTATGAAAATGATAAGTCAATGTATATACACAGACCTGATAAAAATTTTTCATTGGCTGAAAATCTATTGAGAATGTTAAGACCAAATGCAAAATTTTCGCCATTAGAGGCAGAAGTTTTAGATATAGCCCTTATGCTTCATATGGAGCATGGTGGTGGTAATAATTCGACCTTTACCACTAGGGTTGTTACATCTAGTGGTTCTGATACATACTCAGCAATAGCAGCGGCTATGTCATCATTGAAAGGTAAAAAGCACGGTGGTGCTAACTTAATGGTCATTAATATGATTGAAGATATTAAGGCTCATATATCAGATTATGAAAATGAAGAAGAAATTGAAGCATACCTTAAAAAAATTCTTAATAAGGAGGCCTTTGATAAAAAAGGACTAATTTATGGTATGGGACATGCTGTATATACTTTATCAGATCCAAGGGAAGTAGTATTCAAAAGATTCGTTGAAATGTTAGCAAAGGAGACAAAACATTGTGACGATTTTAGATTATATAATAATATAGAAAAAATAGCACCTAGACTTATTCAGGAACATAAAAATAGTGTAAAACCTGTAAGTCCTAACGTTGACTTTTATAGTGGATTTGTATATGATATGCTAGGTATTCCAAGGGAATTATTTACACCTCTTTTTGCAGTAGCAAGAATTGTGGGTTGGTCAGCACATAGGATGGAGGAACTGATATCAGCCGACAAAATCATTAGACCAGCTTATAGGAGCTTAGTAGAACCAAAGGTATATAAAGCTAGAGATAAGAGATAATAGGGGATATATCCATTATAAAACGCTAATATATAATGTAAATAGTAATTTATAAAACAATAATTGAAGGCGTGAAGGCATATAATTCTAAAAATATTATATAATTGAAAATAGCTAGTTGGTTAATAAAATTAATATAGCTAGTAGATTTATATAATTAATATATAGTAGGTTTATATAATTAATAAGGTAAATATATATATAATAATCTAGATAAAAATAAAATAAAAAGGGTCAGGAAATTCAATTTATTCCTAACCCTTTTATATTACTATATTCACAATTTATATATATATATATGCGATTTTGTCTAAAATTTATTTTCAATAAGTGTGTTTTTATTTTTTAAAAAAAGCCAAACCAATTGTTCCTGGTCCAACATGGGTACCTATAGTTGGCCCCATAACAGATACAGGTATGCTTTCTATTTCTTTTCCAAATATATCTGGGTACAAAGCTTTAAATTTATCTAAAGGCTTTGAATCATTTCCTGAATATACTAACATTGATGGCATATTTTGGTCATAGGTACCATCTAATCTAATTACATCTGCTAATTTTTCCATACCCTTTTTTATACCTCTAGCCTTGCCCATAACCTCGACCTCACCGTTTGCAAGAGTACACAGAGGTTTAAGTGATAAAATAGATCCTGCAAGTGCTTGGGCCTTAGTAAGTCTACCACCTTTTTGAAGGTAGTTCAGAGTGTCTAATAGGTAACAAATTCCAATTTTTTCACGTTTTTCTTCTATTTTTTTAACTATTTCTTCTGGATCGTCTAGCTTTTTTATAAGATCAAGAGCATATAGAGCCAGAATCTTTTCACCTATAGTTGCACTGAGACTATCTACTATAAAAACCTTACCCGGAAAAGATTCAGCTGCTATTCTGGCACTTGAATATGTACCAGATAACTTTGATGATATTGTAATTGCAATTACTGTATGTCCATCTTTTATAATTTTTTCAAATATTTCTTGATAGGTAAATGGGCCAACTTGACTAGTTTTAGGAAGCTGGTCTGAAGTCTCAAGTAATTCATAAAATTTTTTATTATCTATATCTATATTATCTTTATATTCTTTTTCTCCAAAATTAACCACAAGAGGGCAGAAATATATACCCAAATTTCTAGCTTCTTCATATGTGAAGTCTGAAGCTGAATCAACTACTAACTTAATGCTCATTAAACTACCTCCTACTAATATTTATAGTCTATATAGAACTATAAAATAGTCTTTATTTTTTATATTTGCCAGCTTAATTATATCACGAATTCATTATATATGTCAGTATATTAAAAATAAAGAAGTAATATATGGTAAGAAATAATATTAGTACAAGATAAGGAATAATATTAGCATATGTGAATAAAAATATCAGTAGGAACATATAAAAATATATAAATGATATTTTTATATAAATTAAGTTGATTTAAGTATAGTTAGAACACAACTATTCCCTAAATATACATTTAAGGAATAGTTATGCTTTTCTTCTCCACTAGATAATTATCTTACAACGATATTATAAATAGCCAAATCAATAAAAGGCAGCGAATCCAAAATAAGCCTAATCTATATATTATAGGTCAGGCTTATGATATGAATAATTCTAGGGTCTTTGAAATCAACATTGTAATAAGTGCAAAAAACAAACCTACACTTAAAAATGAAAAAATACTTATAAAAATCTTTAATAGTATTATTTGATATTTTATTCCAAGAATACTAAATATCAAATTAAGCAAAAAAAGTAAAATAATAAAAGCAAAAAGTCCTGACTTGCTATTTACTATATCTTCCTTACTTAAGTCCATATGGCTAGTTATAGAATACATAAGGTATATGAATAGAATATATTTGGGCCAATTATGTAGCTTAAAAGGTGTCAAATTATGAATAATTGACAGGACGATATTTATATATATATTTAAAGAGTCCTCAATAGAGTTTATATTGGACAAATAAGTCATATTCTGGTTAAAAGTATTGTAGGTCATGTAAAACTCTCTTGGTAATAAAAGCCACATAAAAAAAATCATAAACCCAGTACCAACTATTATTGGTCCTATTCCTATAAAAAAATTTCCCACCATCTGGTAAGGACTGGACTTATCGCACCTATGGTTCACATAACCCATAATTCCATCGAATTGACTTTTAAAGGGTCTAAATAGTGAATAATCAACTATCTCATGCCTAAAAATCATACAAAATATTATGTGGCTAAGTTCATGAACGATTGTACCAATAAGACCTGTAACTAGCAAACCCTTCATACCAAAACAATTATAAATAGATTGGCTATTTTTTTTTCCTAAATAACTAAATACACCCGCTAATATAAAAAGTACCATCAAAATTTCTAAACTTAATATGATGGAATTTAATATATAGTTCAATTTAATCTTGCCCCCTATCTACTGCTTCTAACCTATAGATTGGCATTCCCAGTTCCATAAATTTTTCTTCATATTCTGTTGTAATGTTAGCTTTATAATCACTATTGGCCAAATTAAGAGAAATATTTTTAAGCTGCCAGTTATTATCTGATATCATATTAAGACTGAATTCAAATAGGTCTCTGTTATCTGTTTTAAAATGTATTTCTCCAAATTTTAACTTTTTTCTATATAGTTCAAGAAAATTTATATGTGTAAGTCTTCTCTTTGCATTTCTCTTCTTAGGCCAAGGATCGCAAAAATTTATATATATCCTATCGAGTTCATCATCTTCAAAATACATATCAAAGAGTTCAACACTTCCCCATATGAATAAAATGTTATCTAAGTCTAATTTATCTGCTTTTTCAACTGCCCTAAGCAAGACTTCCTCCTTAATTTCTAAGGCTATATAATTTATATCATTATTTATTTTAGCCATATCGGTTATAAACTTGCCTCTGCCTGTTCCAACCTCAATATGAATAGGTTTATTATTTCCAAAAACTTTTTTCCACCTCCCCCTATACATACTTGTTATATTTGTATATCTAGCATCCTTTAAAAGAACCCTATTATCAAATGGATTTAGAAAATCACACTCCTGCTTACTGGTATCGTCTAAAACTTGGTCAACCATACCATTAATTATATATTTATTATATGATAAAAGTTTCTTATCTGCACCTTTTCTTCTACGTCTTCTCATACTCTCTCCTTAGTCTAAAAAGTTAATACCTATTTATATTAATTATATCTTTATTTGTTATTGTTATTGTTAAATTCAAAAAACAAAGGGTTAGCTAGTTTTAAAGCAAGCATATTCACTAGTTTAACCAACATATTATTTAACCTTTTTATATGAAAAAATACCGTAGACTTTTTAGGGTCTACGGTATATATAATCACTTATTAGTGGCATCCTGAACAACTTCCACAACTACTCTGCATATCCTTCAACTTTTCAGGTATAACCCTAAATCCACTATTCATATCTTGGATAACCATATCTCCAAATTCCTGGTATTCCTGAGAATCCATTATAAATTCGATATCTTCAACAACACAAGAAACATCACTTTCCTTCTTTTCATCTAGGGCTAGACCAAAAGATGGTCCAGAACAAGCTGCCCCAGCAAAATACATCCTAACTGATGCTGGCTGGTCTGACTGTTCAGCTATTATTTCCTTTAAAACATTTATTGCCTGCTGTGGTGCATCTACTTTCATTCTACTACCTCACTTTTTATTATTATAAAATATAAATTTTATAGAATTTGAAATTCAAAGAAAATTAATAGTATCTTTGAATTAAGTCTATTATATCATAAATATCCGCATTTTGTACATATTTTGCCTTTATTAAGTATACAATCGTCATATCTAGCCAAATTTTTATTTAAATAGCTAGTTCAACAAGTCTAGATTCAGAAAAAGACCTTTTAACATCTATAATTCTTTGATTTTCTGACCCCCTATACTTTAGCTTAATATTTCTTTTATCAATCTCAAACCTACCATCAATCAAAACATCAACCTCTTCTATTAGGCTTCTTTTTTTTATATCATTAATTGCTTCTTCATACAAGTCCCCAGTCCACATCCAGATATTCTTATCGGGAAACCTATCATTTACAGCCCTCAAAAAATTAAGAAGGCAGTCATCCATGGTTTGCTGAAGTGGCTCTCCACCAAGAATGTTTAAGCCTACTACAATAGGATTTGCTATTAAATCTAAAACTTCTTTTTCTACTTCCTTAGTCCAATAACTTCCGTAATCGAAATCCTGTTGTTGTTCATTAAAACATCCCCTGCATTTATGCCTACAACCAGATACAAAAATACTTACCCTAATTCCAGGCCCATTTGCTACATCTAGTTTTCTTATCTTGCTGTACTTCATAATTTCTCCTTATACCATAAGTAATAAGATGGCAAAAGGAAACCTCATGCCATCTATCAAAGTCATATTTATATATATCAACATATATTATTATCTATTAATGAGACACAGATTTTTATGCCCTTAAAGTCAAGCTATAGTTATAAGTGCAAGACCCTGTCACCTATTTCTTGAGTTCTACCCTTGTTCCAAAAATTAGTTCCAATATATCCACAAGTACGTCTCATTACCTGCATTTCATCCCTATCTCTATTTCCACAAGAAGGACAATACCATTCAAGGTCTTCATCTAGTTGAAGTTCCCCCGTATAGCCGCACTTATAGCAAACATCTGGCTTCGTGTTTATCTCAGCATACTGAATATTATGGTAGATAAAGTTAATTACCTGCTCTACAGCTTCGAGATTTTTTGTTACGTCAGGAACTTCTATATAAGATATGCAACCTCCTGTTGATATAGCATGAAACTGTGACTCAAACTTTAACTTACTGAAAGCATCAATCTCTTCTAAGACATTTACATGGTATGAGTTCGTATAATATAATTTATCAGTAACTCCCTCTATTTCACCAAATCTAGCCTTATCTATTCTACAGAACCTATATACAAGTGATTCAGCTGGAGTGCCATACAATCCAAAACCTAGTCCAGTTTCATTTCTCCATCTATCACAAGCATCCTTCATGTGCTTCATTACATCTAGAGCAAACTTTTCTCCTTCAGGCGTAGTATGACTAACACCCAACATAGCGTATACCATCTCATATATACCTACATAACCTAAAGATAGTGTAGAATACCCATCCTTTAATAAAGAGTCTATTTTTTCCCCCTTGTTAAGTCTCGCTATGGCTCCATGCTGCCAATGTATGGGGGATACATCTGATAGAGTCCCTAGTAGCATTTCATGCCTCCTAAGCAAGGCGTCCTTACACAACTCAAGTCTCTGGTCAAGTATATTCCAAAATTGTCCCATCTTACCACCAGATATGATGGCTATTTGTGGTAGATTTAAAGATACAACACCCTGATTAAACCTACCATACCACTTATGGTCTCCATTTTCATCCAACCATGGAGAAAGGTGAGATCTACAACCCATTGGAGGGAATGTACAACCTTCATAATTCATCTTCATTATCTTGGCGCTTTGATAATCTGGTACTAATCTTTTTGCTGTACACTCAGCTGCTAACTTAGTAATATAATCATACTTGCCACCTTCTAGACAATTATTTTCATCTAGTAGATAAACTAGCTTAGGAAATGCTTCACCAACATTTTGACCCTTATAATTTTTCATACCATCAAGCCTCTGCCTAATCATTTCTTCACAAATTAAGGCCATTTCTTCTTCATACTCATTGCCTACTTCAATTTCTAAGTATATAGTTGCAAATGGAGCCTGTCCGTTTGTAGTCATTAGGGTTGATAATTGATACCTGATGGTTTGTACTCCATCTTTCAGGTCTTTTAACATTAAATCATTTGATAAATCAGCAGCTAATTCTTCATCTTTATACTTATCTAAATAAAAATTATAAAATTTATCCCTAGTCCTTCTTAAGTAAGGTGCTAAGTGCTTTATTGTTATACTCTGACCACCATACTGGTTACTTGCTACCTGAGCCATTATTTGAGTTGTTACTGTACACGCCGTAGAAAAAGACTTAGGACTTTCTACCATTTTTTCATTTATAACAGTACCATTATCTAGCATATCTTGTATATTTATCAAACAACAGTTGAAAATAGGTTGAAGTGTGTAGTCCATATCATGCCAGTGAATTGCACCCTCATCATGAGCCTGAACTATATGTGGTGGTATCAATTTTCTTCTCGCTATATCCTTTGATACTTCGCCTGCAATCAGGTCTCTCTGTGTAGAGCATATTACAGCATTTTTATTTGAATTTTCCATCATTAAGTCTTCATTTGACTTTCTCATTAGCTTAAGTATAGAATCATCCGTTGTATTTACCTGTCTCTTAAATTGTTGAACGGCCCTATATCCCTCATATGCCCTAGCTGTTTCACTATGATTATAATGGATTAACCTATCGTAAACAAAACCTTCTATCTTATAAATAGTAGGAGTTTCATCTAAACTAGAAAAATGTCTTTCACAATCCCTAGCAACAGCTTCTGCTATGTCTGGATGGTACAAACCACTACCATTTTTCATTGCCTTTTCTATGGCTATTCTTATTTTTGAATGATCAAAGGGTACAGTTGTACCATCTCTCTTTATTGCATACATATAAATTCACTCTCTTTCTTACTTAATTAGTAATCTATCTCTATAATTTCAATATCCCAAAATAAAAAGTATAATCATCTGTTTTATATAAAATATAAAATATAAGATATAAAAACAAAAATATACAGATAGAATATACTAAACATACTCATATATAAGTTATCGGGCAATAACTGTCTATAAAATAATACCAAATTTAATCAATATATCACTTGTAGAATATGAAAATACAATATATAGGTGTGCATTTCCATAAACTATACAACATATTGTGTCTTCGCTATATAGTATAAGTCATTTTATAAAATAAAACAAGACTATTTTTTGGATGAAAATTCTATGAAAAATATCAAACTTAATATATTAATGTTTGCTATAGTATCATTAATTTCATAACATATGACATTATACTTTTAATACTTTTGGATACCTATATTAATTAATAAATTAAGGTGAAATTCCTATATATTTTTTTATATTAATAAAATAAGACACTATATATAGATTCATCAACCTATAAATATTTTAAAAAATACTAAGTATCAATGTCTTTTGCCACTAATGTACTAGTATATAAGTGGCAAAAAATTTATGCCTTTATTTATGTTATAATCTATTCTTAGGGGATAAATAATATTATTTACACTAATTATTGACACAATTTTTTAGAAAAATAGTACCATAGTAACAAATATATACTTTTTTGAATCTGGTATATAGTTAGTCAAATATATTTTTATGAACCTGCATTGGTTAGTCAAATATATTTTTGTGAATCTATCATATGGTTAGTCTAATATACTTTTGTAAGCCCAGCATATAGTTTATGCTAGGGTGAATTTTAGATAAAGTAGTAGGTGGCTACTAGAATATACCTGTTAAATATGTTATAATTCTCTATGTTATATAAATTAGGAGGATATTATGGAAATTTTACAGAATGAACAACAAATATATGATAAATTAGATTCTTTAGAAATTGACTACAGGGTCATAGAGCATGAACCTCTATTTACTGCAGAAGATATGGATAAAATAGCTGACAGGGCACCTGGAATCCAATGCAAAAATCTTTTTTTAAGAAACGCAAAGGGAAATATATACTATCTTATAACTGCTGAACATAAGGCTGATATTGATATGGTTGATATTAGAGAAAAAATAGGCTCTACTAGACTGTCATTTGGCTCACCAGAAAGACTTATGAAGGTCTTACAATTAAAACCAGGATCTGTAAATCCTTTTTCTCTTATTAATGACCTCAATAAAGAAGTTCACTTCTATTTAGACAAGAGTCTTATAGGAGACCAACAGCTTAACTTTCACCCTAATGTAAACCATAAGACCGTAAATATATCTTATGAAGGGCTAAAAAAATACCTAAATGATATTGGCGTAGTAATAAATCCTATAGACCTTTAAAAAATTACCAATAATTTTGTTTAGAAAAAAATATATACTTTTTATATAATAATTAGTCTTGGAAGATATAATTTCATCTTACCAAGGCTAATTATTTTAAAATCATAAATTGCAATAATAAGTTGAACATTGATAACTAAAAATCCATATCACAAAGCAGACTATTGATATGATTTTTCTATCGTCTTTCTTTCTATTAGATACTTATATATTTCCTTTTTATAGGAATTATAAAAATTGTATTAGAATAGTGTTTGGTTTTTATATTCTTGATTTTTAAAGAATGTTCATCTTTTCTAAGGCCTTTAAAGAACCCATTTTTGAATGGTCATAGGTCATACCACCTTGAAAATATACATTATAAGGCGGTCTTATAGGTCCATCAGCACTTAATTCTATTGATGAACCCTGAACAAATGCCCCTGCTGCCATTATTACCTTGTCGTCATAACCTGGCATATCCCATGGTACTGGAACAACATATGAGTCAACAGGTGCAGCTGCTTGTACTCCTTCACAGAATTTTATTAGTTGATCCGCACTTTTTAGTTGTACAATCTGGATAATATCACTTCTTTGAGCATCATAACTAGGATTCACCCTGTATCCTAACTTTTCAAAAAGTCTAGCACAGAATATTGCCCCCATCAAGGCTTGTGATACTACATATGGAGCTATAAACAACCCTTGTAGGATTGACCTTGTGGTTCCAAATGTAAGTCCACACTCCTTTCCTATACCCGGACAAGTCAACCTATACGATATCATTTCTATAAGGTCTGACCTCCCAACTATATATCCGCCTGCCAATGCTAAGCCACCACCAGGATTTTTTATTAGGGATCCGGCAATTACATCTGCACCTACATCTGTTGGTTCAAGAATGTCTAAAAATTCACCATAACAGTTGTCTACCATTACCAATACGCTTGGTTTTACAGATTTTACAGCCTCTATAGCCTCTTTAATATCGTTTATACTTAATGACTTTCTCCAAGCATAACCCTTAGATCTTTGTATCATTACAAGCTTTGTTTTTTCATTTATTGCCATCTTTACAGATTCAATATCTATGTCTCCACTTTCTAAAAAGTCTACTTGCCTATAGCTAACTCCAAACTCCTTTAAAGAGCCCTTTTCTTCTCTTATGCCAATTACACCCTGTAGTGTGTCATATGGAGCTGATGTTATTGACAAAATTTCATCTCCTGGTCTAACAAGTCCCTGAACTGTCAGTGATAAGGCGTGAGTACCATTAACAATTTGTGGTCTTACAAGAGCATCTTCGGCATGAAATATCTTTGCATATATTTCTTCTAATTTTTCTCGTCCTATGTCATTATATCCGTAACCGGTAGTCCAATTAAAGTGATTGTCACTAAGACCGGCTTCTTGCATTGCATTTAATACCTTTAGCTGGTTATATTCTCTTATTTCTTTAATTTTATCAAATTGTATTTGTATTTCCTGGTCTACATCCTTGGCTAAGTCAAATATTTTTTTATCTATCCCATATTTACTGAGAAGTAGGTCTTCGGTTTCTTTTAACATTATAATTCTCCTTTTAAATGTTACTTTTTTCTATATATTTCTTAATAATATCAATTTGCTGGTCACTTTCCTTATATATATCGAGGTCGAGCCAAAGGGCTTGGTCATACCTTTTAAACCAAGTTATCTGGCGTTTTGCATACCTTCTAGATGACTGCTTAATTAGCGCTCTGGCTTCTTCTATACTAATCTTACCTTCGAAATAATCTAAAATTTCCTTATATCCTATTCCTTTCATAGAGGTTAGTTCTCTTCTATATCCCTTGTCATATAAGTTTTTCACTTCTTCCACTAAACCTAATTCGAACATAAGGTCTACCCTATAATTAATTCTTTTATATAAGTGGTCCCTATCTCTATTCAAAACTATTATGTATGGCTTATACTTAGTCTTTGGTCTAAGATCTTGAGAGAAATCTCCTAATTTACCACCTGTTTTACAAATCTCAATAGCCCTTATTACCCTCTTAGTGTTGTTTTTATGGATACGTTTAGCTGTAGCGGGTGATATTGATTCAAGTATAGAGTAAAGATGATCAATTCCCCTTTCTTCTAGGATTTTTTCTAGATCTTTTCTAATTTGCGGGTCAGACTGGGAATTAGCAAAATCCATATTATATAATATTGAGTTAAGATAAAGGCCTGTTCCACCTGTTATAATCGGAAACTTACCCCTAGAATAAATATCATTAATTATTACCTCAGCCTTATAACTATAGTCAGATACTGAAAATTCTTGGTCAGGGTCAACTATATCTATCATATGATGAACTATCCCACCCATTTCTTCTTTACTAACCTTAGCACTTCCTATATCCATATGCTTATATACTTGCATAGAATCTGCTGATATTATTTCACCATCTAAAAGTTTTGCTAACTTAATTGATAGGTCAGTTTTTCCTACTGCTGTTGGTCCAGTTAGTATAAGGATTGGTATTTTTTTTTCCATGACTATTCCTTTCCGAGATTAGACCTACATCTTCCTCTTAAACATTTTTTCTATATCATATTTTGTCATCGAAACCATTACAGGTCTTCCATGAGGACAAGTATATGGGTTATTACATTTTTTAAGCGACTCGACTAAGGCTATTACCTCATTATAGTCTAGCTTGTCATTTGCCTTTATTGCAGATTTACAAGCCATTTCAGCAATTTCATCATACTTGCTATCGTAAATACTGTCTTTTTTAGAAGACTTATCAAGGTCCATAAACTTGTCTATTAGTTCGTAGATGAATTTTTCGGATTCAGGTTTACCAAATGTGTTTGGTAGACCCCTAACACTTATATTCTTATGGCCAAATACTTCTACCATAAAACCATATCTCTCAAATAAGCTTATATTTCTACTAGCTACTTCCATATCACTTGGTGATAGCTCCATTATTATAGGCTCCAGTAGATATTGGATCCTTATGCTATCTTCCTTGAAACTTTTCATATACATTTCAAATCTGACTCTTTCGTGTGCCGCATGCTGATCTATCATGTATATTTTTTCTTCTTTTGAAAAAAGAATATAAGTTTTGAATAATATACCTACGTAATTTAGGCCTTCGAAATCATTATTCACCGAACCATCACTCGATACAAATGATAACTGATGGTCTTGGTTAAATTTATTTTCTTTATTTGCATTCAACTTTGCCTCAAGATATTTTTCGCTTGACTTCGCATCAAGGTACGTTTCATTTACTTCTTTATCATTATTTTTATCTTTTAATCCATTAGAAATGATTGCTTCTTCCAATGTATTATCAATATTTATTTCATTTAAGGATTTAAATTGGTCCAAATTATTGAGCTTTTCTTCTTTAATAGATGGAGTTTGTCCATATTCATGAATTTTATTCTTACTTAAGTCTTCATGATGTACTTGGTCCTTATGTAGACTTTTGATATCATTATCCATGTTTTCTTTTACAAGTTCAGAATTCAAGTCTTGTTCTTTTTTAGAATATGAAAAACTATCGAATGACCTAAAAGTATCATTGGACTCATAAGATTTTTTTATGGGTTCCTTATATCTATACCTACCAACAAGACTATTTTTAAGAAGACTACCCCTTATATAATCTCCCAAATTTTCTAAAATAGGGCCTTCATTATCGAACTTGACCTCTAATTTGCTAGGATGTATATTTACATCAATCCTTGCAGGGTCAAACTCAAGGTTAATAAAATACACAGGGTACTTATTAATTGGTATAATATCTTTGTAGGCAGAATTAATAGTATCCATTATATTAGGACTTTTAACGTACCTACCATTAATAAATATTAATTGGTTGTTCCTATTTGACCTATACACATTATTATTAGCAATGTATCCACTTATTTTATAATAATTTGAATCATAGTCTATCTTTATTAGGTTATCACTGGTGTCCTTGCCATAAATCATCCTAATTGTATTATACAAATTAAAATCCCCGATTGTTTCAAAAACCAATTTGCCATTATTAATGTATTTGATACTTACCCCTGGATTTCCTATTGCAAGTTTATTAACGAGGTCAGTTATATTTACAATTTCTGCGTGGTTAGATTTTAGAAACTTTCTCCTGGCAGGTGTATTATAAAAAAGATCACGGACCAATAACTGGGTTCCCCTATTAGCACTTACTGGAGTCTTAGATTCTAATTGTCCTCCACTTAATACTGCCCTAGTTCCTATTAGGGCGTCACTTGTTTTTGTCAACATTTCAACCTTAGCAACAGCAGCAATAGATGCCAAGGCTTCTCCCCTAAATCCAAGTGAGTGAAGATTATTGAGATCTTCAGCTCTTTTTATCTTACTTGTAGCGTGTCTTAAAAAAGCTTTATTAATATCATCAGCGTCAATGCCTGATCCATTATCAATAATTTTTATAAGGTCTTTACCTGCATTTTCTATTTCTATTAATATGTTTGTAGCACCTGCATCTAGTGAGTTTTCAACCAGTTCTTTTACTATGGATGATGGTCTTTCTATTACTTCACCGGCAGCTATCTTATTTATCGTCATATCATCTAGTATATTAATCTTCGTCATATCAACCTCCTAATTAAGTTTCATTAATTCTGCCTTTTTTTGTAAATTATACATGATATTCATAATATCCATAGGTGTAGAATTCATTATATCTACTTTTAATACTTCTTTAATAAAGTTCTCATACTCATTTATTTTTTTATTGTTAGAATTTGTATTATTATTGAAAATATTATCAAAACTAAGCTGTATATCACTATTTAATTGTATATCGCTATTCAGTTTTATATCTCTATTTAATTGTATTCCACTACTAGTTTGCATATCACTATAACTAGTCTTATCAATACTTGCAGAATTTTCCAGGTGTTTTTTTTCTAGTTCGCCTAGGATTTTGTCTGCCCTTTTAATTAGACTTTCTGGTAGTTTAGCTAACTTGGCAACATAAATTCCGTAACTCCTATCTGCTGCACCTTCAATGATTTTTCTTAGGAATACAATATTATCCCCATCCTCTTGAACATCGACTGAATAGTTTTTTACACCGGGATACTTGCCTTCTAAATCAGTTAATTCGTGATAGTGGGTTGCAAATAATGTTTTAGCCCCAATATTTTTACAGATGTACTCTACTATTGACCAGGCTAGTGATATACCATCATATGTACTAGTACCACGTCCTATTTCATCTAGTATAATCAAACTTTTACTAGTTGCATTGGAAAGAATTTGGCTTACCTCATCCATTTCAACCATAAATGTAGACTGACCTTGACCTAAATCATCACTAGCACCCACCCTGGTAAAAATACGGTCTACAATAGGTATATCTGCTGTTTCTGCAGGTACAAATGATCCTATATGGGCCATAAGTGTAATTAGGGCTACTTGTCTCATATATGTTGACTTACCAGACATATTTGGACCAGTTATAATATTCATAATATTATCATCACCTATATAAGTAACATTGTCTATAAAATTCTCAGGACCTATTATTTGTTCTATAACAGGATGCCTACCACCCTTTATTCTTAATATTCCTTTTTGATTTATGTTAGGCCTAACATACTTGTACCTATTAGCTATTATTGCATTAGATAAATATATATCTAATTGTCCTATCTTTACTGCCACAAGTTGAATCCTATCAATATTTTGATATATATGCTTACAAATTTCTTTGAAAAAATCATATTCCATAGACCTAATCTTCTCTTCGGCATTTAATATTTTGTCTTCTATATCCTTTAATTCAGGTGTTATAAATCTTTCAGCATTCACCAAGGTTTGTTTTCTTATGTATGATTCATCTAGGTCTATTTGCAATAGTCCAGCCTTAGTTATTTCAATATAGTAACCAAATATTTTATTATAACCTATTTTAAGAGACTTAACACCAGTTTTTTCCCTTTCCCTATGTTCTATATCCTTTATCATAAAGGCACCATTTTGAGAAATGTCCCTTAACTGGTCTAACTCATCACAATAAGATTCTTTTATAATATTTCCATCTTTTAAATTCTGAGATGGCTCATTCTTTATAGATGCTTCTATTATTTTATATATATCCTCTAGAGAATCTATCCCCTCAATAAAAGACCTTAAATTTTGAGCATTTGAATTTCTTATAGTATCAAGTATATTTGGTATCAATCTTATGCTGTTTTTTAGGTTTACAAGGTCCTTAGGCGAAACCCTCTCATAGGCTATTTTTGCACATATTCTTTCTAAGTCAAAAAAAGATCTTAAGTGTGTTTTTAGCTCATCTCTTAGTATATAATCATCTTTTATCTCTTGACTAATATCTAGACGCTTATCAATCGCTTCCTTACTTATAAGTGGTTGTTCTACATACTTTTTAAGCATACGAGCCCCCATAGGTGTAGATGTAGAGTCCAAGACTTGTAGTAGTGTTCCCTTTTTTTTATTCGCTCTTATAGTTTTAGTTAACTCTAAATTTATACGGGTGAATAAGTCTAATATCATATAGTCGCCAGATTGGTATATATTTATAGTATTAAGATTAGAATGATTCATCATCTGGGTTTTACTAATATAGTTCAATACTATGGCTAGCGAGTCTAATATAAGACTATCTGAATCAATACCAAGTTCGTCTAGATAAGAGGTCTCAAATGTATTTTTTATCAAAGTTTTATCTAATAAAGTATTATCAAAATCTTTATTTAAATATATATTTGCCATATCTGATATATTAGACAAAGAATCTAATATATCTTGATTATTAGCTAGTATCTCAGCAGGAAGAATTTTAGTGACTTCATTTTTGACCTTATCTAAAGTCATTAGAGAACAATTTAATTCTCCAGTACTTATATCCACATAAGATATTGATGCGTCATTATCTTTAGTATATATAGCCATTAGATACTTATTAGTAGACCTATCCAAAGAATCATCTTCTAATAATGTACCCGGAGTGACAACTTTAACTACTTCTCTTTTAACAAGCCCCTTAGCAGTAGCTGGGTCTTCTACTTGTTCTCCTATTGCCACCTTATATCCAGCCTCTACAAGCCTGCTTAAATAGGATGATGCTGAATGATATGGTACCCCACACATTGGAGCCCTGTCTTCAAGCCCACAAGACTTACCTGTTAGGGCTATATCAAGTATTTTAGATGCTAGTAAGGCATCATCAAAGAACATTTCATAAAAGTCGCCTAATCTATAAAAAAGAATACAATCAGGGTATTCATCTTTTGTTTCTAAATATTTTTTCATCATAGGTGAAAGTTTTTCTCTATCTATTTGCATGATTACCTCCATCTTATTCCTAATATTTAATTATACCATACTTTAGCTAAGAGTTACAAAAAACCAGCCCGTAAAATTGAGAAGTATTGATCCTTCTTTCATTTATGGGCTGGTCTATATGACTCAAGTTTATTAGTTTTAATAAAATTAGCTTCTTATAAGGTTCATTATATGATATTTTATATTTGAAACCTGATTTATATCATTTTTGTCTATATTTTTTGGATAAAGGTTAACCTCCTCTTTAATACGAGCTGGTTTATTTGATAAGACATATATCCTATCAGCAAGATAAATTGCCTCGTCAATATCATGTGTTATAAGGAAAATTGTTGAATTGGTTTTTTTTCTAACCTTCAAAAACCACTCTTGTATAGATGCTTTTGTTATAGAATCTAGGGCGCCAAAAGGTTCATCTAAAAGCATAATATCATCGGATGAAAAATATGTTCTCATAAAATTTGCCCTCTGTCTCATACCACCTGATAACTCATGTGGGTACATATTTTCATAGCCTTCTAACTCGAATGTGGCAAAATAAGGTTTGACTATTTCCCTAGCGCTAGATTTTGAGTCACCTCTTATAATCATCGGTAGGCATATATTGTCAATAATACTCTTATATGGCAATAGTAGGTCTTTTTGATACATATAACTCAATTTTCCATCTATAGTAAAATCGCCTGAAGATGGCTCTATTAGACCAGCCATAATATTAAATATTGTAGATTTGCCACAGCCACTTGGTCCTACAAGTGCAACTAGTTCTCCTTTTTTTATATATAGGCTTATGTTATCCAAAATTTTAGTATTTCCAAAATACCTATTTATATTATTAAATACTAGTTTATTTTGATTCTGGTAAGAATTCATTTGTGAAAGCCTCATCTACCTTAAGATTATTTTTAATTAGACCATTGTCTTTCATAAACTTTGCATAGTTTTTCCATACATCAGCCTTCATCTCACCCCATCTAGGAGCATCATCCTTATATAATTTAGCTAGGTATTCTTGACTAGCCTTGACAAGATCCTTATTAAGTTCAGGAACTGCCTTTGAAAGAATATCTGCTGCTCCACTCGGATCCTTTATAGCTTCTTCATACCCTTTACTTGTAGCTGCCATAAACCTTTTAACTAGGTCTGGATTTTCTTTTATAGTCTTATTGTTTGATATAAGAACTGGCGTATAGTAATCTAAGGCTGGATCTATGTCTCTAACAGGAAGATAGTCAAGGTTTACTTTTTTCAACTTAGCTTCTACTCCTGTCCAACCTTCAAATACCCAAGCAAAATCTATATTCTTTTTAGTTGCAGTGAAATAGTCGTCCTGGCCTATATCTACTCTTTTTAACTTACTAAAATCTGCCCCCTTCTTTTTCATAGCAAGTTTTATAATAGCTTCCTCAGATGGTGAGCCCCATCCTCCATAAGTTTTGCCTTCAAAATCCTTTGCACTTTTAATTTTCTTATCAACTGGTGCGGCAAAACCTGATGTATTATGTTGTATAACAGTAGCTATAGCTTTTACTGGAAGAGGATCTTTCTCTCTTGTTAAAGCATAGGTAACATCTTCTTGATAACTTACACCAAATTGTGCCTTATCACTTGCAACTATTGTTGCTGAATCACTATTAGATGGTTGTATAATTTCTAAATCTATACCCTGGTCCTTATAATACCCTTTTTCTTTAGCTAGATATATACCTGTATGGTTGGTATTTGGTGTATAATCAAGCACAAGACTAACCTTTTCCAACTTTTTTCCAGCTCCGGAATCTCCAGTTTTAGTTCCATCTGAACAAGCAGACAAACTAGCTACGGCTAATAAACCGATTAAGGATAATGATAAAAATTTCTTTACTTTCATGTTTACCTCCATTTAATAAATATTTTTTTTAATAAAGATATCAAACCTACAAATATTAGACTGAAAAAAACAACTAAAATAGTAGACGCAAATACCTTATCTAAAGCGTATGAACTTTTGGACCTAACCATATATACACCTAAGCCAGCACTTCCACCTAACCACTCTGCAACAGTTGCTGCTATAAAAGCATATGTGGCAGAAATTTTAAGTCCAGTAAAAAATTTTTCCATAGCCATAGGAAACTTAAGGTGTAAAAAGGTCTTTAGCTTGTTTGCTTTCATTATTTTGAATAAGTTTAATAGGTCCTTGTCAATCGTTTCCATACCATCCATAAAATTAATTAACATAGGGAAAAAACAGGTTAAAACAACACATAATACCTTTGACTTTATTCCAAAACCAAACCAAATAACCAAGAGTGGTGCTATGGTTATTGTTGGTATCATCTGAGTTACATACATAATTGGTTTAAAGCATTTTTTTATAAACGGTATAAAGTCCATAACCATTCCTATTAGTAGGGATATAGCTATCGATAAAATCAAGCCAATTAGTGTTTCAAGCAGCGTAACCCTACTATGCATAACTAGCACTTTCCAATCATTGATGAACTCCAAGAAGATATCATATGGACTTGGTAATATATAAGAGGGTATATCAAATTTCTTTACAGAGATTTCCCACATAAGTATCATAAGTAAAAACGTGAGAAGAGGATATCCTATATTTTTCGCTCTATCTTTGATTTTTAAGTTTTTCATCAATAGACAATCCACCCTTTTTCTGATCAATTCTAAATATTGTGATAACTCTTTCACATCCCAAGTCAAATGGAACTAGATGAACTCTCTTAGCAAGGTCAAAAACCTTATCAAGATCTCCTTGTACCGTAGTGGAATTAGCACCTATTTCATATCTTAAACCACTATCCTTTATAAGTCTTATACACTCATCGACTACCCTATACATTTCATCCTCACAGCCATACGGTCTTAAAGGCATAACTGCAATATCCGCTAATACCATACAAATTCACTCCTTTACATAATAAAAAAAGTCCCACTAGTGTGAGACAAATACTTCCCACACTGGCATTACCCAATGGGTTCAAGGGTCGAAATGATTCCTCTCAGCAAAAGCTCCCCTTTTAAATTTTATTATCTGATATACAATATTTCAAGCTAATTATATCATAAATTATGCATATAAAGAATATTTAAGTTAGATTTTTAGAAAAATTCCATATTATATTTGCGGTGATACCCCAAATTACAATCTTATCAATTTTATAAAATGCTACTGGGTATTCATAGGATCCCCAATTATATTTTTTTGATATAGACATTTCATCAAATGGAAAATTTTCATCAGCTTGAATAGAAATTCTATTTCTAAAAACTTCAGGTTCATTTTTAATAAAATAGGTGATAGGAACAGTAAAAACACCTTCAACCTCTTCATTTTTTATATCTAAATCAATATCCTTGTCAACTTCTGCCAAAAAACAATGAATAATTCCCCTTACAGGTGCAATATATGTATCAAGTTCAGCTATAATTTTTATTTTATTGGGGCTAGAAGACATTTCCTCTGAAAATTCCCTTATTGCAGCTTCAATAGGTTTTTCTCCCTCTTCTACCCGTCCACCTGGAAGTGAAACTTCTCCAGGCTGTACCTTTAGGTTCTTGTTCCTTATTTGAAAAATAATATTCTGTTGCCCATCTATATCAATGATGGGAATAACAACTGAATATGTTTTATCTCTTATTCCGATAAATCCAGGATTTTTTTCTTTAAAGATTTCATAAAAGTCAAACATTATCTACCTCCTAAAAATAAAAAAGATGTCACTTTATTTATTCCTTATACCACGTTTTTACCCAATATTTATAAGTATTAATTTTCATATTTGTATAACTATATACAAAATAATGCCCAACAAAAGCGGACATTATTAATCAAGTGGTAATATTCCTATTTAGTTATATAGTAGAGTATATAATACCAAAATATTAGCAAAATGCTATCTATTTAATTGCATCTTTCTTAGCTCTTATAAGAGTACTCTTAGATATACCAGTTAACTCTTCTACTTTTTTATATGAGTATGAATTTAACATTTCTAGTGCCTCATAAATCTGTTCTTGAGTGAATTTTTTAGGTCTTCCTTCTTTAAATCCACTTGTCTTTTTTGCCTTATTCTTGCCAGACTGTATCCTCTCAACTAGAAGGGCCTTATCAAAATTATTTACACCACATAGGGTATTAAATAATACATTTCCCAAAACAGAAAAATCAATAAGTCCAATATTTAAAACATGAATAGATGCCTCCTTCGCTCTAATAGAGGCTATAATATCAACTGCATCACCAATAGAAGTGGCGAACCTATCTAGTTGTGTTACTACTAAAATATCCTTTGGGTTTAATAAGGAAATAATTCTATCGAATTCTGGTTTGACATTCATATCTAGAGAACTTTCCTTAAATATGATACTTTCATAGTACCTGTCCTTTATAAGATCTTCTTGCTCCTCCAAGTAGCCTAGTTCAATTTGCTTACTTGTAGTTGCTCTACAGTAACCATAAATCAAGCTCCACACCTCCTTTTGTGCATATATTCATAACTTATGATTTTTTACCGTTTTCTTAATTAAAATTATTATAACATACTTTTTATATAAAATACAATTAGTAATATCCAAAAATAAAAAAATATTTTTGGATATTACTAATGAAAATTATTAGATTTTTGATTACAATATATGATTTTATCTTTATGTTTATATATTATATTCGTAAATATGATTTTGTCATACTTATATGTCCTTACATATTGAAAGGGTAATATAAGTGTCAGTTATTATACTTATATTACCCTATCTAAATGCATTATTATAAGTTGTTTTTGGTCGTACCCTTTAATTATAGCTACTTTGTAATGTATTTTAATACATTAGCTTTATTTGCATCTTATTGTTGAACTATCTTTTTTAATAAAACTTGTATTTCTTCACTTTCAATAAAGTCTTCAAAATTGGTCTTTCTATCTAAAATGCCATTATCTCCTATAAAAATTATCCTATTTGCTATGGATGATATAAACTGGTGGTCATGTGATGTAAACAGTAAGACTCCCTTGTAATCTTCTAAGGCCTTATTAACTGAAGTTATAGATTCAAGATCTAAATGGTTGGTAGGATCATCTAACATCAATACATTAGCATTTGATAGCATTAGCTTTGATAGCATACACCTAACCTTCTCTCCTCCACTTAAGACGTTGGCTTCCTTAAGAGCTTCATCTCCACTAAATAGCATCCTACCTAGAAAACCTCTTATATATGATTCACTCTTTTCTTCTGAATACTGTCTTAGCCAGTCTACCAAGGATAATTCACAACCATCAAAGTATTCATTGTGGTTCTTCGGCATATAGTCCTGAGAAGTAGTTACACCCCACTTGAAGCTACCTTCAAAGTCAGTATCCCTTTCTGATAGGATATTAAATAGGGCTGTAGCAGCCATATCATCCCCCATAAATACTACCTTGTCATCATTTTCTAGCCTGAATGATACATCATCTAGGACCTTAACCCCATCAATTACCTTAGTTATATTGTGGACTTCTAGGACCTCATTACCTATCTCTCTTTCTGGCTTAAATGCAACATATGGATACTTCCTCCTAGAAGGCTGTATCTCTTCTATATTCAATTTTTCTAATTGTTTCTTCCTTGAAGTTGCCTGCTTAGCCTTAGAAGCATTAGATGAGAACCTGGCTATAAATTCCTTTAGCTGGGCAATTTTCTCTTCTGCCTTCTTATTCTGGTCCTTCATTAACTGTAGGGCTAGCTGGCTTGACTCATACCAAAAATCATAATTTCCTGTGTATAACTGTATTTTTCCAAAGTCTACATCAACTATATGGGTACATATAGTATTTAGGAAGTGCCTATCATGTGAAACTACTATTACTATAGTTTCATCTAACCCAATTATAAACTCATTTAGCCACTTTATAGAGGCGTAATCAAGGTGGTTTGTAGGCTCGTCCAAAAGAAGTATTTCAGGTGAACCAAATAGGGCCTGAGCTAGTAATACCTTCACCTTTTCAGCACCTGTTAGGTCTGCCATAAGCGAGTAATGCAAGTCTTTTTCTATACCTAATCCCATAAGGATTTTTTCAGCATTAGTTTCTGCATCCCAGCCATCTAATTCAGCAAATTCACCTTCTAGTTCCGCCGCCTTTATACCATCTTCATCTGAAAAATCTTCTTTCATATATAAGGCATCCTTGTCCTTCATAATAGTCCATAGTCTTTCATGTCCCATTATAACTGTATCAAGGACAGAAGTTTGGTCATATTTAAAATGGTCCTGCTTTAGTACAGACATTCTTTCTTTCTCTGTTATCGATATTGTTCCTGTATTAGGTTCTATTTCACCTGATAGAATCTTTAAGAATGTTGACTTTCCAGCCCCATTTGCACCTATGACTCCATAACAGTTACCTTTTGTAAATTTAAGATTCACTTCCTTGTATAATTCCTTGTCTCCAAATCTAAGTCCAACATCTGTTACCTGTAACATAGTATCTCCTCTCATATTTATTTTAAATATTTTTTCAAGATAAAGGACTATTGAATACGTACATAATCAATAGTCCTTGATATTCCATATATATTTAATTATATCAATTAAACAACTTTTGTCAATTAATATTTATTTCAATTTGTTTTATAAGAATAATAATTTGATTAGGAATAGTATTCCTAAGATTATCATTACCCAAGATACCTTTTCTCTTTCTTCTTGCTTAGCAAAAATATTATAAATCAAATTGATTATAACATATGAAAGTATACCTATAGTTAAACCATCTCCTATACTATAAGTAAGGGCCATACTGATAACTGTTATAAATGCTGGAAGTCCTTCTGTTACATTGTGTAGGTCTACTTCACGTAGAGAGCTGATCATTAGGTAACCGACATATATAAGGGCTGGTGCTGTAGCACAAGCAGGTATTGCTATAAATATTGGCGAGAAAAACATTGCTATAAGGAATAATACACCTACTGTAATAGCTGTGTATCCTGTTTTACCACCTGCAAGTACACCTGTTGATGATTCAACATATGTAGTAACTGTTGATACACCTAGTAGGGCTCCTATAGTAGTAGCTAAAGAATCCGCTAATAAAGCTCTACCAACATTTGGTACATTTCCTTCTTCATCTAACATATTTGCCTTTGAGCAAACTCCAACCAAAGTTCCAACTGTGTCGAAAAAGTCCACAAACAAGAAAGTGCATACTATAACAAAGAAGTTACCAATATCTGTTGGATGTGAGAAAAAACCGAAGTCAACCTTACCAGCTACTGGTGCAATTGATTCAAACTTAAATATTCCCGTAGGAAGATATATACCCAGCTTAGTTGCCATTTCTGGATTAAATGCTGCATATATCCATGCCATAATAGATGAAATGGCAATTCCGGCAAGTATAGACCCCTTTAAATTCTTCTTGTCCATGACACCTATTACAAATAAACCAACAAAGGCAAATATAACTGTAGGTGAAAGATGTCCCATACTAACAAATGTAGCTTCATTGGCAACTATAAGACCACAGCCTTTCAAACCTAAAAAGGCTATAAATATACCTATACCAGCAGTAACACCATGCTTCATATTTAGTGGTATAGAATTAACCACAGCTTCTCTGACCTTAAACATCGTTAAAAATATAAATATAATACCTTCTACAAATACTGCTGTAAGTGCAGTCTCCCATGGCACACCACCTTTTAATACAACTGTGTATGCAAAGAATGCGTTCAAACCCATACCTGATGCAAGTGCAAATGGTAGGTTAGCTACAAATCCCATTATAAAACAACCAAGGGCCGCAGCCAAACAAGTAGCAGTTACTAAGGCTCCGGCATCCATGCCAGCAGCAGCTAATGTGCTTGGATTAACCGCTATTATGTAAGCCATTGTTAAGAATGTTGTGATACCTGCTAATATTTCTTTCTTTAGATTAACATTTTTTTCAGAAAGAAGCGGGAACATACCCTGACTATTAACAGTTTTCTGATTTGAGTTCATTTGATACCTCCATAATAAAATATAAATAATAATTAATAATTAAATACAATAAGAGCTAAATCCTATTTATTTATAGAATCACCTACACTATAACTTAATTACTAAAGTTAAATATCTTAACAAAAATATTATATCAAATTTTAAGCTAGATTTCAAGAAATAAAGTTCGTTTTATCATGAATATTTTAACTGTATGTACCTATTATAGTATTGAACTGAGTTTTTTTATTGGAAAAATTGAGCTTTTATTATATAATCTAGTTAACTAATATATAATTGGAGGTTTGTATGAAACATATAGTACTATTTAAGTTTAATAATAAGGATTGCCTTAAACAAGTGTCAAATTTATTATCTGAAACATACAAAAAATTAAAAGAAGAATATAAGGTAATAAGGGGGTATGATTTTTTTATAAACATCTTACCTGAAAAAGAAGCGAACATGGATTTAATTCTTTTTGTAGATCTTGTTAAAGCACAAGATCTATCAGCTTATATTGATCACCCAGAACACAAGGAGTTTCTAGTTAAATTAAGGTCGCTTGGTCTTTCAGATAAGGCCGCTATAGATATTGAATAGTAAGTATATTGTTATTTTAATTATTAATTAAACCTAAAAGGGATATATTTTATGGAACTAGCATCCATGAATATATCCCTTTTTATCAAGAATCATTATTTAAATGGTTTGAATCGCTTTAATCTTAGGGCATTGGTAACTACACTTACAGATGATAAACTCATAGCTGCAGCTGATATCATTGGATTTAATAAGGGTCCACCAAGTAAGTATATAAGACCTGCTGCAAATGGTATTCCTATAATATTATAGGCAAAGGCCCAGAATAGATTTTGTTTTATATTTATAATAGTTTCTTTACTAAGTCTTATTGAATTTACAACATCAATTAGTTTATTTTTCATTAAGACAATATCCGCTGACTCTATTGCAACGTCAGTACCATTTCCTATCGCTATTCCCAAATCAGCTTGAACTAATGCTGGAGCATCATTTATGCCATCTCCTACCATGGCAACAAATTCACCTTTAGCTTGTAGTTCTTCGATTACCTCTGACTTTTCAGACGGTAATACATCAGCCCTAATTATTTCTATGCCGACTTGCCTAGCTATAGCCATTGCAGTTTTCTTATTGTCACCAGTTATCATCGCTACTTTGATACCCATATCATGTAGCTTTTGTATGGTTTCAATACTATCTTCTTTTATAGTATCTGCAAGAGCTATTATAGCTTCAACTCTACCATCAATAGCCAGTAGCATAGGTGTATTACCCCTACTAGCATATAAATCTACCATATCTTCAAGATATGACATATCATTATCTTTTTCGTATTTTTTTATAAGTTTAATATTACCCAAACTAACCCTATGATTATCTACACTAGCTTCTATACCCATCCCACCAAAATTGGTAAAATCTTCTGTTGGCAGTATACTTATACCCTTGTTTTTAACATAATCTATGATAGCTAATGCTAATGGGTGTTCAGATTTATGCTCTAAAGATGCGGCATAAGCAATTACATTGTCTTCACATAAGGACTCATTTAATAACTTTACATCTACTACTTTTGGATTCCCATTAGTTATTGTACCCGTTTTATCAAAGGCTATTAAACTTATTTTATGTCCTGCTTCTAATGCATCTCCTCCTTTAATTAATATTCCATTTTCAGCACCCTTACCAGTTCCTACCATGATTGCTGTCGGTGTAGCCAATCCAAGTGCGCATGGGCAAGCTATCACTAGAACTGATATAAAAATTGTAAAGGCAAACTGAAAACTTGCTCCCCCTAAAAGAAACCAAAGTAGGCCGGAAATAATACTTATAGCTATTACACTTGGTACAAAGTATCCAGATACAATATCAGCAAGCTTGGCTATTGGCGCCTTTCTACTTTGTGCTTCTTCAACCATTCTTATAATTTGTGACAATACTGTGTCTCTACCAATCTTTTCCACCCTAAATTTTATATATCCGTTTTTATTAATACTGGCACCAGTAACACTATCTCCAACAGTCTTCTCTACTGGTATACTTTCTCCTGTTAACATAGACTCATCTATATATGCATCACCATAAATTATAATTCCATCAAGTGGTATTTTTTGTCCAGGCTTTACTATTACAATATCTCCTACCTTCACTCTATCAATATCAACTTCTATTTCACTACCGTCTATCTCAATTACGGCTTGCTTAGCTTGTAGATCTAATAAAGACCTTATTGCATCAGAAGTCTTTGATTTGCTATGACCTTCCAAATACTTACCTAGCATAATAAGGGCTATGATCATGCCACAAGATTCAAAATATAGGGGTAGATGTTCACCATTAATCATAATATTATCAACAAATCCAGGCTCAACAATGATCCTATAAGTTGATATTACGCTATAAATAAAGGCTGCAGATGTCGATACTGCTACTAGAGAATCCATATTTGGGGCCAACTGGTAAAGCGACTTGAAACCATTTATATAGAACTTCTTACCAGCAACCATAACGATTATAGCGAATAAGGCTTGTAAAAGTGCATGGTTTACTGGATTTTGATGAGATGATATCATATCTGGTAATCTTATACCTAACATAGGACCCATAGATATGGCAAATAGTATACTTGCAAAGATTATTGCAACTGAAAATCTTTTAAAACTTATTGAATCAACCTTTTCGTTTTCCTCATCTTCTAGTTTCATTTTAAAACCTGCTTTTTCAATTGCCACCCTTAAATTATCAAGACTACAAATCTTAGAATCATACTCTACACTTGCCTTTTCAGTAGCTATATTAACACTGGCAAAAGATACGCCAGGAGTCTTTTTAAGCTTTCTCTCTGCAGACTTTGAACAGGCTGCACACGACATTCCTAGTACCAAAAAATCTATTTTTTCTATATTATTCTTGTCTCCCATTGTATTCCTCCTTTAAAAATCAGACTATAAATATAAACTTATAATAATTCTTATTAATTCTATTATACCCCTACTAGGTATATTAAATCAAGTGTCAAAATATATATGGTATTTTTATTATATTTGACATATAATATTTATATGGATATATATACATTCATTATACTATAATGACAGGGGGTTCTTTATGAAAAAATCTACTAGAAATTTACTACTATTTGTAGCCCTATTCTCTGTTTTTTCTTCAGTGAGTGGCTTAATTTATAAGTTTATTTTACATGAAAATGTACCAATGTTCCCAATAATTGGAGGATTAGTATGTGGTTTTGTTCTTACATACTTGGTAACATCATATAATAAGGATGATGACTTTATGCCAAAGAAATAATAAAATATTTATTAAAGATATAATTAAACCCTGATTTTCTAAAAAGGTGGAAATCAGGTCTTTTTATTTATATTTATTTATATTTTTCTATACATGTCTTTCTTTATTTGGTATAATATAAAAGTTGATTAAAATTTAGTATATATATAAAGGAGCGTTTTTAGTGAGTGTTAAACATAATATAATTAATATAGCAGTAATAGCCCACGTTGATGCAGGTAAATCTACTCTAGTAGATGCCTTTCTAAACCAAAGTGGAGTTTTTAGGGATAATGAAGTTGTGAAAGACTGTGTAATGGACAGTAATGACCTTGAGCAAGAAAGAGGTATTACAATCTATTCAAAAAACTGTTCTATAAGACATGGTGAATATAAGATAAATATAGTTGATACACCTGGTCATAGTGACTTTTCTTCTGAAGTTGAACGTGTATTAAAGACAGTAGATACAGTTATTCTATTAGTTGATGCTACTGAGGGTCCAATGCCACAGACTAGGTTTGTTCTTCAAAAATCTTTAGAACAAGGTCTAAAGCCAATCTTATTTATAAATAAAATAGATAAGAAAGATCAAAGAGCTGAAGAGGTAGTTAATGAAGTGTTTGACCTATTTGTCGAATTAAATGCTACAGATGAACAATGTGACTTCCCTATTGTATATGGTATAGCTAAGCAGGGAATTGCATTAAAAGAGCTAAGTGACAATAGTAAGGACCTGTCTCCATTATTTGAAACTATTATAAGCCATGTTGATTCATATCCTGATTATGATGAAGAACCTCTTCAAGTTCAGATATCTGCATTGGCATACGATGATTATATTGGTAGATTAGGCATTGGACGTGTATTTAAGGGTAAACTTTCTTCTTCAGATCAAATTTGTATCTGCTCTGAGGGTCAAGATGCGAGAAAGGGTAAAATTTCAAAATTATCAGTCTATGAGGGACTAAAGCAGGTCGAAACAGATTCTGCTATAAGTGGTGAGATGGTCGTTATAGCCGGTATACCTGATATTGCTATTGGTGAGACTATTTGTAGACAGGATAACCCAATCCCTATGGGAGCTATACTAATTGAAGAACCTACCCTATCTATGAACTTTATGGTTAATGACTCTCCTTTTGTTGGAAGAAGCGGTAAATTTGTTACTACTAGACATATAAAGGATAGACTTGAAAAAGAACTTGAAGTAAATGTAGGCTTAAAGGTTGAACCTCTTGAAACAACAGACGGTTATAGGGTAAGTGGTCGTGGTGAACTTCATCTTTCAATTCTAATAGAAAATATGAGAAGAGAGGGTTACGAACTAGGAGTATCAAAGCCACAAGTATTAATGCATAGAGATGAAAGTGGAAACTTAGTTGAACCTATAGAAAGAGTTACTGTATCTTGCCCTGAAACATATTCAGGTACAATAATTAACGAACTCAACCTAAGAAAAGGACTTATGGAATCTATGGAAATACTAGATGGTGGCTATGTTAAAATAGAATTTTTAGTTCCTACTAGAGGCTTACTTGGATATAGAAGTGAGTTTATAAATGCAACTAGGGGTGAAGGAACCTTGCTTTCTTCATTTGAAAAATTTGATGATTACAAGGGTGAAATACCATCTAGGCTAAATGGAGTTCTTATTTCTCAAACAGCTGGTAAAACAATGGGATATGCACTCAATGCCCTATCATCAAGAGGTATCCTTTTTGTTGATCCTGCAGTTGACGTCTATGAAGGTATGATTATAGGTATGAACTCTAGAAAAGAAGACATGGTCGTAAATCCATGCAAGAATAAGAAAATGTCTAATGTAAGAGCCTCTGGATCAGATGATGCTATAAAGTTATCACCACCAAAGATCTTTACATTAGAAGAATCTCTAGAGTTTATAGAAGATGATGAATTAGTTGAGGTTACTCCAGATTCAATTAGGCTAAGAAAGAAAGTTTTAAATGAACAAGATAGAATAAAATATAATAGGTCTTTACAAAATAAGGTAATAGACTAATAACTTAAAGGGTCACTATAGCATTTTAAAACTATAATGACCCTTTTTTATTGGTTCTTTGTCAACTAGCGTTGATGAATAAAATCCGAAATTTATGCGACAGCA
>CAUQSL010000011.1:0-62333 GCA_963520775.1 uncultured Peptostreptococcus sp.
ATTCCTATATTCCTATATTCCTATATTCCTATATTCCTATATTCCTATATTCCTAATTATACATCAGCTTCATTACTTTGGGAATGATTTTTATTAATTCACTAGCTTTGACAGTAAACGATTCTTTATATATTTCATCTCCACATAAACCATGTATATAAACACCCTTATATGCCGCTTCAAAAGGTTCATACCTAGATGCTAGGCTAGCAATAATACCTGTTAAACAGTCTCCCATTCCACCCCTAGCCATACCTTCATTTCCAGTGGTGTTTACAAGGGCCCTATCACCATCTGTAATGATAGTATTTTTTCCCTTTAAAACAAGTATAAGCCCCTTTTCTTTTGCGTATTTTTTAGCATAATAAAGCCTATCTTTGCTGATTGTTTCTATATCTACTCCTATAAGACTTGAAAACTCACCCAAATGTGGTGTCAAAATATACCTACTGCTTAATTTCAGTTTAGCTTGACTAAATACCCTAATAGCATCCGCATCTACTATTATTGGTACATCAGTCTTTTCCGATATATATGATAACTTGTCTATACAAGTTTGATTCACGCCTATACCCGGACCAATTGCTATAGACTTAGCTTTTAATACTAGTTGGTCTAGTCTCTCCTCATCATCATAACTACAAGTCATCGCTTCAAATAGATTAGTGGCTAGTACTGATTGTACATCTTGACTGGTTACAAGTGTCACTAAACCAGCTCCGGCACTTACAGCAGACTCAACTGCCAGTCTAGCTGCTCCATAAAATCCTTCTGACCCTGCAAAAATACAAACTCTTCCAAAATCACCCTTGTGGTACGATGAGTTCATTTTTTCAAACTTTAAGTCATTTTCATATATAAATCGATCTCTTAGCCCAACTTCTTCCTGTATATACCTTTTGCATTTTAGTTCCTCTACATAGACCCTACCTGTATATATTTCAGACTTATAGTTTATAAAGCCCTTTTTGAAATAGTCAAAACTTATAGTATAATCAGCCATAATAGCATCGCCACTATTGTCTATGCTTGATACAGGCAAGCCTATATCAGGATCTAGACCAGAAGGAATATCTATAGAAATTACCCTTATTTTCTTTTTATCCCTGGTAAAATTTATATAGTTAAATAGGCTCTTATAGGTATCCTTTATAGGTCTATTTATACCTACACCAAAAACTGCATCAATTAAGAGATCAAAAGTATTCAAATTCTTAACTAAATATTCAAAGCCACTATCACTATCCACTAAATCCTTATAGTGGCTTATTTTTATACCTAATTTCGTAAGTATCTTGTAATTAGCAAGAGCCGATTCCGTCATCTTATCTATACTTGTAAGAAGCAAAACTTCCACATCTCTGCCAATATAATCTAACTTTCTAGCTAACACAAATCCATCTCCACCATTGTTGCCACTTGCACACAAGATACATATTTTATTAAATACTTGATTGGTAATATACTCTTCAAGCTCTTCATTATTAGTCCCTAAAAGTTCTTTTTCTATCTTAATAATCCTATCAAAGGCGGCTTGACCTGCATTTTCCATTAATACAAGTTCACTTATACCATATTTTTCTATATACGTCTTGTCTGCTAGTGATGTTGTAGTTTTATCACCAATATAAATAGCCATAAAAATCACTTCCTTTTATACTTATTATATCAGGTATTACATACTTATTGCACTTATCCATTTTTTATTTACCTACTGCTTTTATATATTTATTTAATTATTGTTTATTTAACTCTTTTTATTTGCTGATCTATCCTCTTGTTTATTTAATTCTTCTTGTTTGCTGGTCTATACTCTTGTTTATTTAATTCTCTTATTTATGTCCTTCTTCTTATTATTTACTAGTCTATTTCCTTATATAGATGACCACTATTATATATATTATCCTTTATTTTATATAATAGACTTGCATTATTTTTTATAAAGGCTTCTAAAACTTGCTTTACTTCATCTTCTTTTTCAAACTCAAAGACTATTTCAAAATTATTTATACCTAAGTCTCTTAATAAACCTATATCATCTATAAGGTTAACTTTTTCATCTGAGTATATTGTAGTTCTACATTCTAAGCTCTGTGATAGTCTATACTTTTTACCCTCACTAGATTCTAAATAATACAAGCTCTTATTACATAAGGCATCTCTCTTATTTTTTTTACAATTCTTTGTCAATACACCCATAGGACAGTACTCACTTATCATCATCTCACTATTACCGTAAACAAGATATTCTGTCTCATAACCATAGCCATAGAGTTTTTTCATAGACCGCAATTGATTTAATGATGTTTCTTGAGACAGACATATCCTTTTAGCTCCTATTTCTCCATAATAAGTTAAAGACCAATCATTAATTATATTCAACCAAGGTGTCAATAAAATTTCCTTATCTGGATAATTTTCCCTTACCCACCTTATTTGACCATAGCTAGTTACTCTAAAACCACTGATATAGTCTTTAGAATCGGCATCAAGAGACAGAAGGGAGTCATAGACCCTATTTTCGTCATTTCTTATAATCCTAGGCATATAAAAATATATCTTCTTGCCCGCTTTTTTGGCCATATTTATAGCCTGGTAAAGACTTTTTACATCTTTATAATATATATCACCAATCGGATATAATAAACTAAGTGATAGTTGGTCTATATTTGCACAACTTATGTTAAAACTAGCTATCTGACTTATATTATCTTTGACTACCCTATTTATACTATATTCAATAGGATACCTATCATATTTATCAGGATCTTTATTTGCTATCAATCTGCCTGGAATGCTTATTCTTTTTTCAGATATTGCTTCTATAGCCTGTCTTCTTAGGAGGTTCAGACAACTTATCGGTATACTTGCATTTTCATCTATCTGACAAGTTATGCCTTCAAGATAATAAGGGGTATTTCCTAGTTTTGATAGCTGAGCACTTGCCTTTTCTTCAGTTATGGCTATATTGATAGCTTTTTCTACCAACTTATCGCTACTTATACTTACAAGGTTATTTTTGTCATCCCATATTCTTATCTTAGCTTCTTGGCCTAGCTCCAAGATAAGTTCCATATAAACTGGTATCTTAATATTTTCTTGTCCTAGCTCATAAGTTTTTTTCATCCTGTCTAAAAGTTGACCATCACTGGTCTTAAAGACTTGACTTCCAACCCTGACATTTCCTATATAATCAATTTCTACTATTTCACCCGGATAACCAATTGTTTTTATTTCTTTTCCAACTATTATTCTGCCTACACTTCCACCGCCAATATTTAAGCCATCACCCTTTTTCAAGCTAGCCTCTAGCCTTATTTTTAACCTCTTAGTCTTGCTATTATAGGCCTGTACACTACCAATATATAGACCCCTATTGTTAGGTTTGGATGAGTTCATTATATCTCCACCAACTTGCCCCAATAGATAACCCCTGGTAAACTTCCTATTGAATATCACATATAGGTCTTCTAATTTTTCATCCGATATAGTCGAGCTACCACCCTCTATATAATTTAAAATTGCCTCCCTATATGAACTTACTACAGTCGCAACATATTCGGGTCTTTTCATCCTACCCTCAATTTTTAATGATAATACATTCGTATCTATGACTTTGCCAATATCTTCTATGGTATTTAAGTCTCTAGGACTTAAAAGGTAGTCCCCTTCTACATTTTCGTATTTTTCAGTGTCACTATTATATAGCCTATACTTTTGCCTACACGGTTGTGCACACCTGCCCCTATTGCCTGATCTGGTTCCCAATACCGAGCTCATATAACACTGACCAGAGTATGACACGCACAAGGCTCCATGAACAAATACTTCTATATCCGCCTTACACCTTGAGGTAATATGACTTATTTCATCAATACTTAATTCTCTTGCCAAGACTACCCTCTTAAACCCAACTGACTCTAGATACAAGACATCATTTAGACAATGGGCAGCCATCTGTGTACTTGCATGCAATTCAAAATCTGGTAGTAAGTGTTTGATCATCCTTGCCATACCTATATCCTGTAATATCAAGGCATCTACACTTATAGAATACAAATACTTTATATATTCTATAAAATCTTCCTTTTCTGATTGTTTTATTAGAGTATTAACTGTTACAAAGACCTTACAATCCCTAATATGAGCATATTTTACTGCTTCTTTGAGTTCTTCGTAATCAAAGTTATTTGCACTTGCCCTAGCACTAAAAACCTTACCACCTAAATATACTGCGTTAGCACCATTCTGTACGGCTGCCCTTAGAGAATCCATACTCCCAACCGGGGCCAACAATTCTAAATCTTTGTTCATACTACCTCCCTTGCTGACTTATATATCGAAAACAAGTCTAAATATAAAACTTGGTTTATGTTCAAAAAGACTACTAGCCTTCCACCTAGTAGTCTTTTACCATTTAGCTCTATTTTACTAATTGTTGTTATTTTTAGCCTATAAAGTTTGTTTTTCTTGTTCTGTCATTTTTAATAAATAAAGTTTGTTTTACTATTTCTCTTTTTATGTTATTTTTAGCAAATATAGTTTGTTTTCTATTTCTCTTTTTACACTATCTTTAGTAAATACCTATTTTTACTACTTATTTCTATTTTAACTCATGAGTTATATTTTATCTATTAATCTTATTTTTTAGCTCTTCATAATTCAACTGTAAATTATATGCCTTATTTTGAAATTCTGCTGCCATATTTTCTGCAACAGCAACCTTATTTTCCATATCTTTAACTTTCATTTCAAGAGACCTAATCTTTTTATCTGCGTCAGAATCAACCTTACCACCGGATGAAGCTAATATCTTTATTCTTTCATCCTTAGCAGCTAAGTCTTCTTCAAGGGCAGCTATTTTAGATTTTAAATCAGCAACCTTCAAATCTGATTCTTCTAATTTTAAAAGCACATTGTCAAATTCCTTTTCTATTTCTTCACTTTTGTTTAAGTCTCTTTCTTTCAAACTATCTATTTCTTTTTTTAGACTTTCTATTTCGCTTTCTCTATCAAATAGCTTATCTGCAATATTTACTGATGTTAGTATTGCAGCACTTGTCTTACTTAGAGATGGGGCAGCCTTATTTATATCCTTTAATTCACCATCAATATATTTTGCTACCTTTACTATTTCCGCCTCATTTTTTTCACCAGTAATCTGATAAACTACTCCGTCTATCTTTACACTTACTCTATTCATATCTACACTCCTATTTATACTTACAATAAAATACCTACAAAATTATATGATAACTACTTGAATTTTATAATTGTTAAAGTCATATAAGCATCAATCATACTAATAATTCAAAAAAAATTATTAATATAATTATACCATAAAATATACTATTCGAGTAGTAGGTCAAGACTTATTGTATCAGATATTTCTAAGCCGCTTTGACTCAATCTAAGTTTATCATCATTTGCAATTATATGTCCACTTTTAATATAGGCGTCAATTATGCCTAAATTTTCTAAGTACTTATCTTGGTTTATAATTTTTAACCTATCTAAATAATCGGATTTTGATATTCCACCTATTTTCCTAAGACCTAATATTAGTAGTTCATTTATCCTTTCTTTAGCAGTTATCTTTTCTTCAAATTCCACAGGTCTTTTACCCTGGTCAAGATTCTTATAATATTGGTCAAAATCTTTATAATTCGTGTATCTACTAGAATTTATATATCCAGAAGCCCCTAGACCTATTCCATAGTATTCACCATCATCCCAATATATTAAATTGTGCCTACACTCCTTACCTTGTCTAGCAAAATTTGAAATTTCGTATTGGACATAATTATTTTTGCTTAGGTAGTCAATAGTGTACCTATACATTTGAATATAGTCATCTTCATCATATTCAAGAAGGCTTCCTTCCTCATACATATTATAAAATTTAGTTCCTTCTTCTATGATGAGTGAGTAGGCTGATATGTGGTCAGGACTTAGGGATACTACTCTTGTGAGAGTATCCTTCCAATCCTCAAGGCTTTGACCCTGGAAGGCAAAAATTAGGTCTATATTTATATTTTCAAAACCGAGAGACTTTGCTAAATTATAAGATTCTAAAAAATCTTCATATGAGTGAATTCTACCTAAAAATTTCAACAAATGTTCCTGACTTGTCTGTAGGCCTATACTAATTCTATCAATCCCACAAGATTTCATAAGTTCTAGTTTGTCCCTAGTCAAACTACCTGGATTTGTTTCTATTGTATACTCTAGTATTCTTGATAAATCCACCTTATCATTGATAATAGAAAATAACTTTTTTAGTTGCTCATACGATAAAATACTAGGTGTTCCTCCACCTATAAATATTGTTTTTATATCATCTAATAAGCCATTCTCCTCATATATTTCAAACTCTTTTTCCAAGTATGAAAGGTAGGTATCTATACTTACCTTACTTTCCACAAACGAAGTAAAATCACAGTATTTGCATTTTTTTGCACAAAAGGGTATATGTATATACAAACCTCTGTTTTTCATAAATTCTCCATTCCAAAATATAATTTCTATTTCTACAATTTAAGACCTACCTACTTTAATTTTATCACTAAAACTATAAAAATGGCTAAACTGCAAGTCTACAATTTAGCCATCTAGATTTCATTTATTACTTGGATTAAACCAAGATTATATGTTACAATATCCTACAACTGTGTAGTTTGATGGTATTCCATAATCCTTATCTAAGTTATCAAATCCCCACTTAGAATCAAACATAGTAACATCTAGTATTACCCCAAAATACAACATTACTATACCTGCATCTATCTTGTTTAGGTAGCTACCTCTATAATCTTCGCTATCTATAGCTAATACAACCTTACCACCATCAACAATAAATCTCCATGGCTGTTTATTCAAAGCTGATGGGGCCATCCTAGCATACGAGAAAGCATCTAATAAGGCTCTTTCTTCTAATATCTCTGGAGTTGCTGTGTTACCCCACTTATCTATATAAACCATTTCTTCAAGTCCTATTCTCTCAGAACCAGTATTTCCAGTAGACATATTTGACTTTGAGTAATTATCCCCTGTCTTAGATGTATGTTCAATCTTAGTTTCTTTTTCTGCATAACCAAGAGCTATTAGGGCTACTACTTCTTTATCAGTTTCTAAACCAAGAGTCTTCTTAACCATGTCCCTGTCAGAATAAGATACCCAGCAACTGTCTATGCCAAGATCCCTAGCCTTTAAGATTGCTCTTTCACCTACATAACCTGCATTTTCCAAGTGTTGTGGTTTATCTTCTGATATCAACACTAGGTAGTTTGGCGCTTCTATCATCACGCCCTGATAGCCTGCTATACCGTATAAACGTTTGTAAGTATCATCACCAATGAAAAACTTGGGTTCAATAGCTATTGATGAATCTAGCTTCTTACAATCTTTTATGTAAGATTCTAACTCTAAAAGAGCCTTAGTATCTACTGGTGTTTCCTTAAAATGTCTTACTGATCTTCCATTCATTATTAATGACTTATAATCCATGTCAAACCTCCAAATGTTTTTGTTTTTGTATTTTCCTGGCTAAATCTAATAGCCTTTTTTTCTCGTTTAGTTGAGGTTGGGATATAACCTTACATAGCAAGTCATCTAGTAGTATGCCTACAGACTTTCCACTAGCTAGTCCATTCTCTATAATATCCCTACCACTTATTTGTAAATGAGAAAGAGAAAAACACTCTCCTGTCTCTATTATATCATTAAATAGATTGAAAATTAAGCTGATATTTGCATATTTTTCAATAATTTTTGCATAAATTGCGTACTTAGCCAATAAATTATCCCTAGAGTCCCTTAAAATGTACTTAATAGTTATTCTAAGTTCTTCCAAACTTATATTTTCATTTAATAAATCTTCATACTTATCCTCTCTCAAAACTTCCCATATAAAACAAGTTTTCTCTATATCCCTATTAGGATACCTAAATTTTTTCAAGAGTTTTTTTAAATCTCCCTTATAATCTTTATATATAGTTGCCCTTTTGGCAGCCTGTATATTTTCCGGAGAAAAAAATATGTCTTCCAAGATTGCTGCCCTGTACAAGTTTTTCTTGTCAAATACAAAATCATCAAAAATGTATCGCCTTACTTCAAGCATATTAATTATATTTAATTTATTCACATTTGATCTTATTATACCCTCAAATTCTGCATTTATTCTCTCAGCAGAAACCTTTTTAATATTTATAGAATTTCTGAAAATTGATTCTAAAGTATCTGTTTCTATTTTGAAAGATAGTTTAGCTGCAAACCTTATAGCCCTCAATATCCTTAAAGCATCCTCCTCAAACCTCTTGTCAGGATCACCTACACACCTGATCAATTTATTTGAAATATCTTCCAAACCATTAAACCTATCAACGATTCCAAAATCTTCATTATAGGCCATAGCATTAATAGTAAAGTCCCTTCTTGATAAGTCATCTTCTAAATTACTGCTATATGATACACTAGCAGGTCTTCTCATATCTAGATACTGTCCATCTAAACGATATGTGGTCACTTCAAATGATTCACCATCGATTAGTACGGTTACTGTACCATGTTGGATGCCTGTTGGTATAGTTTTTCCAAAGATTCTAATTATATCATCAGGTCTAGCACTTGTAGCTATATCCCAATCATTGGGTTTTTTCCCCATAACTGAATCTCTCACGCATCCTCCTACTAAAAAGGCCTCATAGCCTGATGATTTTATAATATCTAAAACTTTTTTAGCTCCAGGCGCAATATCTATCCTAATTTCTTCAGACCTTCTAAACATACTAGTCATCCAATTTCAAAACAGACATAAATGCCTTCTGAGGTACTTCAACATTGCCTATCTGCCTCATTCTCTTCTTACCTTCCTTTTGCTTTTCAAGAAGTTTTCTCTTTCTAGAAATATCTCCACCATAACATTTAGCCAAAACGTCTTTCCTATAGGCCGCAACGGTTTCTCTTGCTATTATTTTGTTACCAACAGCTGCCTGAATAGGTACAGGGAACTGGTGTCTTGGTATTTCTCCCTTTAGTTTTTCACACATAGCCTTGCCCCTAACAAAGGCTCTTGATTCGTGTATGATAAAACTTAAAGCATCAACCTGCTCCTTATTTATGAGTATATCCATTTTTACAAGACTAGAAGGAGTATAACCCTTCATCTCATAGTCAATAGATCCATACCCCCTAGTCCTAGACTTCAAAGCATCAAAGAAGTCATAAATAACCTCATTAAGTGGTAATTCATAATGTAACATTACTCTTGTATCATCAATATACTCCATATCCTTCATGGAACCTCTTCTCTCCTGACACAATTCCATAACTACCCCAACATAGTCCTTAGGAACAATAATATCACTATTTACTATTGGTTCTTCTATCATCCTAATTTCAGTAGGCTCCGGTAGGTTTGTAGGATTTTGTATCATCAACACTTCATTATCCAGCTTTGTAACCCTGTATATAACAGATGGTGCTGTAGTAATAATATTCAAGTCAAACTCTCTTTCAAGTCTTTCCTGAATTATTTCCATATGAAGCAAACCTAAAAAACCACACCTAAAACCAAATCCCAAGGCTGCTGATGATTCAGCTTCGAACTCTAGGGCAGCGTCATTAATTTGAAGTTTTTCAAGTGCATCTCTTACATTTTCATATTTTTCACCTTCACCTGGATAAATACCGCAGTATACCATAGGTGTTGCCTTCTTATAACCCGGCAAGGCCTGGTCTGTCCTATTATCTGCATCTGTAATGGTATCCCCCACCCTACAAGACCTTATATCTTTTATACTTGCAGCTATATAACCTACATCTCCAGCTGACAATTCATCTAATTCTGTAGGATTTGGTGCCATTACACCCACTTCTGTAACTTCAAATTTCTTCTTGCTATTCATCATTTCTATAGTCATACCCTTTTTGACATAACCATCAAATACTCTCACATAGGCTACAACCCCCTTATATGCATCATAATATGAATCGAATATAAGAGCTTTCAAAGGTGACTTAGAATCTCCTAGTGGTGCAGGTACATTCTTTACTATAGCCTCAAGAACATCTTCTGTATTAATATTATTTTTAGCTGATATTAAAGGAGCTTGACTACAATCTAAGCCAATCAAGTCTTCTATCTCATCTTTCACATAATCCGGCCTAGCACTAGGTAGATCTATCTTATTTATTACTGGCAGTATTTCAAGATCTTGTTCTAAGGCTAAATATACATTCGCTAAGGTCTGTGCCTCTACACCCTGGGCTGCATCTACAACAAGCAAGGCCCCTTCACAAGCGGCTAAAGACCTTGAAACCTCATAATTAAAGTCTACATGACCGGGCGTGTCTATTAAGTTTAAATAGTAGGTTTGGCCATCACTAGCCTTATACTCAAGTCGTACATTTTGTAGCTTTATAGTAATACCTCTTTCTCTTTCAAGATCCATATTATCAAGTAACTGGGACTTCATATCCCTTTCTGATACTAATCCTGTATTTTGTATAAGTCTATCTGCCAAGGTAGACTTACCATGATCTATATGTGCAATTATGCTAAAATTTCTTGTATTTTCTTGTCTATTACCCAAATAAACTCCTCCTCTTTTATAAAATTACATAAATATTCACTTTACATTTTACTTCAAAAAACTCCTTTGGTAAAGATATGTATTTAAAAATCAATATTTTTTTATTAAATATTATATTTTATCTTGATTTTTATCTGTAGTTCTGTTAAAATTGTGTATGTTGATTATGAATTTATAATAATATAGGGAGGTGAAGATAAATGGCAAATATTAAATCTGCTAAAAAAAGAATCGGTGTTATAGAAAAGAAGACTGCTTTAAATAGAGTTAGAAAGTCTCAGATAAAGACTGCAATAAAGAGATTCGATGAAGCTGTAGTTGCTGGTAACAAGGAAGAAGCTCTAGCTAAGTTCCAGATGGCTCAGAAGAAAATCTACCAAGTAGCATCAAAGGGTACTATCCATAAGAACGCTGCTGATAGAAAGGTTTCTAAGCTAGCTAACAGATTAAACTCTATGAACGCTTAATTAGGAATAATATGATATCGACGGGTATCATTTTATAATTGTGACAACGCAATGTATAGATATATCTTGTGTGTCAAACGTTTGAAAATACTAGATATAATAAATCCACTAGCCTGCTAGTGGATTTATTTATGCCTAGTATTTTTTTCATTAACCTATTTTTTAGATATCTCTACTATCAGAACTTCCGCTGCTAGCTTATCAGTTATTTTTCCTTGTTTAATGGCGTAATCCATATCTGATATCTTATTTATTATTGATATAATAGATTCTTCATCGAAGTTTTTAGACTGATTTACCAACTTATTAACCTGAAATTTCTGAAGCCCCATAGTATTTTTTATAGTATCAATAGATACCTTCATCTCTAAAAGTCCTTTTAACTGAAGTATTTGACTAAATCTTGTTGATAAGAGAGAAAAGGTGCCTAAAACCGACCCTCCCTTATAAAGCATGTCATTAAATAGGCTTAAGGCTTTTTTGGTGTTTTTTACGCCTATCATATCTATCATTTTAAATACATTATCCTCTATATTATTGGTCAAAAGCTTATTTATAGACTCCTTATCTAAGCTAGCACCCCTACCTAAATAGGCAGATATTTTTCCAATTTCATTTTTTAGATCTGCTAGGGTTATAAGTGACTTCTTATCCTTATAGCCTGTCAGATCAATAAAGTATATCAACTCAGAATTGTTAACTTTTATATGGTTTTTTTCAAAAGCATCCTTACACCAGTTGAAAAGTTCTATATCTTCAAGCTTATCCATTTTCAAAACATCACCAATTTTATCAACTGTCTTGTATAGCTTAGATTTTTTGGTGTCTACTTCACCATATGATACGAACAGTACTAGGGCTGTATCTGGTACATTCTCAATAATTTTAATAAACTCAGATTCAGACTCCTCATTAAAAAATTTCCTTTTTGCCTGAAACAATTCAAAGTCTTTTACGACAATATACCTTTTATCGGACATCATTGGAAGGGTCTCAATAGCAGATATCAATGTTTCAATATTTGTTTCTTGACCGTCTATTATCCTTAAGTTAAAGTCTGGCATAGAATTTTTTGATAAATTTTTAAACTCCTCAACAATATCATCAATTAAAAGTACTTCCCTACCATAAACAAGGGTTACTCTATTCAATTTTCTATTTTTGACTTTTTCTAGTAGGTCGCCTATTCTCATAAATCCTCCAGTTTAATTGGTCTTATTCTTCTTAATATAATATAATTCAAGTAATATTGCAAGTCCTATAGCACCAGTATAATATACTGCTAACAGAATAGGACTCATTGACCTTATATCAAAATTATAGGCACCGTAGTTGGCTAATTTTTCCAAAATAAAATATACAGGACCTATGATAGCCTTGTTGATATATGATAATAATAACCCAAGGTCAATGGATATGTAGAAGCCTATTAGAGATATTAGGTCTAAAAATATAACTATACCTATAAGTGGTAAGACCAGTATATTTCCTATTACACCCACTGTAGATACCGTCTTAAACCTATATACTACTAGGGGAAAGGTTAGTATATTTGCCGATATGAAGGTATTTAAAAAGTCAAAGTAAATATATTTTTTCAAGTATTTTGTGTATATAGCCATAGATAATACAGCCAAAAAACTTAATTCAAAAGATATATTGTACATGATATATGGGTTTAAAATAAGCATAACGCTCGCTATAAAAGCTAGTATATTAATTATGTCTACCTTCCTATCAAAAAAATAGGCTAGGCTGGCTAAAAAGCTGATGCCTATAGCCCTACTAATAGATGGCCCACCTCCAACTAAAATATTATAAAAAACTAATAGGAAAAAGACTATAAGAATCTTATATATACTGTTTATCCTACCTAGAAAAATAATCATTATGCCTAGTAAAATAGCTATATGTAAGCCAGATATACTCATCACATGACTAAGACCAGAATCTCTAAAAGTATCAACTATATTTTTATCTAGGTCATTCTTATAACCAAGTACAAGGGCATTTAGTATATCCCCCTCAGACTTATACATATATTTATTAGATTCTATACAATAAGTCCTCAGACATCCTATATTATAGTAAAGGTTTGACCTTCCATATATGACTATTTTAGAAGCCTGTATATAAGTGAAAACCCCCTTAGACCTAAGATGCCTGCCATAGTTGAAATCATTTATATATAAGTTGTCCAGATTTTTTGACTCTCCATATACCAGTACCTTATCACCTATATGAAGGTTCCTGTCTTTATTTGAAAAGTCCGATACTAAAATTTTACCTAAATAATAATTTGTAACCCTTTTCTTTTTAACAATTTCTGTTATCCTAGCCCTAACTTCTATTTGGCCTGACCTGTCTAAATTTCTATGCCCCATCCTATAAAAACTAACTATAAGAACTAAAACAAGTATAAATACTCCATACCTTCTCATAAAACCACCTCATAGAATTATAGGCAATTTTATTTATATGTTGTATATTTGTTTAGTTTTTACTTGATTTATGCCTAGTTTTTACTTAATTTATATTTGTATAGACCTATACATATTCATTTATATAGTTTGTTTTTTTCTTAAAATTAAAAATTTCTTTTAGATTATTACTGACTACTATCCCCTTTATAAAGCATATGTCTTCAATCGTTCTATATCCAAATAGAAGGCTAGTCAATTCATTTATACTTAGGCAAATATCTGCAATAGGCTCTTCTTCTAGGTCTTCCTTGACTTCATTTCCTTCACTAGCAAGGATATGACTATCATATGGGTTAAACTTATCCAACTTTCTTGCCCTAAGCCTAGCTGATTCATATCCGAACCTATATATTCCATTATTTTCACTTATTACAGGGTCTATTATCTCAATATTTACGCCAAAATCACTCTGCATATCATCATTGTAAGAACTATCACCATCACTAAAAGCTGATTTTATAGCAGTGTCATTCAAAAAATTCTCTACATCTACTATTCTAGCCATCATAAATGGTTTTATCATAAAGCTAGCATCCTTGGGATTATCCAAGATATCCATCAATCTGTCATCGATACTTGTATTTATTTTAACCCTCTTACACTGGGTATTATGATTAAATATAAACTTTAAAATTGACTGATAGGATATCATGTCCTTATAATATATTTCTCTAGCAAATAAACTTCCATCATCTATACTATAAGCTATGTATCCCCTCGGCTGTCCATCCCTATATAATATATAAATATAACCTCCCTCAAGTTCCATTTCCTCAATGAAATCTGAGAAATATACCTTGTTTCTAAGGTCAAACCCATTGTAATTGGTCGTAGAAGACAAGTAAATATCTAATAAGTCATCTGCATATTCCTCATTCGCCCTCTTAAATGTACCCTCTAGTTTGAATTTTTTTAAATCAAATATATTTAAATCTATCTCCAACATATCATAAGAGTTTTCAAAACCATAAGACCTATACAACCTATGATCAATTGGCATTAGGATGCAGAAAGACTGGCCCATATAGGCAATTTCATATAGGGATCTTGTCATTAAATCCGACATAAAACCCATTCCTCTAGCTTCTGCCAAGGTCGATACCCCAACTATATATGATGTATCTAAATTTTTTCCATAAAGACTTAACTCATGTTGGTTAAGATGAATTGCAGATAAAATTCTACCACTATCTTCTACAACCAAAGTTTTTTCAGGTTTATACTTATTTTTGAAATAAAAGTCAACATAGGCTTTGCTATCAGCAAAACAATAAGTCCACAAGTCTTTTACTCCCGTATTTTCATTTACATTTGTGAATCTAATTTCCATTTATTTTTCCTTTCATAATATACTAATTCTATTATAGCATGCTAACTTTATAGAAGTTTAACTATTATATATTATTTTATTGATAATATATAATACCCTCGTAGCGATTACTTACGAGGGTGTTTTTTGAAAATAATATTATTAATCTTTTATATTATTGTTTTGATATAAGTATTTCATATGTAGAGGGTCTTATATCGCTCTAACAGTATACTTTTCAACAAATCTTTCAGGATAATATGACATTTTTGCCTTTCTAAGGCCTTCTATTCCCATGTCCTCTTCCCTATTTACCCACTTTACATCCGGGAAAATGTCACTTATAAACATCTGGTTAATATATGGGTAAAGACCCCTTATTTCTGCATTGGCTTTTTCGATATGAACCAAGGCCATCTCATCGTTTATCTTTTCTCCCATACTAAAAGCCTCTAGTTTTCCATCTATAAATATACCATATATCTTTAACCTATCCTTTAGCGACTGGTAGTTGTCAAGAAGTTTCTTTATACCAATATATTCATCATCTATGCTATCTTCAAATTCTTGGTCTCCATCCTTACTTGTAGACCATTCCTTTAATAAATTCAAACAGTCTGAGAAATCATCTACATCTAAAAGCCTTCTCTCAACCCTAGCTTCATATTCTCTTTTGAAATAGTTAAGGTGATTTCTTTTACCACTTAATTTTCTTCCCTTTACTGTTCTTAACTTTTCGGCATCGTATACATAGTCAAAAATATCTCTTTCCTCTATATACTCAAACCTATCAGGATATAATTTTTTCAATATCTCTACAACATTTAAGTCTATACCCCTAAAATAAATTTTGTGTTTGCCATCATCAAAGAAGTTGATAGCAAATTCAATAGCTTCCTTTATCTTATTTTTTGGAGCTAGAGGTAAAATAGAAAATATTTCACCATTATGCTCTCCCACTAAGATAGCAAAGCCATCGCCTATATGATAATGAGTCTTATAGGCATGTTGCCACATATATAATGTATTAAAACAATATTCGCATGCTTCATAATCAACCAAGTCAAAGTACTTATCTAGTATTGGCTTTGCATCAATATTTATTTCCTTAAATTCCATAAATTCTCCTCAATTCTCTTTGCAAATAAAAAATACTAAGCACTATGCTTATATTTTAAAATCTGTCTATATAATAATATAATATTTCTCTTGATTTTAGCTTTACTATATACCTATTTGAATTTCATTAGTAAACAATCTTGTTTATTATTGTTTTTATAATTTTTGATTTTATATTCCTGTTTATCAACCCATACAGAAAACATAAAATCAGTTTAGTAAAATTAACTGTTATATTATATACCCATTTGGAGGAATTGTAAACCTTAAAATTACATTTAAAGGGGGCATTAAAAGGATGAAGATTGAGTTAAAAGTTTTCAATAAACTTTTCTATAGTATAGTTTTATCTATATGTATACTTCTTACAGGCTGTACTTCCTATGATAAGACACTTCAAATCCATATAATTGATGTTGGGCAAGGAGATTCTACCCTAGTAGTAACACCAGATAAGAAAACTATACTTATTGATGCTGGTCTTGATGAATATTCAAGAAATGTAATACGCCACCTAAAAAAGTCACATATTAAAAAATTAGATGCTGTTATTGGTACTCACTTTGATGCAGACCATATTGGTGGTATTGATAAGGTAATAGCTAAGTTTCCAACAAAAGATGTTTTTTTTCCTCCTTCAAAGGCCTCAAAAACTGACCTAATAGAAATATTAAGTATATGTAGGAAAAAGAAGATAAAAATTAGTTCTCTGAAAAGTGGTGATAGGATTAAGCTCGGGGGTTGCCTTATAAGTGTACTTTCACCAAGAATAATATCAAAAGATAACGAAAATAAAAATTCCTTAATTTTTACTATTTTTCAAGATGGAGCCAATTATATGTTTACAGGAGATGCAGATTCAGAACTCGAAAAACAGGTACTATCAAGCTATAAACTTCCAAAATGTGTCTATCTTAAAGTCGGTCATCATGGTAGTAAAACTGCCTCATGCGATGATTTTATAGCTACTATTAGACCACAAATTGCTAGTATTTCATGTGGATATAAGAATAGATATGGCCACCCCCACCAACAAACACTTGATACACTTAAAAAATACAGGACACAAATATTTCGCACAGATTTAAATGGAGATATGGTATTCTATTTTGATCTTAAGGATACAAAAAAAATCTATTCTAAGGACAAGTATATCCTAGAATAGACTTTATTGATTTTATATTTTTTACAATCTAATACATAGAATGTAATATATATCCTATAATTTATAGGAATTTATTAATCATATTTTGTACGGGATTAGTCATATTCTGTACAAGCTATTTTTCAAGTAAACCCAATATATCTCTAACCACATATGAAGCTATTATCAGGCCTCCTGCAGATGGTACAAATGATATACTACCATTTACCATTTCAGACTTACTATCCTTTTGTATCAGCCTTGGTTTACTTGGTTTTTCCTTGGAATAAATGACTGTAAGCTTCTTAATACCCCTCTCTTTTGCTTCCTTTCTAATTATCTTAGCCAGGGGACACATTTGAGTCTTGTGTATATCGCTTATTTCTATCTGACAAGGATCCAACTTGTTACCCATACCCATAGAACTTATTATCTTAAGCCCTCTTTTATAACAGGTTTCAATAAGATGTAATTTTGGCTTTAGCATATCTATAGCGTCTATAACATAATCAAAGTCACCATCTAAAAGTTGATCAGATGTTGTTTTATCATAAAGTTGGGCGTGTGCAATTACTTTAATATTGGGATTTATATCTTTTACCCTAGCCGAAATTATGTCTACTTTTTTGCAGCCTATTGTAGAGTGTAGAGCTGGTATTTGCCTATTTATGTTAGTAATATCAACTGTATCAAAGTCAACTAGGGTCAATCTTCCTATACCTGACCTTGCCAAGGCCTCAACCACATAACTACCTACTCCTCCTAGACCAAAAACAATGACACTTGCCTTGTCTAATTTATCTAAACCCTGATCACCTACTATAATACTGGTTCTTTCCTTAAATTTATCCATTGTCTACCTACTATTTACTTAGTAAAAAAATCTTCTATCTTTTGACCTAATTTTTTCTTACAACCACTGACTATTTCACCGTCTTCTTCGGCAAATTTCTTAAGTAGTTCTGCCTGTTTATCACTTATTTTCTTTGGTATTTCAACAATTACCTTAACATACTGGTCGCCTTTTGATGATGAGTTTATGCGTGACACGCCCTTGCCCTTGAGCCTGAACACTGTACCTGATTGAGTACCTGGTGGTAGGGAGTATTTGACACTACCATCTATGGTAGGAACTTCAAGCTCATCTCCAAGGGTAGCTTGTACAAAAGAAATAGGCATATCCATATAAAGATCATATCCGTCTCTCTTGAATATTTTATGCGGCTTTATATCAATCCACAAAAATAAGTCTCCCCTAGGAGCTCCTTGCTCACCAAACTCACCCTGACCAGCCAACTTAATCATTTGACCATCATCTATACCAGCCGGTATATTAACTTCAATAGTCTTAGTTTTTCTTACTGAACCAGAACCTCCACACTTACTACATGGACTATCAATTTTTTCACCCCTGCCATGACAGTCTGGACACTCCCTTTGTGATGCCATACTACCAAACATAGTCTGCCTAACTTCACTTATTACACCTCTGCCTCCACATGTCTTACAAGTGGATTTTGATGTACCTGACTTACAACCTGAACCATGACATTCATCGCATTCTTCACTTCTATTTACAGTGATACTAACCTTCTTACCAAATACAGCCTCTTCAAAGGTAATGCCTATATGCTGCCTGATATCTGCTCCCCTTTTAGGACCTCTCTTTTGCGATCCACCAAAGCCTCCAAACCCTCTAGATCCTCCCCCAAAGAAGTCTCCAAATATATCTCCAAATATATCTCCGAAGTCGCCTGCACCATTAAAGCCACCACTACCTGCTCCAAAACCACCCTGACCATTTACTGCATCTGCACCATATTGGTCATATACCTGTCTCTTTTGTGGATCTGACAATACCTCATATGCCTCGTTAACTTCCTTGAACTTTTCTTCAGCGTCCTTGTCATCAGGATTTTTATCTGGATGGTATTTCATGGCTAATTTTCTATATGCTTTTTTTAATTCTTTATCATCAGCAGTCCTTTCTACTCCTAGGACTGCATAGTAATCCTTATTGGCCAAATTTTTACACCTTCCCCTCTATTTCAACAACAATAGCTTGCGGTTACTCCACAAGCCATCGTTACTATATTTTACACCAGTCTATACTAGACCTAATAATTTTTATTTATCATCAACTTCTGTAAAGTCAGCATCAACTACATTATCGTCTTTTGCCTGAGCCTGACCATCTTCCTGAGCTCCCTGCTGAGCCTGTTGAGCTGCCTGAGCCTTAGCGTATAAGTCTTGAGAAATTTTTTGGAATTTTCCCATCAATTCTTCTACTGCGGCATTTATTTCCTCAACAGAAGAATTTTCATTATCCTTCACTTCTCTAACCTTAGCTATAGAAGCCTCTATATCAGATTTGTCTTCTGCTCCAATATTTTCACCTGCTTCTGATAATGTCTGTTCAGTCTGATAAGCAAGAGATTCAGCATGGTTTACTGCTTCAATTTTTTCTTTTTTCTTCTTATCAGCTTCTGCATTAGCCTCTGCTTCTCTTACCTTCTTTTCTATTTCTTCTTCTGACATATTAGTATTAGAAGTTATAGTTATCTTCTGTTCTTTACCAGTACCTAGGTCCTTAGCAGTTACATTTACTATACCATTAGCATCTATATCAAATGTAACTTCTATCTGAGGTATACCCCTCTTTGCTGGTGGTATATTAGTTAACTGGAACCTGCCTAGAGTTGTATTGTCATATGACATAGCTCTTTCACCCTGTAAAACGTGGATATCAACTGCTGTCTGGTTATCAGCCGCTGTAGAGAATACTTGAGACTTCTTAGTTGGTATTGTTGTATTTCTTTCAATTATCTTTGTAAATACATTACCTAGAGTTTCTATACCTAAAGATAGTGGAGTAACGTCTAGTAGAAGTATATCATTTACTTCACCTGTTAATACGCCTGCCTGTACTGAAGCACCTGCAGCAACACATTCGTCAGGATTGATGCCCTTATGTGGGTCTTTGCTTATAAACTTCTTTACTGCTTCCTGCACTGCTGGTATTCTTGTAGATCCTCCAACTAATAATACATCATCTATTTCTGATACTGATATACCTGCGTCTTTTATAGCCTGTTCAGTTGGTCCCATAGTCTTAGCAACTAGACCAGCTGTTAGTTCATTAAATTTAGCCCTAGTTAAATCCATATTTAAGTGCTTTGGACCCTCTGCAGTTGCAGTGATGAATGGAAGATTTATATTTGTTGTCATTGTAGAAGATAGTTCCTTCTTAGCCTTTTCAGCTGCCTCTTTTAATCTCTGAAGAGCCATATTGTCAGCCTTAAGATCTATTCCTTCTGACTTCTTAAATTCACTTGCCAAGTAGTCTATAAGAACCTGGTCAAAGTCATCTCCACCTAGCTTGTTATTACCAGCTGTAGCCAATACTTCGAAAGTACCATCACCAATTTCTAGTAAAGATACGTCAAATGTACCACCACCAAGGTCAAATACTAATATTTTCTTTTCTTCTTCTAACTTGTCAAGACCATAAGCTAGTGACGCAGCTGTAGGCTCATTGATTATTCTCTTTACTTCTAAGCCTGCTATCTTACCAGCATCCTTAGTAGCCTGTCTCTGTGCATCTGTAAAGTAGGCTGGAACTGTAATTACAGCCTCTGTTACTTTTTCCCCTAGATATGCTTCAGCATCTGCTTTTAACTTCTGTAGTATGATAGCAGATATTTCCTGAGGAGTATAGTCCTTACCGTCAATATTTACCTTGTAATCAGTACCCATATGAGTCTTAATTGATGTTATTGTCCTATCTGCATTTGTTACAGCTTGTCTCTTGGCTGGTTCACCAACGATTCTTTCACCATCCTTAGTGAATGCTACTACTGATGGAGTAGTTCTCATACCTTCGTTATTAGGTATAATTGTTGGTTCTCCTCCTTCTAATACTGCAACACATGAATTAGTTGTTCCTAAATCTATTCCTATTACCTTTCCCATTTTATTACCTCCAATTTAATTATTTTAAAATTTTATATTGTATAATTTTATTTACCTAAATAATATTTTCTATTAAGCTACTTTGCTAGTAACGAATATCCTAGCTAGTCACTTGCACCTTTCATTCTTCCTATTTAACAAGATACCTTTACCATAGTGGCTCTTAGCACCTTCTTATCTAACTTATAGCCATTTTGAAGTACCATTAGTATCTTACCTGCTTCATGTTCTTCGCTAACTTCCTGCATAACTGCCATATGAAGGTTAGGATCAAAGTCCTGGCCAATTTCTGCCTCAACCCTCTCTAAGCCAGATTTGTTAAGTGAATCTAAAAGTTGTTTATAAACCATATCCACTCCTATAAATAGTGAACTTTCCTTGTCATCACAAGCCTCTAGTGCTCTTTCCATATTGTCTATTACAGGTATCAGCTCATTGAATATTTTCTCATTAGCGTAAATACCTATAGTTGATTTTTCTTCGGCAGTTCTCCTTCTAAAGTTTGCATATTCAGCATTTAATCTCAAGATTGCCTCTTCCTGATCTCTTAATTTATTTTCTAACATCTTTATCTTAAAAGCAGGCTCAGACTCCTCTGTTTTTTCTTGATTTATACACTCAGATTCAGAACTATTGTCATCCTTAGTAGACTCATTAACATTTTTTTCTAAGTCTGCACCCTTATCTGTAGACTTGTCATTTATATTTTCTTTAACATCTTCTTGACTGTCTTTTTGATCCAATTCAATAGTATCCTTTAATTCCTTATCCAAAACTTACACCCCTCTCAATATTTATAATCGTCACTTACCATCTAGCAACATACTCATATAATTTAATATTGAATATACCTTTGAGTAGTCCATCCTAGTTGGTCCAATGAAACTTATCTTTCCTTGAAGGTCATCTTGAACGTTATAGGTTGCTGTTATAATACTCAAATCTGTACTTATATCATCACCCTTACCAATTACTATGTTCAGATTGTCCTTTTGTATACCTTTTGTTTTTATCATTTCAGCTAGACTATCTCTTTCCTCTAACATATTTAAGAAAGATTTTGCCTTGACCATATCGCTAAACTCCGGATAATTAAATATATTTGTGGCTCCATTTGTTGAAATCTTGTAATCGCTATCTGCATTTAATAAATATACTAGATCATCTACAATTTCTGAGTACTCACCTATTTCAAATTTAATATAAGAAATCATTTTTTCATCCAGATCACTAAATTTTTTACCAGACAACTTATTAGATAGACTAGTTGATATTACATTTAACTTGGCCTGAGGAAGTTCTACAAAAGTTTCAAACTCACTACTCTTTATCTCACCATTGTCTGCCACTAGTATTAATAAAATCTTTTTTGGTGATAGACTTATTAATTGTATATATTTAATAGTTCTAAGTCTTTTTTTTCTATCGTAGACTGCAACAGTAGTGTAATTAGTAATGCTTGAGAGTATTTTTGATAGCTCTTCAAGAAGATCATCAACCCTATTAAAGTTATTATCAACACATTTTCTAATCAACTCTTTTTCTTCTTCTTCCAACTCCCTGTTTCCCATTAGTGAATCTACATACAGCATATACCCCTTTTTAGTTGGGATTCTTCCTGCTGACGTATGTGGTTGAATTAAATATCCCATATCCTCTAAGTCAGACATTTCATTCCTTATAGTGGCTGCAGAAATCCCAAGATTGTATTTCTTAGATATACTTCTAGAACCTACTGCTTCGGCTGTATCAACATAGTCCTTTACTATGGCCTTTAGTATATTTAATTGTCTTTCTGTAAGATCCATACTACCACCTTCCTTCTTATTATCACTCACCTTGATAGAGTGCTAAAACTTTATATCTATATTACACCACTTTTTTATATACTTGTCAAGGGTTTAAAATAAATATTTGTAAATTTATTTTTTATCGTAAAAAATCGGAAGATGATTTTTCTCTTACTAAGATTATATATTATACAACCTAAAGAGCAGGCTTTTTTAAAAACCTGCTCTAAAGTCATATATTATGTGTATTTAAGTCGTCTAAATTGACAAATTTACTATAAAAGTAAAATTTACAGTTGATTTCTATCCTACATACTCTTACAAATTCTTTAAAACTAGAATTTATAATACTTCTACATCTACATTTTCTCTATTTTCTATCTGCTTTTTTAACTTAGCTAGGAAGTCTTCTACTGACATCTGACCTAATTCACCTTCATCTCTAGATCTTACTGATAATAGGCCACTTTCAACTTCCTTTTCACCAACTACTAGCATATAAGGAATTTTTTCTAGCTGGGCTTCTCTGATTTTGAATCCAACCTTTTCTGCCCTATCATCTAATTCAACCCTGATTCCAGCATCAAATAGCTTGTCCTGTAATTCTTTAGCAAAGTCATTGTACTTGTCTGATACAGATAAAACTTTAACCTGGCATGGGGCTAACCATACTGGGAATTTACCCGCATAGTTTTCTATCAATATACCTATGAATCTTTCTATAGATCCTAGGACAACCCTATGTAGCATAACTGGTCTATGCTTTTCTCCATCCTTACCAACATATGTAGCATCAAATCTCTGAGGTAGCTGCATATCTAACTGGCAAGTACCACACTGCCAAGTTCTTCCTAGACAATCCTTTAGGTGGAAGTCTATCTTTGGACCATAGAAGGCACCATCACCTTCATTAACTCTATAATCAATACCCATTTCTTCTAAGGCACCCCTTAGACCATCTTCAGCAATTGCCCATTCTTCATCAGTTCCCATTGAATCCTCTGGTCTAGTAGATAGCTCTACATGGTAACTAAATCCAAACTGCTTGTATACCTTGTCTATTAGGTCGATTACTTCTTTAACCTCGCTTCTGATCTGGTCTGGTAAACAGTAGATATGGGCATCATCTTGTGTAAAGGCCCTTACTCTCATTAGTCCGTGTAGTGCACCTGACAATTCATGTCTATGTACCCTACCTCTTTCAGCAACCCTCATTGGGAAGTCCCTATAAGAGTGTAGCTGCGAATTGTAGAATAACATGGCTCCTGGACAGTTCATTGGTTTAATTGCGTAATCCTCTTCGTCTATCTGAACAGTGTACATATTTTCTTTATAGTGGAACCAGTGTCCTGAAGTCTCCCAAAGCTTTCTATTTAAGATTATAGGAGTTTCTATTTCAACGTAGTGAGCCTCCCTATGTACTTCTTCCCAATACTTCATTAGGGCAGCCTTTAAGGCAGTACCTCTTGGTAAGAATAATGGGAATCCAGGACCTTCATTAGGTATCATAAATAGGCCTAATTCCTTGCCTATCTTTCTATGGTCTCTCTTCTTAGCTTCTTCCAACATAAATAGGTGGGCATCTAGGTCCTTCTTCTTTTCAAATGAAGTACCATATACTCTCTGAAGCATCTTGTTATTTTCGTCACCCCTCCAATAAGCACCTGCTATTGACTGTAGCTTGAAGGCCTTTATCTTCTTAGTAGACTCTAGGTGTGGACCCCTACATAAATCCACAAATTCTCCCTGCCTATACATAGAAATCACTTCACCTTCAGGTAGGTCATTTATCATTTCTACCTTGTAGTCTTCTCCTCTTTCGGCCATCATCTTGATAGCTTCTTCCTTAGATACTTCAAAGCCTTCTATGTGCAAGTCTTCCTTTACTATCTTCTTCATCTCTGCTTCAATCTTTTCCAAATCCTCTGGTACTAGTCTATAGTCTAGATCAAAGTCATAATAGAATCCATTTTCTATAGCTGGGCCTATAGCTAACTTGGCTTTAGGCCACAATCTCTTGACTGCCTGTGCAAATATATGGGCTGAAGTATGTCTGAATACTTCCTTACCCTCTGCATCTTCAAACTTATAGAAGTCAACCTTACAATCCTTATCTAACCTCTTGTTTAGGCTTTCTGGTTTGCCATCTACAGCACCAACTAGGACGCTTCTAGCAAATCCATCGCTAATTCCCTTAGCCACATCTAAAAGTGATGCTCCATTTTCAACTTCTACAAAGTTTCCATCTCTTAATTCAACCTTTAACATATCTATACCTCCATAATTATTTTTCTATAATACTTATTTCCTATTTACTTATTATACTTAGGTTTTTATACAAGGATCCTTTTATAATTTCACAATTTTCTCGAGTCCATGAAATTAAATTTGTATAAAAAAAGTCCCAATTCCTATAAGAATTGGGACGTATAATCGCGGTTCCACCCAAGTTTCCAGATAAACTCTGGACACTCAAAGGACTATAAGGTAGTCAACCGGACACTTTCACCTAAGCTAATAAGCCCTGCTCAAAGGTAGTTTTCAGATAGGTCTGTCTAGTTGGACTTCCAGCCGATGATCCAACTTCTCTATAGATGATTTCCATCCTACTTTTCCTTTTTCATAGCATATATTTAAGATGTATACATTCTATCATATTAGATTTTAAATTACAAGTAAATTTTAGATATTTTTACTTATTTTTAATATTTCTTATATAGCTAGTTATTATTCTACATCAAATAGTATATTTTCTTCTGTTTCCTTATCAAAGAAGTGCATTCTATTCATATCAAGAGCTAGGTCTAAAGTCTGTCCAGGCATTACTTCGCTTCTACCATCAAACTTAGCAATTAGTTCTATACCCTTGAAATCAAGATAAGCATAAATTTCTGCACCCATTAGCTCTCTGATTACTACATTGGCCTTAAACTGGCTGTTTTCAGACATATCAAGAAATACTTTTTCCTTATGTATGTCTTCTGGTCTTATACCAATAGTTATAGTCTTACCTACATAACCTTTTTCTTCAAGGAAGGCAGCCTTGCCTCTAGGTATAAGGAATTTTTCTCCCTTTCCAGATAAATTAGCATATATGTCTTCACCCTCTTTTAGGATTTCTGCATCCATGAAATTCATCTGAGGACTACCTATAAAACTTGCTACAAACTTATTTATAGGTCTATCATATAACACTTTTGGCTTGTTTATCTGCTGAACCACACCGTCTTTCATTACAACGATTCTATCTCCCATTGTCATAGCCTCTGTCTGGTCATGAGTTACATATATAAATGTGGCGCCTAGGTCCTTATGCAATTTTGAAATTTGGGCCCTCATCTCAGTTCTTAATTTTGCATCAAGGTTTGAAAGAGGTTCATCCATCAAGAATACCTTTGGACTTCTAACTATTGATCTACCTAGGGCTACTCTCTGTCTTTGACCACCTGATAATGCCTTAGGTTTTCTATCTAATAAGTTTTCTAACTGTAGTATCTTAGCAGCTTCTTTTACCTTTTTATCAATTTCTGCCTTATCCATTTTCCTAAGTTTTAATGAGAAAGACATATTGTCATACACAGTCATATGTGGGTATAGGGCATAATTTTGGAATACCATAGCTATATCCCTATCTTTTGGTTCAACATCATTTACTACCCTATCACCAATTTTTAATGTTCCTGATGTTATATCTTCTAGACCTGCTATCATTCTAAGTGTTGTAGATTTACCACAACCTGATGGTCCAACTAAGACTATAAATTCCTTATCTTCTATATCTATATTTACATTTTTTGCTGCCTGGAATCCATTGTCATATGATTTACATATATTTTCTAGCTTTACTGTTGCCATTTTATTACCTCTCATTCAAAATATAAAGCAATCTTTTCTAAACTTAAGTCTTGAGTAGTCTCAAGTCTAAGGTCTGCATCTACACCTATACCAACGCTCCTCATATCACAAGCCTTCATTGCCTCAACCCCTGCTTGGGAGTCTTCAATGCCAAATACTTGACTTATATCTAGACCTATTCCCCTAGCTGACTCTATAAAGATATCTGGTGCTGGCTTACTTTTTTCTACCTTTGTTGGGTCTGCTATAAAATCAACCTGGTCAAGTATACCTAATATATCTAATATCCTACCAGCGTTCTTAGAAACTGACGCAAGCCCAATTTTTATATTTTTGTCTTTTAATTCTTTTATGAAAGCCTCTATACCTGGTAGTATATCATCTTTTGTAAGATTACCTAAGAGTTTTACATATTCATCATTTTTCTTATCAGTTAAAGTCTTTATATCAGAATCTGTATATTTATCTCTTACTCCACCATATTCTAGTATACGTATCAAAGAATCTACCCTCGATATACCTTTTAGACTTTCATTAAATTCTTCATCAATGTCAATTCCAATACTTTTAGCTAAATTTTTCCACGCTATATAGTGTAATTTAGCCGTATCAGTTATGACACCATCTAAATCAAATATTACTCCCTTTATCATAAAACCACCTTAGTTGCCTAATAATTCTTTATAGCAAATGCCTCATACGGTTTTAGAGATACCTTGTTACCGCTTATATCTAAAGACTTGTAGTTTGAAATCATTAAACTATAGCTTTTCATTTCGTAAGCCTTATCTACGTCAAATTCTAATAATTCATCAGTAAAATTGGCAATTACTAAAATACTCTTATCATCTATGAATCTCTCATAGGCAAATACTTTTTTGTTTGCCCTATCTATTAACCTAAAATCTGCATCTGTTATAACTTGATCCTTATGCCTTAAATTAATCAGGTCCTTATAATAGTAGAAAATTGAATTTTTATCCTTTAATGCTTCTTCTACATTTATATCCTTGTATCTAGGGTTTACTTTAAGCCAAGGCTGGCCCTGTGTAAATCCCCCATTCTCTTGGTCATTCCACTGCATAGGAGTCCTTGCATTGTCTCTAGATATCCTATACACTGCATCCATAAACTTATCTTTACTTATGAGCTTCCTATCTATAACTAGATCCTTGTAGGCATTTACAATTTCTACATCCTTATAATCTTCTATTTCATACTTACAGTTTACCATACCAATCTCTTCACCCTGATATATATATGGTGTCCCCTGCATTAGATGAAGTATTGTAGCAAACATCTTTGCACACTCAATCCTATACTTGCTGTCATCTCCCCATCTAGAAATTATACGAGCTTGGTCATGATTTTCTAGATAAAGTGAGTTCCAACCTCTTTTGTATAGTCCATTTTGCCATCCAGCAAAAGCATCTTTAAGGTCTACTAGGTCTAGTTTTTTTATATTCCATTTTCCGAGTTCCGTTCCCTCTACAATATCCAGCATCATATGATCAAATGTAAAGATCATATTTAGCTCTTTCCTATCTTCTCCACAAAACAATAGGGCGTTGTCAGGATGGGATCCCGGAGCTTCTCCAACTGTCATACAGTCATATTTTGAAAGAACTTCCCTGTTCATTTCCTGTATGTATTCATGCAATCTTGGTCCATTAGTATGGTAGTCACCTATAACATAATCATCTTGTCCATTTTCATAGTTTGGAAAATCAGTATATTTAGATATAGAACTGATAACATCTAGCCTCCAGCCATCTATCCCCTTATCCATCCAAAACTTCATCATATCCCAAATTTCATTTCTTACTTTCGGGTTTTCCCAGTTAAGATCTGGCTGTTTTTTTGTGAATAAATGTAGATAGTACTGTCCTGTGGTTTCATCATATTGCCATGCTGACCCACTAAAATATGATCCCCAGTTGTTTTTCTTGTCTGACCAAAAATAGTAGTCCCTATATGGATTGTCCTTTGACTTCCTACTTTCTACAAACCACTCGTGTTCATCACTTGTGTGGTTGGCTACGAGGTCCATAACTATTTTAATACCTCTTTTGTGAGCCTCTTCTATCAGGTCAAACATATCTTCTTCTGTTCCGAAGCTCGACCATATTTTTCTATAATTGCTAATATCATAGCCATTATCGTCTTGTGGAGATTCGTATACTGGACTCAACCAAATTACATCTATCCCCAAGTCTACCAAGTAGTCTAATTTAGAGATTATACCTCTTATATCACCAATACCATCGCCATTTGAATCGTAGAAACTCCTTGGGTATATTTGGTAAACTACTGATTTTTTCCACCACTGCATATATTATCCTCGCTTTATTACTAATTTATCTTCAAGTAAGTGTTTTTTCTTATATAAGTTTAGCTCTATTGGATCACCGTTTTTCAAACTAACTAGCACTTGTTTCTGGTCAATATCCAAATTTATCAGTCTATTTCTATAGTTGATATTAAAGCTGTATCCATCCCAATCTCCTGGTATAATTGGATCAAACGATAAATCACCACCATATGTTCTCATGCCAGCAAATCCTTGAACTATTGACATCCAAGCGCCTGACATACTTGTAATATGAAGACCATCATCTGTATCTTCATTATAGTTGTCAAGGTCTAGTCTAGCCGTTCTCTCGTACATGCCAACTGCCTTTTCTTCTAGACCAATTTCACAAGCCAAAATTGAATGTATGCAGGCTGATAAACTCGACTCATGTACAGTCATCGGCTCATAAAACTCATAGTTTCTCTTCTTTTCATCATCTGAATACCTATCACCGAAATAATAGATACCCTGCAGTACATCCGCCTGTTTTATATAACAAGATCTAAGAATTTTATCCCAAGACCAATTTTTATTTAGAGGTCTATCTGCTTGATCTAGCTTGTCTACAGGCTGTAGGTCCTTATCAAGGAAAGTATCGTGCTGTACAAATACACCTAGTTCTTCATCATATGGATAGTACATATTATCAACTATATCTTTCCACTTATCCAATTCAGACTGACTTAGAGTTAGATTAGCTAATTTATCAACCATTTTGTTTCTCAACTTGTCTACCATCGCTATCGTAAACTCTAGGGTCCAGCTAGCAATAGTATTTGTATACCAGTTGTTATTTACATTGTTTTCATACTCATTAGGTCCTGTTACACCGTGAATCATATATTTTTTATTTTTCTGACTATAATGAACTCTATCTGCCCAAAACCTTGATATACCAATTAATACATCTATACCATAATCTACTATATAATCATAATCACCTGTATAATTAGCATAATTGTAAATAGCATAAGCTATAGAACCGTTTCTGTGGATTTCCTCAAATGTTATTTCCCATTCATTATGGCATTCAATTCCATTGAATGTAACCATAGGATAAAGAGCACCTTTTAATCCTTGCATACTTGCATTATGGTAAGCCTCTTCTAACTGATTATACCTATACAATAGTAGGTTTCTTGTTACTTCCTGTGGGGCTGTTGATAGGTACATAGGTATTATATATGCCTCTGTGTCCCAATATGTTGCTCCTCCATATTTTTCTCCCGTGAAACCTTTAGGCCCAATATTTAGTCTTAAGTCGTCGCCATAATATGTTGAAAACAGTTGGAATAGATTATATCTTATACCTTGCTGTAGTTTTGGTTTATTCTTGATAACTACATCTGATATTTCCCATCTATGTTTCCATCTTTTAACGTGACTTTCAAGTAAGCTGTCATAACCAATCTCATTAGCTCTACTTGCTATTTCTTTTGCTCTTGCTAGCAAATCTTCTTCCTTATGGTCTCTTGTAGTTGTTATAGCTATTATCTTGTCTAAACTAATACTCTGACCTTCTTGTAGACTGCAAGATACCTTGTTTGATATAGATGTATCCCCTATAATCTTTTCAAAATTATGACCTTCCTTATGGTTACAATTTAAGCTTGAAACCATGTAATTACATATAGTAAATCTCTCTACATCAAAATCATTTTCTACTGTTTTTGAAACTAAATAACCACTATTATCCTGGCCACCCTTATCTAGTATCTGCCAAAATTTTTCATCGTAGTTTGAATCTTCATTTGCTACATCAGCATCTAGATATGGTACAAACTCTACTTTTGAATCTGAGTTAATAGACTTGACTGAATACCTAATGGCACATATTTCCTTGGTATCTATACTAACAAATCTTTCTACGTCAAATTCAAACAAGTTACCAGACCTATTTATCCTAAAAGTCCTCTTTAGAAGTCCTTTTTCCATATCAAGTTCTCTTCTGTATGATTCAACTTCTTCAATATTAAGGTCTAACTCTTGTCCATCAATACTTACACCTATACCAATGAAATTAGGCGAATTTATCATCTTACCAAAATATTCTGGATACCCATTTTTCCACCAGCCTACCTTAGTCTTATCCGGAAACCAAACACCCCCAATATAAGTACCCTGAAGGGAGTCTCCTGAGTATTTTTCCTCAAAATTACCCCTCATACCCATATACTCATTAGCAAGGGACATTATGCTCTCCGAAAATCTTAGTTCTTCTTTATTTAACTGGTTTTCGATTACCTTAAATTCATCGTATTCGAATCTCATATTCCCTCCTGATAGTCATATCCTTATAGGCGCTAGATAAACACATTACCTATTCAACCTATATTTAATTAATTATTAAAGGTCTTATCTAATGACCAATTCTTATATTACTTAACTGAACCAGCTGTTATACCCTTAATAATCTGCTTCTGTGCTATAAAGTAGAATATAATTACTGGTATTATCGCTATTGTCAATCCAGCTAGGGCTAGATGCCACTGTTTAGTATATTCACCGAAGAAGAAGAACATCTTTAGTGGTATAGTTTCTGAACCTAACCTATTTATTACCAATGATGGTAGCAGGTAGTCATTCCATATCCATATTGTATTTAATATTGCCACTGTAACTGTGATAGGCTTTAGTATTGGGAATATGATATACCAAAATACCTGGAACCTATTGCAACCATCGATGATAGCTGCCTCATCTAAAGACTTAGATATACCATTGATAGTACCATGGTATAAGAATATAGCCATTGACGATCCGAATCCTAGATACAAGAACATTATACCTGGCCTATTTAGCATACCTAGTTTACCAAAGAATGATACAAGTGGTATCATTACTGCCTGGAATGGAATAAGCATAGCCGCAACAAATACGAAAAATATTAATGAGCTAACCTTTGACTTCACCCTTGAAAGAGCATAAGCTGCCATTGACGAAAATACTATTATTACTATAACGCTTATTACTGTTATTATAATTGAATTAGTGAAAGTCTGAGTGAATGTTAAGTTATCAGCTGCCTGTGTGTAGTTTTCTAAATGGAAACCACCAGGTAACCTTAGAGGGGAATCAAATATTTCTTTCTTAGTTTTAAGTGAGTTTACAACCATCAGATAAAATGGACTCAACCAAAGTAGACTCAATAATGTTCCAACAATACCTAGTATTAAGTTTTTCTTTTTTGTACTGTTCATTACATTTCTACCTCCCTCTTCTTGTTATAGTAAACCTGAGTAAGCGATATTACCGCTATTATTATAAAGAATATAAGCGCCTTTGACTGAGCATAGGCCATCTTATTTTCTAAAAATGCTGTGTTGTATATATTCATAGCAACCATCTGTGTTGAATTGTAAGGTGCACCACCTGTTAATGACAAGTTTTGGTCATATAATTTGAATGAGTTCGAAAGTGTCAAAAACATACTAACTGTGAATGCTGGTGCTACTAGTGGGAAAATTATATGTCTAAATCTTTGTAAAACATTAGCCCCATCTATTTGAGCTGCCTCTACCAAGTCTTCTGGTATACTTTCTAAGTGGGCTATATAAATAATCATTATATAACCTGACATCTGCCAAGCTGTCAAAATTACTAAGCCCCAGAAACCTGTCCTAGTTGTAGATAACCATCCTTGTAAGGCTTCAGTACCTACAGCCTGACCTATTGCATCAAAACCTTGTATGAATACGAATTGCCATATAAATCCTAAAATCAATCCACCTATAAGATTAGGCATAAAAAATACTGTTCTCATCAAGTTGCTACCCTTTAACTTTTGAGTAACAAGTAGGGCTAAGCCTAGACCAATAGCATTTATCAAAACAATTGATACAACAGCAAACTTAGTAGTAAACCAAAGTGCATTCCTAAAGCTCTCGTCACCTAATAGCTGCATATAATTTGTAATGCCCGCAAATTGTGGAGTATTTATTCCGTCCCAGTTCGTGAAGGAATAGTAGACACCATATAAAAGCGGTATAATAACTACCATGACTAGCGCTATTAATACTGGTGCCAAAAACAACCAGAAAAATAGACCGTTTTTACCTAATTTTTTGTTCATTATAGCCTCCTATTACTTTTTCCTAAAAATAAGGTGCTGACAAGCAGCACCTCAATTAAATCATTTATTACTGTCTAGCCTGTCCCCAAGCCTTCTGTGAAGTCTTAACTATGTCATCCCAACTAGCCTGACCACTTACATATCTTTGTATTTCAGCACCTAGAGTCTTCTGTCCCCAGCTTGATGGATATCCCATGAATACCCAGCTAATTGTATTACCGTCTTTAGCATATTTGTAGATTGTCTGAGCTAGAGGATCACTGATCTTAGATTCGTCAAATCCCTTATATGCTGGTATAAACTTGAACTGAGTAAGAACATAATCTTTACCCTTTTCAGAAGTGTAGATCCAGTTTAAGAAGTCTTTAGCTGCCTTCTTTGTAGCATCGTCCTTAGTATTGTTTACTGCCCAGTACATTGGTACACCAACTGGTAACTTACCTTCAGAAACACCTTCTGCTGATATTGGTAACATACCTATGTTCTTAGCTAGCTTAGCATCTATCTGTTCTACTGAATTGTAGATCCAGTTACCCTGCTGAATCATAGCAACCTTACCCATAGCAAATAATTTTTCAACCTGCTGAGAGTAATCTAAGCTTGCTGTTGGCTGTACAGAGTACTTATTCTGCATATCAAGAATATCCTTGAACTGCTTACCATACTTGAATTCCACATTCTTAGCTGTGAAAGTCTTGTTTATATCTCCACCAAATTCTGGAGAAAGGAATACATTTGATAGGTGAAGACCTGTTACCCAATCTTCCTTAGCTGGAAGTGCAAATACTGCATCTAAACCTAATTCTTTCTTCTTTGAATCTAGAGTTTTAACAGCTTCTGATAACTTAGCATAAGTATTTAAATCTTCTGCCTTTATTCCAGCCTTTTCGAATACAGCCTTGTTATAAACGAAACCATATCCTTCCTGATTGAATGGTAGACCATAAACCTTACCACCAACAGTTACACCGTCAAGTGTCTTTGGAAGAGCTTCCTTAGCAACTGGTACATCAGTTAGGTCTTCCAACTTAGTCTGCCAGTCCTTAACATCCTGAGGTCCACCAATGTTGAATATTGCTGGTTCATTTCCTGAAGAGAATTTAGACTTTAGTGCTGCACCATAGTCACCACCACCGCCTACAGTAGTTACGTTAATCTTAACATTTGGGTTCTCTTTCATGTACTCCTGAGCTAACTTGTTGAACTGATCCTTAAATTCAACCTTGAACTGGAATACATCCAACTGAACCTGGTCGCCACCTGTTTTTCCACCACCAGAGTTACCACAACCTGCTAGCACAGAAGATGCTATAACACCTACTGCAGCTAAACTTAACAATTTTTTAAATTTCATAAAAAACCTCCTAAAAAAAATTAACACTTACATAAAACACTTACAATATATGTTACACTAATCATAAGATAAGACAAAGCCTTATTTATAATTAATTTATAACCATTAATATACATACCCTTAATCACTGTTCAATACACATCTGATAAAGTTATTTTCTTTAATTAAGTTGTTTTCACCAACTTGCTTTTGTTCTTTTTATGAGCTTGGTTATATTTTCAAAATTCACTTTTTATTTTTTGTTGACTTTTTTTCCAAAACTATCTTTTCATATTTCATTGCCTGTTTTTTTCCAAAACTCACTTTTCATATTTCATTGACCTGTTTTTCCCAAAACTGACTTTTCGTCTTTTTGTAAGTCTACTTTTCAATCTTGTAATCTACTATATCAACTAGGTCAACATCCTTTTTTTCTAAGATGTCAATTAGTTTTTCACAACTACACTCACCTATCTTCATAGAAGCCACATCAACATTAACTATCCTATACTTATCCTTGCTGAAATTCTTTGATTCTGCACCAAACGATCCTATTACTATATCGTTTTCTTTTCCTATATTTGAAAGATAATCCATAGCCCCAGAAAAAATTAGTGCATCTGTTATAATTACTCCGTCAATATCCCTATTAACCTCCATAAGTTTCTTCATAGATTTATAGCCATTAGCCTTGTTAAATTCGTTTTCCTCAACTAGATCATCAACGAATTCAAGGCCTTTTTCCTTGACAGATTTCAGGTAACCCTCATACCTTTCGATAGTAACCATAGAATTCTTATTACCACCTATAAAACCTATCTTCTTGCATCCCAAATCCACCAGAGAATTTGTCAACTTCTTACAGGCATCGACATTATCTGTGTCGACCGTATAAATATCATTATACTCCCTACTCTTACCTATAAGTATGAAGGGAAATTTAATTTCTCTTAAATAATTGACCGTAGCATCTCCAATTACTGACCTCATCAAGATTACCCCATCAACCTTATTGGCATTTACAAGCCTCTTTACAGCATTGGTTTCATCATCACCATTATAGGCTATCAAGGTGTCATAGCCCCTCTTACCTGCTGTCTTAGCAACACCTCTTAGGCTTTCTTGAAAAAATGGACTCATGAAAAAGTCATCATCTGCTGGCAAAACCAATCCAACATTTTTTGAAATACGGTTAGCTAGGCTACGAGCAATAGCACTCGGATGGTAGTTTAGTCTTTCCATCACCTCAAAAATTTTCTTTTTTGTACTATCACTGATGTCGGGGTAATTTCCGATAGCTCTAGATACAGTCGCTTTTGACACACCAGCTTCATCAGCTACGGTCTGCATAGTAACGTTTCTTTGCTTTTCCACTATCGAACCCCCTTATTTTAAGATTTCTTCCGTTAGTAAACCTATTTAGCATTAATTATATTAATTACTTAACCGGTTTCGCTAACTTTATACACAATATATCATAATTATTAGTCTATTGCAAGGTATTTTAATAAAATTTATTGAAAATTTTTATAATATGAATTATACTTGACTTACAAGTTAGGATTTACAATATTTCATGTATTTTTTTATTTCCTAGCATCTTAATATTACTTTATTTTAGAAAGGAGAAAAGTGTATTGTATAATACATTTTAGGTATTTAATATGAAACAGTATATTTGTTTTGATGTAGGCGGTACTGGAATTAAATATGGTATCATAGAAGAAAATGGTAACATAATCAAAAAATCTAGCATGGATTCAGAAGCAAGAGTTCTTGGTGGTAAGGGCATTGTCGACAAGATAGTTTCTAAAACTAAGAGCCTAATGAGTGAATATAAAATTCAAGGTGTTGCTATATCAACTCATGGTATGGTTGACTCTAAAAGCGGTATTATTATGCATGCTGATGAGCATCTAATCCCTGGCTACTCTATGATGAGAGTAAAAGATATTATAGAAAATGACACAGGCCTAATATGCCATTTAGAAAATGATGTAAACTGTGCCGGACTAGGAGAACTTTGGTTGGGTGATGATACTGATAGAAATTTAGTTAGTATGATAACGGTTGGAACAGGTATTGGTGCCTGCCTGATTCAGGATGGAAAATTAATCACTGGTGATTGTATGTGTGCTGGTGAAATAGGCAAGATAACTATACCTGGTGGTAAGTTTGAAGATGTAGCCTCTACTTATGCTATGACTTCTGGCTTGGAAAATAGACTGGGACTAGAAAAAGACAGTATTGATGGTAAGCTAGTATTTGAAAGGGCTGAAGCTGGAGATAAGGTCTATATAGATGCGCTTGAGAATATGGTTGATAAACTAGCTATAGGACTATCTACCCTAGCCTACATATATAACCCTGGTATTATTATACTTGGAGGTGGTATTATGGCAAGAGAAGACTATTTCAAGCCTAGGCTTGAGGTTGCTCTAGCCAAGTATTTAACTCCACTTATACTTAATAATACAGAAATTAGATTTGCTAAATTAAAAAATGATGCCGGTATGGTCGGAGCACTTAGAAACTTCTTAAATAAGAGCGGTGAATAAGATTATTGAAATGATCCTTATTTATAAAAAATCTACCCCTTTTATAAGGTAGATTTAAATTCTACAATAAACACCCAAGCTAGTATATTTGACTTGTCTTTGGTGTTTATTGTTATTTTTAGGAAAATTCCCTATTAATTTAAAAAACTAGCCCACTACCATAGTCTACTAGTTTACCACTTCCAAGCGAAATTGTCTTTTTACCATGTTTTTCAACAAACTTTTTAATCAAGTCGCTATCAGGGTGGCTCTCTAAGTCACCAAAAAAAGCTATTAGTCCATTAGCCAAGTCACAACTAGCACCCCCAATAAATCCGTAATCCATACCTTTTAAACTAATATACCCTTGTCTAATTTTTAATACTTCTAATCCATGTAGGCTTAAAGCTTTATAAATTCCATCATCTCCGGTGATTATAGCCTTATCACTGACTTGACATATGGAACAATTTGCATAGCCTTGGTTTACGTTAATAAACTCTACATTTTTACTTGATTTTATTATTTCTATTAAGATAGGATCTAATGATGCTAACCTTCCTATAGCATACTTGCCAGTAAAAGCAAGGTTTAAGCCTACATCTCCTGGATATACCGCTTTTAAGTCACCTTTAGCTTGAACTAAATTATACTTATTTCCTGATTTTTTTATTATAAGGTCCTTATAATAATTATATGATTCTTTTGAACAAATTATAGTCCTACCATCAGAGAAAATAGACAGGTCTACATGACCTCTCAAACCATCATATAGGTTACTTTGGTCGTAAGAATCATAGACTTCAAAACCCATTTTTTTTAGCTTATTCCTTATTTCATCGTCCATGCGAAAATCAACTATTATATTATTCATAACAGGCACCCACCTTTCAACCACTTTAACTCAAGACTGGTCTTCAAAAAAGCAGGCCTAATTTTTCAAAGCCTGCTCATTCTTCTAAAGACTAGTCATTGTCCTTACTATTTTCTTTTTCTATATACTCCTTAAAGGAGATTTCATCATCATTTTTTTCTATTTCTTTAACATATATTTGTAGCTTTTCTATCCTGTTTTTATCAAGTGATACTACCTTGACCTTAGTAGATTCATCTAATTCAATTTCCTGACCCTCTTCTGGCAAACCATTTATATAGCCCATTACATAACCACCGATTGAATCAAACTCATCCGAATCAAGTGGATTATATAGGTATTCATTTACATCTGTTAATTTTGTGCCACCATCTACTAGGTATTCATTTTCTCCTAATTTTACAATTTCCTCTTCGTCTTCATCGTATTCATCTTCTATATCACCTACTAAAACTTCTACCAAGTCTTCTATTGTCAATAGTCCTGATGTACCACCATACTCATCTAAAACTATGGCTATCTGTGTCTTGGCAAGCTTCATTTCCTCTAGTAGTTGTGATATTTTCTTGAATTCATAAGTGAAAAAAGCATCTCTCATATAATTTTCTACATTGAAATTTTCTTCTTCACTATCAGTCAAAAATATTATATCCTTTATATTCAGAATACCGATTATATCATCTACATTTTCCCTGTATACAGGCATCCTACTTATTTTTTCTTCCTTGAAAACCTCTAATATATCTTCATAGCTCGATTCAACATTAATAGTTACCATATCTATTCTTTGGACCATAGCATCTGCTGCCTTCATATCTCCAAACTCAAAGACATTATTAATTATCTCTCTTTCCTCATGCTCTAAGACACCTTCTTCATGGCCAACGTTGACCATAATTTTTAAGTCTTCTTCTGTAACTAGGGATTTGGGGTCATCATCTTCTATTCTAAATATCTTGAATATTATGCTAGTGACTATATTTATTATAAAGACAAAGGGTGTCAAAACTATTATAATTAGCCTCAATATCTTCGCAAAGGCTAGCGATACCCTCTCCTTATTATTGGCTGCTAGTGTCTTTGGTGTAACTTCACCAAAAACCAATACTAGTATGGTCATCACTAGTGTTGCCATTGCTATACCTTGATTACCAAATAAACTCATAAAAAGTGATGTAGATATAGATGTAGCAGCTATATTCACCACATTATTTCCAACTAAGATTGAACTCAATAATTTTTTAGGTTGCTCTATCAACTTTTCTAATACACTGGCACCCTTGACTCCATTTTCTTTTAAGTGCCTAATTCTAACCTTACTAACTGACATTACTGCTGTTTCAGATGCTGAAAAAAATGCAGACATTATTATTAATCCTATTAAAACTAGAATCTGAATCCATAAACTACCAGAATCCAATAAAACCACTCTCCTGTATCAAAATTTATCTTACTTAATTATATCACAAGTATTTTTATTTTACCACGAAAGCTTGACTTTTGAGGATGATTCTATATCATCAAAATCGACTTCCAACTTGGCTGGTATCATATTTTTAAGTTCTTCTACATGGCTTATTATGCCAACACTCATATTCTCGCCCTGGAGTCTTTCAAGCGAAGTCATAACCGTATCCAACAAGTCCTTATCAAGACTTCCAAACCCCTCGTCTAAGAAAAAGAACTCTAGTGGTGCACTTCCTTTTAATTGTACTTGAGAAGATAGGGCTAAGGCTAGGGATAGAGATACAAGAAAATTTTCTCCTCCAGAAAGCGTATCTGCCGACCTCCTAAGACCACCCTTGTAATTGTCTCTTATAACAAATGCATATTCTCCACCTATCTCCAAGGCATACCTACCACTGGTTATAAGGTCCAATCTCTCAGATGCATCATAAACTATATTTTGTAGGTAAGTTTGGGCAAGATACTCTACAAACTTATTTCCTCTTAGTACTCTTTCCAATTCTAAAAGCGAGTCCATTATAAGTTTACTTTCATTCACTTCATTTATAAAGTCAGTTACAAGGATTAGGTCTTCTTCCATTTTTTTATATTGATAATTTAGACTAGATAATTTATCTTTCAATTTGTCTAAACTGTCACTTAGACTTGAACATATATTTTTTTGGTCCAGTAACTTTGTCTCATCAATACTTCTTCCTCCTAATTTTTCTATTATTGACCTCTTAAAATGGTCTACTTCTATCCTTTTTTTATCATAGGTTTCAACTTCAACTAATCCCCTAGTATAGTCCTCTTTTGATAAGGCTTCCCTTATTATCCTATCTATATCCTTAAAATCTTCCCTAGATAATATAGTCTCTATCCTACCCTGAATAACTTGCTTCTTAGTTGATAAATCGTTAAATGTCTCTAAGACTTCCTTTTCTTCTAATTTAAGTTTTTCTATAAGTCCCGCCTGATCAATAAGCTTATTATTTAAGATGTCAAAGGCTTCTTCTTTCTTTTGCACATCCATGTACTCTTGACCAACATCAGTTATGCCTAAATCTAGCTTTAATAGGTCTAATTTATCTCTTAAGTTTATTATGTCACCATCTAGCTTAACAAAGTTAGACCTATAAATCTCTAGTCTACTTTTTACAGATTCTAATCCTACTATAAGATCATTTACAGCAAGATCTATAACATTTTTTTCCTTACTTAACAGATCTTTTTCCTCATGTAGCGCACCTATTTCTCTTTCTTTTTTATTTTTTATACTTATCTGCTTATTTAAATATTCCTTCTTATCATTAAATTGTCTTCTAATAGATACTATATCTATAGATGCTAATAAATCTTTTATCCTATTTACTTCTTCCTTATCTAGGCTAGCCTGACCCTCTAATTTTCCTAATTCCATCTTGTCTAGGTCTATTTCTTCGATAAGTCTGTCTAGATTTTTTTTTGCAGAGTTAACCTTATTTTTGTTGTTGTCCAAATCTATATTTCCACCGTAACCACTAGATATACTTTCCATTTTTGAGCCACAAATCGGACATGACTTTCCATGGTAACCCTCCTCTTGCAAGATGGTTTTTAGGTCTGTGGCTATTTCATGAATTTTAACCTGTACGTTTTCTTTTAATAGCTTTTCTAAACTAGTCCTTGCCTTATCTATTTCTATTTCTTTCAAATTTAATGACACTTTTAATCTAGAAATTTTAGCCTGTCTCTCTGAGTGCCTAACATTCAAATTTTCATACTTAACTTGTTCTTCTTCATATCTTGATATTCTAGTGTTTATGTCATGAAGTTGAGTATTCAAGTTAAGTAATTGGTCATCACTAATAGATTCAATATCTTTCAACTTATTTATAGACTGGACTAACCTATCCATCTCTTCCTTGATCTTACACGACTTTTCATTATTTATATCTAATATTTTTTTGATATTATTTGTATTTTCTTCTTCTTCAACTATCAATTTTTCTTGCTTAGTCCTATCGTCTTCTAACTCTTTTAAAGATAGACTTAATTTATAGGCTTCTCTTACACCAACCTTGTACTTATTATCTAGGCTAAGCGTACCTAGGTCAACTTCTAACTTGGATAGGTTCTTGCTTTCCTTCTCTAACCTATCACTGATTATAATTGCTTTTTTTTCTATTAAATCTATATTTTTTGTCGTATCACCTAAGTCCATTTTTAACTTATCTAGTTTTTTTATTTCATCAAAAATACCAAAAAACACCCTACTAACTTCTAGCTTATTCCTGAGATTTTCCATCTTATCCCTTACAGATAACATCTCTCTTTCACTTTCATCCAACCTTTTTTTCTCTTCTATTAACCCCACAATATCCTTGTATTCAAGATATATCTGTTCTTCAGCATCTAAGTTTTTTTTGTTGTTGGCTACTTCTTTTTCTATGTCACTTATCTCATTTTCTAGCTTCTTGTAAGATTCTTGATTAACATCTGGATATTCTGCTAATTTGGCCTCTATTATGCTTATTTGGTCACCGACCTGTCTTTTTTTCCTAGAAAGTGATATATTAAGGTCCGAACCATATTCTTCTAGGTTGAATATCCTTTCCAACATATTTCGTCTATCCTTGCCAGTCAGTGATAAAAATTCTCCAAACCTACCCTGGGGCAATACTACTGACTTTAGAAAATCACTCTCTTCTAGACCTAGTATATCTTTGATTTGGCTGTTTACCTCTCCTACCTTATCTGCTAGTATTTCATACTCTCCACCAGGTCTTTTTGACATTAATCTTACATAATCACTAGTAGATGTTACTTTTCCTGACCTTTCACTTTTTTTAAACCTTCTACTAATAATATACCTGGTCCTATCAGATCCCAAACCTAGATCAAAAGTATAGGATACACTTGCCCTATCCCTATTGCTATTAATAAATTCTTTACTTCCTCTTGCAATATTCCCATAAAGAGCAAGGGTTATAGCGTCTAGTATTGTTGATTTTCCAGAACCTGTCTTTCCAAATATACCAAAAATTCCTTTAGATGTAAGTTTTTCAAAGTCTATAACTTGTTTAGTGGAGTAACTATTTATCCCATCAATTTCTAGCTTAATTGGTTTCATGGTCCATTTCCTCCCTACTAATCAATTTATTAAATAAGTCTACTAGGTCTTGTCTTGGTGACCTCCCCTCGTTTTCACTCTTATAAAAATCTACAAAATATCTACTAAGATTGGTCTTATTTATTTCCAATATTTCTTTTTTTTCCATAGTTCTTATATTTTTCATGATTGGCTTTATCTCAATTATATTTTTCATGAGCTTCTTCATAGTTCGTATACTTTCTAGGTCAATACTCTCTTTTGTTTCAATTTCAAAATATGCAAAAATATCCTGTCCCGACCTTTCCTCACATATTTCTATAGCTTTTTGTAAACTTTCAGTCCTAAATATGCATATTGGTCTATAATTATCTAAAAATACTTGATCTACTAGTGGTTCCTGGCCTGGTTTTAAATCAACTATATAGACTGATTTTGGTGATGTCCTCTCATTTTTGCTATACTGGATAGGTGAACCTGAATAATAGGCCCTATATTGTTTAGATATCCTCTGTGGTTTATGTATATGACCAAGAGCCGTATATTGAGAACCTGATGGAAGGTCAGATTTTTCAACTAATAAGCTCCCTCCTAATTCAATTCTGCGTTCTGATTCTGATATGGATGAGCCTACAACAAATATATGACTAACAGCGATATTTATTTCATTGTCATTGTACATTTTTTCTAAATTCCTAAATATACCACCTACCTTTTTAGAGTATGTGGCTTGCATATCATTGATATCTTCGATTTTTTCATATGCCTCACCCAAGCGTTTCTCACTTGGATACGGTAGACTAGCTATGTTTACTTTTTCTCCTCTGATCGTCAACTTGGTAAAACCTTCCCTTGCTTCATCAATACTAAAACCCATATATCTACCGGTTTTGGCCTGGCTCATAGGATAACCCAGTATTGTAATACCTAGACCTTCTACTAGTGGTCTGATAGCCTCCAACCTATCAGGATTATCATGATTACCCGCAATAATAAAAACAGACCTTTGTCCACCTTTAGATAAACTTTGTATTGTTTTGTAAAATAGACCTTCAGCACTGGCTGGAGGATTATATGTGTCGAAAATATCTCCTGCAATAAGAACAAGATCTATTTTGTTTTCCTCAGTGATATTTATTAAGTTTTCACAAAACATAACTTGTTCGTCATGTCTGTCATGTCCTTCTAAGCTCTTCCCTAAGTGCCAATCCGAAGTGTGAAGTATCCTCATAAAAACCTCCTAATCATAGCTAACTAAGTCTCCTATACTAAATAGGTATATATATTTTTCTTTTACCTTTTTACCTGATATATTTTCAAGAGCCTGTGCATACAAGTCAAGTTGTGGTCTATATTTGTCTACTACTTTACTATAACTTACCTTATTTACATGGTCAGTCTTATAGTCTAGCAATATCAAATTCCCATCCTCATCCTCAAAAAATACATCTATAATACCTACTAGCATTAGCCTTTCATTATCATCAATATTTTCGTCCTTATATATTTTGTTAAGACCTATATTGTAGTCTATTGCTGTCTCCCTATGCAAGAGACCCTTACTAGATGCTTGACACATTCTATCAAAAATACCAGTCTTGGCAAAGTCAATAATCCACTTCCTATTTACAGTATCAAGTTCTTCTTGACTCAGTATTTTCTTTGTAACTAGCAATTTAAGATCTTTTTCTAGTCTATTTTCAAGTAGTGTATCCTTAGACTTTATCCTGCTTAAAGATTCAAAATCCAACAATTCCATAACTAGGTGGAATATTGTTCCTTTCTCACCTTGGCTATATGCTACCTGATTTTTTGTAGAATGGATAAAGCTCGGCGTCTTAAGAACTGGTATATCCCTATTCATATATATTTTTTCATAATTAGACTGGTCTTGACTTTCTATTATCTTCTTTACCTCAGATACTGATATACTTGCTGGTTTGGAAGCACTTGCCTCATAAGAATATGGTTTAATTAATGAAATTCTTTTATTATTTTCATTACCTTCTTTATTTACATCTTCACTTATTTCGTTTTCTTTTTTTAAACCTACAATATCATCCCTATCGCTACTATCTAGCATATCAAAAGACCTTGCTTCCAAATCCTTATACTTTTTATATACACCCAACTTATCTTCTAAATTAAGTACCCATTTACAATCCTTATAACCTACATAGTCCTGTTCTTCACCTAAAGAATCTAAAGCCGTACCCCTTGTTTCTAAGTTCGCTATAGACATCATTATCCAATCCAAATAGTTGCTAGATTCAAGTATTTGAACCCTGTCTATATCACCATTTTTATCCCTATCTACATTTGTCCACTTTTCAATTGATTTCGAATAGTCATCTAAACTAGCAAACAAAACTAATTTTTCTTTAGCCCTTGTCATAGCTACATAAAGGAGTCTCATTTCCTCAGCTATTTGTTCTAGCTTCATTTTTTGGTCTATATATTTTTTCGCTAGACTTGGAAACCTTAGCCTTCTTAACTTATCAATCACTTCCGGTCCATAACCAAGGTCTTGGTGTAAAGATAATCTAGTATCTTTTGATCTAAAGTTGAATTTACCTTCTGTATTAGCAATTATAACTAAAGGAAATTCTAGTCCCTTACTTTTATGTATTGACATTAATCTGACTACATTAGCCTGATCAGAAACCTCCTTAGCCTCTCCAAAATCAGCCCCCCTAGTTTTTACCCTATCAATATAATTTACAAAATTAAAAAGCCCTTTGAAAGAAGACTTTTCAAACTTTCTTGCCCTTTCGAAAAATAACATTAAATTATTTTGCCTATGTTCACCCATAGAAAGACCTCCCACATAGGCATAGTAACCCGTATCTTTCAATAAAAACCATATAAATTCATCTAAAGGCGTAAATATAGATTTTTTCCTATACATTTCAATTTGATCAATAAAATTAACTATTTTATCCCTTAATTCCCTATAGTCACTAGCTAAAAGTTTTAAATCATTTTCTTCAGTGTTGTATAGTTTAAGAAGGAGATCATAAAAATCCATATTCCTGTCTAAAAGTCTTAAGAGAGCAAGATCTCTTGGTTTAAAACTGTATATTGGAGACCTCATTACAGATAAAAGAGAAATATCTTGTCTTGGATTATCTATTATCCTTAATAGGTTGGTAAATATACTTACTTCTAAAGTAGAGAAATAGTCTCCCCCTAAATCAGAATATAGTGGTATAGACAAATGTCCAAATATGTCTTCTATATCACTTACTTTTGAACTTGGAGACCTTAGTAGGATAACTATGTCTCTATATTCTATCTTTCTGTATTTGTCTGTTTTTTTGTCAAAAACTAGGTATGCTTTTTCTTTACTATTAACAAGATTACATATGTAGGTGGCCATAGCCTGACACTGCATCCTAAAAGTTGATGTGGTATTAAAATCCTCTTTATCAGTATAATCAAGTTCAAAATCTTCCTTAGAAAACTTTTTTTCAACAAGCCTAACTTCTACCGGTCCGCCAGTATTAAAAACACCACTGGCTAGGGCCTCAGTCCAACTAGTCCACCCCCCTATATCACTATATAACTTATATAAATTATCTTCAATATTTTCAGGACTTAGGTCCTTGAAAATAGCACTTGGATTTAAACGCTCCTTATCAGTATAATCAAGTTCACCAGTACTTTTTCTCATAATAGACATGAAAACATGGTTACAAGCCTCTAATACCTGTGGTCTACTTCTGAAATTATTATATAGTTGTATTTTTCTCCCACTAGGACTGGCTTTCGGGCTAAATTTATAATTTGAGTATTTATCTAGAAATATTTCCGGCATTGCCTGCCTAAACCTATAGATACTCTGCTTTATATCACCAACCATAAACCTATTGCCAGGATTAGACCTAGATATAGTCGATAGAATTAGTTCCTGAACCATGTTACTATCCTGATATTCATCTATAAATATCTCTTCATACATGTCCATATAAGCTTGGCCAACCTTACTTGCTTCTACCCTTCCACTTGACCTGTCTGTTAGTATTTCTAAAGCCGTATGCTCAGTATCTGCAAAATCAATTATACCTAATCTCTTCTTTTTAGCCCTATATGCCTCTCTAAATATCTTTGTAAGGTTGGAAAGCTTCCTCATATAAGGATATACCATCTCTAGTTCCAACCTAATATCATCCACACTTATATATAATTTATCCGTACACTCCTTTAATTTTTTCAGGGTCGAATCTACTTGCTTCTTTATCCTATTATACTCATCTTTTATATATGGGTTTAACTTGGATCCAACTCTGAATTTTTTTATACTTTCTTGTCCCAACCTATATGAATCAATTTTTTCTTTTAAGTCTGTTAAATCTTGGTCAGATATACTAATTTCATTGTTTTGATCATATAAATTTCCATCAAATACCCTATTATAAGTATCCTGGGCTTCAATTTCAATTGAATATAGGTGACTAAAAATATCTGAAAGATAAGATTCATGCTCATTTAAATTAATCCTATATCCTACAAGATCATCATATGATCCAAGTTGTTCTATTGCTAATCTAAGTCTATAAAGGTAAGTTTTAAATATTTCTATCTCATAGGATATACTTGGTATTATGTGGCAGTTGATAATATCTTCATCCTCCATCTTACTTATATTAAATTTCTCTGCTGCATCATCCAACCACACTTCTGGATAGGGTGAAGAATCTACAAAATTATTTAAAACTAATACCATATCCATTAGAGCCTTGTCATTATTTCTGGAAGAGTATACATCTACTAAGCTCAAAAAACTCTCATCTTTTTTATCATAGAGTTCTTCAAACACTTCTTCTATAAGGTCTTTTTTTATCATTTCAATCTCAGCAGGGTCACCAATTCTCACATTAGGGTCAAGGTCGCTAGCATGAAAGTTATCTCTTACAACCCTTCCACAAAATGAGTTAATAGTTGTTATATCTGCCCTATTTAAAATTAGAACTTGTCTTTGTAGGTGTTCATTGTCTGGATCTTTATCAATGGCTTCTTCTAAGGCGATGCCTATTCTTTCCTTCATTTCGTTTGCAGCAGCGTTTGTAAAGGTAACAACTAATAGCTTGTCTATATCAATAGGATTTTTTTTATCAGTAACCAAACCTATTATTCTCTCTATTAATACAGCTGTCTTACCTGATCCGGCTGCAGCTGCTACTAGTAGGTTAGATCCTCTATGTTCTATTACGCTCGCCTGATCTTTAGTCCACTTGGTAGCCATTAGTTATCATCTCCCTTCTTAATTTCATTAGCTAATATTTTTACGATATGGCTGTAGCGACCCTTACCTAAGCCTTTGCCCCTTTTGTTAGTTTTATCATCATTATCAAGCCTATCTGAACTTTTATTTTCTTCTGTTTCAAAAGGTATTTGTATTATCCTATACTCATTTATCTTACTACTTGGATCAAATTGGCATATAGCCTTATATTGACAGTATGTACACCCAGTAAAATCACCTATTTTATATGGACTAATTTCAATCTTGCCTCCATATATATCCCGGCATATCTCCTTAGACTTATTGATTACAAATTTTCTTACTATGTCAAACTCTTTAGCTGACATGCTAGTTGTTACATTTTCTTGGACAAGCCCATCACTTCTCAACTTGACTTTCATTATATCTGATGACTTTCCCGGACCTAAGTCCCTATCCATGTGTCCTATTATATCAGACTCATTCACTATTAATCCACTAAACTTATTTTCCTGCAATAATTTAAGGTCTATATCTTCATCTGACATTAGCATGCCCTCTCCTAATCCACCTAATTTTATGTCGTTATTGGCAAGATTCGAATATAATATAGCTGCAGGTTCCAACTTATTTTTCGTGTCTGCATTTAAAACAGCATTCATATACATAAATAATTGTAGTTGAAGTCCTCCATATAAGCTCGTTAGATCTATATCTTTACCTGAAGACTTGTAGTCTATAATCCTTACAAATTCCCTATCACCATCTATACATGTATCAAGCCTATCTATTTTTCCTATGATATCTACCTTTCTTCCATTATCTAGGCTTAGTTTAAGTGGAGGGTATATAGAATCAAATCCAAAACTTAACTCAAAACCTCTTGGTTGGAAATCACCTTTTTCCACCTGTTTTGACATATTATCTATAGCATCTATCAAAGACTTATTTAATCTGCTATAAAGATACCTATACTTTTCTGAGCTATCTAATATATATCCCAGTCTAGACCTGATAAGGTCATTAGAAATACTATTAACTGCACCCTCTATATAAGTCTTGTCTAAATCTAACCAAGATACAGATTTTTTTACTAGAAATTTAGAAAAGTCATCTAATATCTTGTGGCAATAGATACCTGAGTCCATTGAATTAAATTCATTTATTGGTCTTTCCTTTGCTCTTAGTCCATAATCAACAAAATATGAAAATGGGCATGAGGCATATTTTTCAAGTTTTGAAACGCTAAATACGCCCCTTCCATATAGGTCCTCAATAAGGTCTATATCCAACTTAAAAACCCTATTGTCATACTTACTACTATCTCCTAGTGTGTGACTTGTATTACTTTTTTTATCATCACATAACAAGTGGTCATACATAGTTTCTTGGCTAGTTTCCAAAAAATTGACAGGACAAAGGTTAGGAAAAATTTTCATTATTTTCTTTACCAGACTAGATATTCTAAGGGCCTTGCCTTCAAAATCTGCAATTGGGTATGTAATTATCAGACCTTCTCTTGCTAGCCCCATGGCCTTGTAAACTAAGAATAGTTCATCGAAAGTTTTTAATATGATATTTGAATCAAACCTTACACCTATACCTGCTAATTTTTCCTTTTCCCTATCATTGATAAGGGTCTGATCTCCTATCGTCTTAGGGAATACCCCTTCATTTACACCCATTAGTAGTAAAACCTTTGTATCCGGATTTTTCATCCTGTCTACACTGGTAACAAAAACTTGGTCACTTGAAGGAGGTATTATACCCAACTCAAGGCCTGCTAATTCTGCCTCCATCAACCTAATATACCTATCCAAACCTATTTTTTCATCACCTAAGAATTCTACCATTTCATCTAGCAGGTCTATAAATATATTCCAAACTTGAGAATACTCCCTGGCCTTATAATGATTTTCTTCAGACTTAAAATTCTCTACCAAGTCATTAACTCTTTCTGCAAGATTAATATCTATAGCAAAATCATATAAATATGATGATATATCTCTCACAGTGTTTTTTCCCTTTAGTCTATCGTGTAACTTCTGTATAGGGGCAATTACCCTTTGCCTTATTGTGTTTATACCACTTATGTCTTGGTCTTGTTCATCATCAATATTATGGATTATCTGTTTATCCCAATCCTTAAACCATTTTATTCCTCTTATACCATTTGCTATTACATAATTTTCTAGTAAACTTATATCTTCATGACCTATACCTACCAAACCACTCTTTAAGTATGTAAAAACAGACTTGTATGAATAATTTTCTTTTTTCATGTTTAATATGGATGTAAGTAAGATAATAATAGAATTAGTCTTTGCTTCTAACTTTTGGTCTAAAAAATAAGATATCTTATAATCCTTAAATATCGCCCTTACTAAATATGAATATGCCTCTATATCCCTAGTAGCTACCGTTATTTCCTTATATCTGTAACCATGATTATGAACTAGGTCTACTATCTTAGATGCCACGTATTCTACCTCTTTATATATGTTTTCAAATTCAAAAATACTTATCTTGTCTACTGGCTTATTATAAGGCTTAGGCTTATATAGGTTTATATTTTTTTCCAAATAGGCAAGGTCATCACTCAAATAGTAGTTTTGACCACCCAGATTTATATCTTCCAAACGCTTTAAATTATACTTGTTGCATATATCAATAATGCTTGTGAAGGTAATATGTGTCTTAGTGAATACAGTAGATTTTTCTAGCTTAGAATATGGGTCTAATATAAGAGATATATATGTGTTTTTTGAAGTGCTTATTAGACTTTCAATCAGGTCATATTGTACAGGTGTAAACCCTGTAAACTCATCTATAAATATGTTTGCCTCCCTAATATCTTCATAAAGTCCTAATTTTTTAGATAATAACTTTACCCAGTCTTCAGTATCAATGTATTTTTCATCTATCAATTTTTCATAAGAAGAATAAATCTTACCTATATCTTCTAGCTTGTATTTTAAAGCTTCATCCCTAGTTTTGCTAGCCATATTCTCTAAATCGGATAAGCCTATTTTATTTTGCTTAAGTTCGATCAACATATCCTTTACTATATCTACTAATCCTGTTGAATCTTGTGGCATTTTAAGTGTATTAAGTTCTTTAGAAACAGACTCAATTGACTTATATATCAACATTCCCCTGGCGCTTGAGCTTATTTTTTTTTCTTTTAATCCACCCACCTTAGTAAAGACCATATTTGCTAGGGTTGACATACTTACAACCCTTATCCTAAGGTCTGGATCCTTATCTTCTAAAAGCCTTAGGCTCAGTTTTTTTTCCATTTCAAATGTATATTTCTCAGGCACTAGTATAAGTATTGGTCCTTTAGAGCCTGATTTTGCCTCCTTGAAACAAAGGTCTAATATTATTTTACTCCTATCAGAATTTATCCTACCCTTTATAAATCCTACACCCATTTTATGTCTCTCCTGTTATATCACTCATATTAATATTTCTTATTTCATCTATCATTGTATAAATTTTAGTCTTGTTATCTATATGCTTGTCTTTAGAGTAATTTATCAATATAAGATTATCCTTAAAGGGTTGATAATAATACATCCTAATATTTTCATATTCAACATTGCTTGCTATAGACTCCTTACAAACATACATATATAATTGGGTTTGAATCCTATTTTCTGCATGTTTTTTTTCTATCTTCCTAGCCTCTGTCTTCCAGTCCCATATATCTACTTTAAGTAAATTACCACTATCATCATATATTTCTACTATAAGATCGTAGGTTACTTGTATCCTATCTTTGAGTTCAATAGTATACTCAGGCTTAAATTCAAGCCTATCATTATACCTATCTTTATAAGTATTATAAATATTTATTATCTTATCAAGTCCTCTATCACCTACGTTTTTAGACCTAATTGGTTCTATCCCAAGAAAAATTCTTTGACACATAAGATGGTAGTCCCTACCATAAGACATATTTTTCTCATATTCCCTATCTAGTTGACCATCATCAGACCAAAATATATGCTTTATATACTTATCTATGAATTCATTTCTATCTCTCTTCCATGCTGTAAACATATTTTGGCTATATATCATCTTAGCCAATCTATAATCTAAGAGTTCTTTTTCAACCATTAACTAATCCCTTTTATCCTGTCTACCTTTTCTCTTACTTATATAGTCTATAAGTATATCAAGATATGCAGAATCCTTCCTGTATATAGTCTTATTTGTTGCTTCTATGAATTTATTTTTCGAATTTAATAGTAAAAGACTTGACTTAGCTCTTGTAATAGCTACATATAGTAGTCTAATCCTTTCTGCTATCAAGTTCTTTTTCAAATTCACCTCATATAAGACCCTATCCCTACCTATATTTTCGCCTAATATCCTATCAATGTCCATATTAACAAAGGCCTCCGGGTACTTAAAATCCTCTCTAAGATATTTCCTATCTATCCTAAGATAATCATTAATACTAGATGGAAAGTCTGACTTATTTATTCCACTTATAATTACTGCATCCCATTCCATTCCTTTAGACTTATGAATTGTAGATAAGGTTACGCTAGACTCCAAAACTTTGTTATCACCCATATCATATATGGACTCAATTGCCCCATCAAATACCCTACTATATTTATTGTCTAAACTAGTAGATATTCTAAATAAGTCAGCATCTTCATAAGTAATTAGATTACCTATATAAAATAATACATACTTAGATAGAAGAATTTCTTTGCTCGTCAAATTTAATTTACTAATCATGCTAACTATTAAGTGCTTCTTATCTGACTTATTAGATTCGCATATTTCTCTAATGCTTTCAAGAGAATTTTGCATGTTTTTGTACACTTCTAACCGTATTCTATCATCAAGTCTTACTTTCAACTTATTTAGCCAATCTTGCCTATAGGTCCTATCATATATAAGTGCTTCATAATCACTATCATCTATTTGCCTTGTTATAATACTTATATCTTCCTCACCTATTTCTAGTTTATACCTTACTACAAATGCCTCTAGTAACAGTTCAAGAAATTTATTTTTACTAGGCTCTAAAATAAAGTCTATAAACAACTTTATATCTCCAATAATTTTCTTTCTTTCTTTTGAATCTCCACCCAACTTATCATACTTTATAGATTTAGAATCTAAGTATTTACCAAGCTCATCAGTTTCATAGTTAGAAAATGATAGAATACCTATGTTATAACTAGGAAAGTATTTTTGGTAGTAGTGTATTGTTTTTACAATTAAGTCCCTTTCCTCTTCTTGTGTCTTAAGTGACCTAGCATTAACCATATACTTGTCCATACTTGGATTTTCTTTGTAAGACTTGCCTTTATCTACTGGTTTTATATATATATTCTCTAACTGACCACTTGACTTATCTACAAGTAAATTAGCAACATCAATTATATCTTGACTAGACCTTGCTGCCATATTCATCTCATAAGAGTAGTCTGCACCTATACAAAAGTCTTTAAAGTACTTGGGGTCTGACCCTGTAAAGCTCCCTGTAATACTTTGGTTTATATCACCAACTCTCACAAGGTTTTTTTTAGATTTTTTACGACTGTCACCCTTATGAGAAATTATTTCTATTATTTTTCCCTGTATTTGATTTGAATCTTGGCATTCATCTTCAAAGACATAGGTATATTTATTTTGATATTTTTCTGCTACTAAGTTATTTTCTATTAGAATCCTATAAGCCTTTATAAGTATATCATCATAGTCAAAATACCCTTCGTTATTTAGCATTGTCTGGTAATTTTTATATATAGGCACTATTATCTTCATAATGGTTGCCTCTTGTTCCTTAACAAAGTCTTCTGCCCTGTCAACACTAATATCAGTATACTTCAATAACTTTATAGTATTTAATGCAATATTTACAAACTCTTTATACCACTTATCTATTTGATCTTGATTAGCCCTCATTTCTTTTTTTAAAAAGTACTTGATTTTTGTTTTGATATCTTCATCAATAGCCATTTGAATTAGTAGGCTCTTTTTATAATCATCAATTACTTGACTTTCTTCACTAACCATAGCAATATCAGTATTTTCTCTTATAATCTTCATAGCCAGAGAATGTATAGTCATAACTTCAAAATTACACCTATCTATGCCCTTTTCTTCTAAAATAGACCTTATCCTTGACTTAAAATTATTAGCAGCACTATTCATATATGTTAAAACAAGTATCTTGCCTTCTTGTCCATCTTCGTCCATATTTACAAGAAGTTTAGCTACTAGATTTGTTATAATAAAAGTCTTTCCTGCACCAGGAACTGCCTGTATACCCATAGTACCGGACTTATACTTCATTATTTCCTTTTGATCTTTCCTAAAAACTATGGCCATAACAGTCTCCTATCTCCTACATTGTCGTAACCACCTATATTTAAGTCTGAGTGCAATAAATATATGTTAAGTTTGCTTATTGGATGTCTACTTAAAAAAGATTTCATTGCCCATAATTTTTTCATATAGTCTTTATTCTTATCAAATTCTAGGTCTTTGTATATTTGAGCTATATTAGAATTGTCAATATTCATCAAAAAATTATCATCCATATAGGCTATTTCCGTATATAAATTACTCTCCAACTTTTTCAAATATAGGTTTGAATCGGCATCAAAAACTATCAAATAGTCTCTATCACTTGCTAAAAGTCTATACTCTTCAAGAGTCATAACTAGTATATCTTTGCTACTGGCCAATTCCATCTTAGTAGCATTGCTTGGTATAATACTCGCGTATTCTTTGAGAAAAATCAACTTAGCTTCTTCACTGACACTTATGAAATCTACTTTTTTACACGAATCTTCCAATATACCTATATCCTTTATATGGTCACAAAAGCTATTTACTACTAGCATATCTTCATCGCCTATAAGATCCTTATAAGATTGATAATCCTCATTTTCTTTTATGTTTCTTGTAAAATGCTCTTTAAAGAACTTTTTTACAAACTCTTGGTCTGGTATCTTACCATATCTTTCGATTGATATATGCCTACGTATTGCATACATACATTTTTCCAAATTATTACTAATGTATATATACGTTTTATTTGGATAAATTACTCTTATCAAGTCTAACTTTTCTTCCTTACTTAAAATATATTCTATACCACGATATACACTTAGGGCAGCAAAAATAATATTCCCAATATAACTAGACTTTATGTTTTGACTATTTGGTATATATCTCAACTTAAAACCTAGAGTTTGGCTTATACTATCAGCTTCATCCCTCGACATCAATTTTTTGTCCGGTACAATTACCACTATCCTATCATTTTCTACACCAGCTTGATTGACTAAATATTCCAAGCTTTCTATTAGCCCTGTATGCATATCGTAGTAATTATTATAATGAAAATCTTTTATTATATTATAAATATTATCTAAGTTTACATCTTCTCTCACATGATTTCGTACTATATCATCTATATCGACTAGTCTTCTTCCCTTCATAAGTTCCATATATCTAAAATCTTTACTTAAGTTTTTGTGGTAAATATCTATTAACATTGGAATATCATATAGGCCTAATTTTTCTATTATAGACCTGTATTCCACTATTATATTTTTCATGTCATCAAAAATATGATCCTTACTTTTTCCTAGCTTAAATCTTTCTATTCTATGAGCTATTGCATCAATGGGTATCTGCTTTATGCTAGCGTCTAAGATAGAAGTATATATCTGGCTTGCAATATGTATAGGCTTAGAATTTAAACCTTTAAAATAAGCATCTATATACCTCCTCTCATTTACTAGTTTATTAAGCAAAAATATACTTGTAAACCTAGATATCAACTTTGGCCTTACACCATCTCCAACTAGTGGCCAGTAAATTATAACCTGGTTTAGCATATAGTCCTGCATCCTACTTATTTTTATAGATTCAAGATAGTCCCCCTTAAAAGTTGACCTAAGCATTTCTCTAACTGAAAGTTGTTCTAAGTTACTAGTACAAAAAACATGAGTATCACCTTTAAATACGTCGTAAATATTACTCTTATTGTTTTCTTTATGTATTATTTCATTACTTTCTTTATACTCATTTACGTTTTTATCTATATATCTAACTATTAATCTATCACCTTCTAATAGTTTATCTTTTTCATTTTTTAAATTTGGATCAAATTTACTTATTTCCATAACTTATCTCCACATTTCACCTAAATATTATGATTTTATATAAAATACTAATTATATTATATCATATTAGTATTCTAAAAGAGAGTGGGTTAAAACAACCCACTCTCTTTTAGTTATGATTTGTGTTATATGATTTTAAATTCGTATTATATAATTTTAAATTTATGTTATATAATTTTAAAGTATTCATATATAATTTAATATACGTATTTAATATTAATAACTAACTTATTTTAATCCCTTCATCACCTCATCATTAATAGTATTTGGTCCTCCTAGAGTTGTTATCTTCTTACCTGATGCAAACTTCTTCACATCATCTGTTACTCCTTTATTAGCCACTAATAATATTGGAGACTTGGCTCTCGCTGTTACGGCACCTGCTGATAATGCATCAACTGCATTATATCCGTTTGCCACAAAAATATGTTTAGTTTTTGGATACACTTCCTTCGCTATCATAAGCGCAGTTTCAAACCTAGTATTTCCTGCTATCCTTGTCTTTAACCCGGCATTAATTTGATCCATAACAGTGTCTGATATACTTGATTTTCCACCTATCACAATTACTTGACTAGGCCTCCAAGCATTAATCTTAGAAATTACATTAGAATCAAGTAACTTGCCACTTGTCATCATAACTGGAATACCCGCACTTGTTGCTAAACTTGAAACTGTTAGAGCATCTGCATCTTTTTTATTCTCGCCAGCAATTAATATTAGTTTATCAGAACCTGTTATATCTCTTACAGACTGTGCTAGAATAGCTGATGTTTCATATCTAGTGTTTCCTGCTATTCTCTTAATATTTAGCCCCATATCCCTTAGTTCTTTTTCTGTTTGTGAACTAATTGATGCGTTTCCTCCTATAATATCAACATTTTTAGCTCCTAATCTTAAAATTTCGGCCTTTACACTAGTTGGAAGCTCATTTTTCTTAGTTAACAATATTGGAGCTTTTTTAGAATCTGCATAAGCTGCTGATACCAATGCATCAACATTATTTTTACCACTTGCTAGAACTACTGTATCTGCACTATTAAAATATTTTTGACTTATCTTAGTTGAAGTCTCGTACCTTTCAATACCTGACACTCTCTCAAGTTTTATATTATTTTCTACTTCCTCTTTATCATCATCTTCACCTTTATACTGACTTGCAGCAGACCAATCAAATACTAACTTAGCATTTTGTTTTCCACTTCCCTTTATAATACTATCATATGTGCTAGCATTATTTTTCATTGAATCCATTGCGTCAACTGCAACTTCAACAAATATTTCATTTTCTTTACTATCTCTAGTAAATGAGTATCTTGATGGGAATTCTCTTATATTATCATTCAAGTCCTTGTCCCTCTTTGTTTTCTCTACTCTTGCTGAAGTTTTAGATGAACCTAGGCCATTAGAATATATACTTAGATCCCAAAGATGTCCATACATATTAAAGAATGGCATTCCCTTAAAATCTACATAGTATGTATACTTGCCATCTTTAACACTTACTATGGCCTTCTTTACAATAGCCCCATTACCCATTGAAGGTTTGTTGTCGGTTGCATGCCATAATGTTACTGGTACTGAATAAATTTTAACCCCACTCTTATTTTCCTTATCAGCTATATCCTTATCTAATTCCTTAATGTCAGTAACTTTATCTACTTGATCTTTACTAGGTTTAACTTCCTTCTTTATATTATCTATTGCAAACATTATTATATCATTTGCTGACTCATAAGAACCTTTCTTCTCAGAATTATATATAGCTTTGGCATTTTCAAGTGCTTTTTCAAGAAGTTCTTTACTCCTACCCTCTACTAGACCTGCTTTTATCATTTTTTCTGCCATTTTAATGTTTGTGTTTAGTACAGCCTTATTTACTGTTGTATTGTTTGTATATGAGTTTGTTTCACTATCTTCTTTCTTATTATTTTTAGCAAATACTGATTCTTTTGGAGCTTTTGACCAATCTATATTTAATATAGCAGGCTGACTAGCATCCTTATTTCCTCCACCTGTTTCTTTGGCAATTTCATCCATAGCATCAACCCATACTCTTAGAGCAATTTCTTTTTCACCCTTTTTCTTTCTAATGAAGGATACCTTTCCTGGGAATTCTTTACCTGAATCTACATATTTAGAAACAACTTTTGCTGGTACATAATCATTACCTGTTGCATCTTCAACTGTGTCGTATACACCCATTCTCTGTAAATGACCAATTCTAATCTTTCCAGCAAGATTATACTGCATTGAGTGAAAACCAAGAGTAAACTTTATTGTATCCTTAGTTTCTTCTACTTCTACAGACTTATCCATGGCATCTGCTCCCATCGAAGGTTCTAAACGGTTATCATATTTCATCAAATTCACAGGTAAAGTATACTTTAATACCTTATTAGAATCTTCTGTTACAGTAGAATTATCATCGTTCGTATCATCTGCATCAACTATTGCAGTTACATCTTTGCTTACTTCATAGTTCTTAATCCACTCACCTACTGATAGAGTAAATAGCTGTTGTGTTAACCTGTATTTACTGCCATTTTCCATCCTCTTATCAGTTGCCACTTCTACACTATCGTCTAATTTATTTAGGTCTTCCTTTTCAAAGATTGTCTTTGTAGAACCATCATCGTATACACTTTCAAGCCTAGTAACAACTTTAAAATCTCTAGTTTTTCTTATCTTAGTAGCTATATCTTCATATTCACCATTATTTTTCTTTAATAACTTATCTGCATAGTCTTTATATTCTTTCATACTGAATATATTTTTATTTTCGTATGTCACAGCTTCATTCCAATTTAGTAGGTCAAGTATATTCATTTCTTTTTTACTACTAAACTCGATTTTACCATTTCTTGCACTTATATTGTAATCAACTGAACTTCTCTGAGCGTAGTATCCACCCTGTACCTTCTTATTTATCTTAAACGACTCGTATGCTTGTGGTATTTCTGACGGAAGCATATTAGCTGCAATATCTAAAGAATCAAACTTAACATCAGATAGACTAGGTAGTGATTTTAGGTTGTTATGTACTAGGTCTATTTTTAAACCCTCTCTATTTGATAGACCAGCCCAAATAGTATCACTTATACTCAATATATTATTAAATTTTAAATCTAAGTGCTTTAAGTTGTTGAATTTGCCAATATATTCCGGTAAATTTGTCAACTTATTATTTCCTAAGCCTAATCTTTCTAATTTAGTGGCCCCACTCAAACTTGTAGGTAACTTAACTAAGGCATTATTATTTATAGTTAAAGTTTTAAGCTCAGTATTATTTTTAAACAAGTCATTAGGCAATATTGACAAATCATTTGCACTTATATCAAGATTCTTTAATTTTTTAAGATTATCAAAAGTTCCTTCTTTCACCTCATTAATCAATATATTACCAAGGTCAAGATCAGTTATCTCGGGATTATTTGCAAATAAATCCTTATCTAAAACCGCTATAGGGTTGGAAGCCAGTGATACCTTTTTCAACTTAGTATTATACTTGAATATATCCTTAGGTATGTCCGAAATCTTATTACCATTTAAGTATATTTCTTCTAGATTTACCGCCTTATCGAATACTCCTACAGGTAAACTTGTCAATGAATTAGATGATAATTTAAGTACCTTAACATTTGGACCTAGATCTTTTAAAGAACTTATATCATATATTGTATTGAATTGGCGTTCCAGTGGTGCCCCCCTCCATGTAAGGTCTACAACGGCTGGAGCATTATTTAACTCTTCAGTGCTAATATTTCCATTTTCATCCCTATCTACACCGGAGAATATTAGTCTATTTTTTAGTATATCAGAGCTTTGTTGACGCTTCTTCTCAAGATCATAAACTTCATGGAAACCCTTCCAACCCTTATATGCTTCCTTTTTGAATATGATTTTAACCTTTGTATACTTAGTATCCATCATACCCTTATAATCTAACTTGCCACCCATATAGCTTACTAGAACCGCTCCTTCTCTTGACTTAGTCAGATCTTTTAAGTCCATAGTAAAATAGGCTTGAGTCTTTTTAACTGGATCTACAAATTCTTTCTTTGATTCTTCTGGCCAAGTATTATCAGCATTTTTAATCCTGAAATCTAATAAACCATCTGCAAAGAATAGGTTTAGGAACTTAGCAGTAATCTTACCATTTTTCTTTTCTACATGTATATTTCTGTCAAAGAAGCCTTGAAGCATAGAAGTACCCTTTCTTCCATCTGCATACTTGGCTTCAAATCCTATAGTGTACTCGCCATCTGGAGCCTTTTCTAGGTCAGCTATATCAATTTTTTCAAGACCTTCTAGTTCCTTAGCATCTTCCTGAGGCAATTCAGCTTCTACTTCTTCTTTAACATTACCTGTCCATGATATAGTTGAATTGTCATCTAGGTGGAATACAACTTTATTCTTTGCTCCCAGTTCACTATTCCAATTCTTTATAATAGGATTATTCTCATCTTCAGGTTCATTCATAAAATCATTACCACCTGCATTTTTTAGGAATTCACCTTCTTTTACTGTATAACCATTTATTACAACCTGCTTGATATGTGGTGCTAGGTAATACATAAGTGACTTATGTTCCTGTATATCGTCTTCACCTTTTTTATCATAACCCTTAAGGCTAATTATTATTGACTTTTCTCTCCTTCTTACACCCTCTATACTACCTTTGAAAAATTCACCCCATGTCATATCTTCTGGTTTATTATCTGGTGTTTCGTATTTTAAAGTAGAACCATCAACAAATTCAATTGCTAACCTATGATTTTCCTTGTTTGATTCAACCTTATTATAGGCTTCTAATAGCCTATCATCTTTAATAGAAAATTCCCTATAAACATTGCTTTCACCTTCATTAGAATCATGTTTGATAAGTCCAAAACGTCTATCAAAATTCAAATCATAATTATCAAACTTGTTTACATCTTCCTGAACTCCTTTTTTATCACCCTTATTTTCTATAGTTATTCCATCTATAGTTATTTTCTTAATTCTCGAAAAGACTTTTAGCTTATAATCCGTCTGATCAGCATCCATTGAAACTGAATGCATATCTACTATTACACCCTTATCTTGACCTTTATTAAGTGGCCTTATACCATACACAGTGGTTTCTAAACTTATATCTTTTCCTCTCTTAGTATAAAGTGTCCTATTCTTAGTGTATCCACTAGTATCACTAGTATTACTAGTATCACTAGTAGGTGTAGATGGGTTTAGAGGTTTTTTATCTTCTACAGGTTTTGTAGTATTTTCATCTGCTGGTATTTCTCCTGCTTCCTGGGCTGCCTTATACTCATCAGATACATATATACCTTTTTTTCCATCCTTTAACTTTATTACAAGTTTATACTTACGACCTTCTGTATCATACTTATATAAGGCCTCCTTATGTTTTTCAAAGTATCCTTCCTTACTAGTCCAGTCACCATAAGAGTAACTTGGTTCAGTTGTAAAGTTAAACTGGTCTTTAGGGAAGTCTACCCCATTTATTTCGACAGATACAGCATCTGTATAATATTTCAACTTATTTTCCTTACTGGAATAATAGCCGAACATAACCTTAACGGCATTATCAGTTATTGTGAGTCCGGAAAGATCCTTACTTGGAATACCTATGTTTTCATCTTCTATAGAGCTTGACTCAGTTCTACTATTCACAGGATATTCATTTTCGTCTTCGTCTCCATCTTCATCTGCATATACGTTCATTATATCTTGACCTAGTAGGTGCACACTTGGTGCCGTTGATGTACCCAACATTGCTAGTGACAAGATAAGAGTAGTTAATTTTTTCCTTTTTTTACCACACTTCTTCCAATAAGTCATTTTATACTCTCCTCTCAAACCTTTAATCCTAGTAGTATTTTTATCTACATAAATAATTTATAATATTTATAATGTTTATAATATTAATACTTAACTTAATATTATAAGCATAATAGTTTTCTATTTCTAGTCAAGTTTAACATAATATAAATGCAAATACAATTCAATATTATTAGGTATTTATTAACTATATTTAGTGTTTTTGACACATGTATTTATATTTCTTGGTTAGAAATTAAGTTGATTCATTAGATACTACTCCTATATAATTGAAGTATAATTTTGATTTTAAGGCATAATTATAATATTTTTTTCATTACTATACAAATTTATTCTTGAGCCTATATTTTGATGATTTAAATTATACAATTTTTTTGTATATTCATATTGTATATAAAATATGTATTCATGTTGTCGATAAGATATGTATTCACTTTTTTGTAAAAAATAGCCTTGGTATATAATTTTCTCTCACCAACACTAAATATTATACAGGCATAATTTGACAGCTTTTATTTATTCAAATAGTAAGCAAGCTTATTTTACTTAAATTCTATAATAAATAGTAGACATAAAAAAAGACCCTAGTAAAAACTAGAGTCTTGTTACATGGCTACGTCCTATTCTCCCAGGCAGCTTCCCACCAAGTACCTTCAGCGC
>CAUQSL010000012.1:0-50971 GCA_963520775.1 uncultured Peptostreptococcus sp.
GATAATTTTACCATAGAAGGACTTACAATTTTACAGACTTTTTTACATAGACTCATTAAATAAAAATTTATATTTGGAAGGCTGGAATTAACCCAACCTTCCTTTTTTATAACATTACTTGATTTTTGTATGCTAACAAAAACCCCTTTTTCCTTCATTAAAGAATAGTATCCAGTACTTTAATACTTAACATCACTGTAACTAAGACCTAAAACTTCTTATTTCTCTTCATAAAATTCTACATTTTTTATCGTTATGTCAAAACTACCATCTTCATTTTGCTTAAATGAGTACTTCATAGGATCTTCAAAATCATCTAAAAGCCCTTTAATATCAAAACCAGTATTAGTCTTTATACTCCTACGTTTCAACTTTTTTTCGACCCATGTCTTATCGATATTGAAGTTCTCTGCTATTCCCTTTTCTTCCATAAGTTCCTTGTAGGATGATTTTCTATCATCATCTTTTATTGACTCATCAATAAACTTGTCCAAGTCAATATCATTATTCTCCTTAAGATTAAAATTCAAGATACTCCTTATTCCCTCTGCCTCTTTTACATTACTAGCATAAGCATTTGTGATCCAATTTTCAGTAGTATTTTTAAACATCTTAGTAAGGTACTTCTCGTCTCTAACTTTTTCGGCCTTCAAAAAGTCTGTCACAAAACTCGAATCCGCCTCCTGCTTTTCTGCTAGCTTGTCCAGCAACTGTAGTTGCCACTCATCATTTATGCCACTTGGCCCTACAAGGGCAGCATGTATTATCTTTTGTGAATCTTGTATACCTATTTCATTCGTTACCATCTTAATAGCAACCAAACTCTCCGCTTCATCATAGGCAATTTCGTGTGTATATAATTTTTTATAGTCTAACTTGATTATAGCCAGCCCCTTTTGGTCCTTATGTGTATATAAGACTATAGCCAAATCACAAGAATCTAATTCAGCATTAATTTTCATTGAATCAAAAAGAAACCTAGCTATAGCCTGGGAGCTAAGTATAAATGAGGATTCATCATATAATATATGGTCAGCACATACCCTAATCTCATTTTCTCCATAATCTATAAACTTAGCTTTTCTAAGATCTTCATCCCTAAGTATACGTCTAATAACCTTTTGATAAAAGGAATCTGTTTCTGGTGACAAGGAATTTTCTACCTCATTTAAAACCGGAAAGTCCAAGTTTTTATCTAATACATGTATGATGAATTTATTTATAATCATTTATTTGCCCTCCTAACTTTTCTATCAAGTCCAACATATCTTTTGGTAATGCTGACTTTAAATCTATCTTATCTCCCAACCTGGGTTGATCAAAACTTAACTTATAAGCATGCAAGGCCTGCCTACCTATTAGGTTAATATTTGCTCTTCCATACAAGTCATCTCCTATAATTGGATGCCCTATATGAGATAGGTGTACCCTAATTTGATGCGTCCTACCTGTTTCTAACCGCAAGCTTACTATACTAGTATTTTTAAGCCTAGCTAAAACCTTAAAATGTGTAATAGACCTCTGTCCACGTGGATCAACCACCCTACTTATTGAGTCCTCGCTCTCTCTGTATATAGGAAAATCTAGACAACCCATATCCTCGCTTATATTCCCTTCAACTATGGCTATATACTCCTTATAAACCTCATCTTGTCCCATATCTAAAGACAATTTATGATGGGCATAGGAATTTTTTGCAATTACTACCAAGCCTGATGTATTCATATCAAGTCTATTCACAAATCTAATCCTACAAGACTCACCCCTGCTGTCTATATGATAGCTCATAGCATTGGCTAGTGTTCCATCAAAATGGCTTTTGGTAGGATGAACCACCATGTAGGGTGGTTTATCAGCAACTATTAGATCTTGGTCCTCATAGATAACCTTTACACCTAAGTCTTCTTGGGCAAAATTTGCCTTTTCTTCCCTAATCTGTATTTCTATTATATCACCTGGTTTTGCCATAGCAGTTGGTTTAACTAAGACACCATTTTTGTATATATTTTGATTTTTTTTAATTTTAGATATGGATCTAATAGAAAAATGTAGGTCCTCTATAAGAAGGTCTTTAATCTTAACTTCCCTATCGACTCTTATAATGAAACTATCCCATTTTTGCCTATCTCTTATAAACAATTCTTTCACCCTTACCCTATAAACAAGTACTTTATTAAGTATTTCTAACAATATTTAATCCTACAATATTGTACCATATATTTTACGCCTATGATATAATGAATTATAAAGTACTTTCAGGAAGGGCTAGGTATATACTATGACTAGAAACATCGTGATTAAATCAAATGAATTAGAAATTTCCAAAAAAATCAAAAAAATACTCATTGATAAATTTATTTCTATAGGATTCAGTAGCAGCGAAGAAATCAGGGATAATACAGAATTAGTTATATCAATAGGTGGGGATGGTTCTTTTCTAAGAAATGTTAGAGACCTAGATTTTCCTGATATATCATTTTTCTGTATAAATACTGGTCACCTTGGTTTTTTTGCAGAAATACTTCCAACTGAAAAAGAGATTGACTTGTTTATAAACGCTTACCTTAATTCAACTTATACTATTAATGAATTATACTTGTTGGAAGTTGATATTAGGGATGAAGATGAGATCAGGCGTACATACGCTATAAATGAATTAGTTGTTAGGGGAAACAAATCTAGGACTGCCCATATAGGACTTCATGTAAATGGCAACTACATGGAAACTTTTAGCGGAGATGGACTTATTATGTCAACATCTACAGGATCTACTGCCTACAACTATTCTGCTGGAGGAAGTATAGTTGATAATAGACTCAATATAATCCAAATCACCCCTATTTCTCCTATAAACACAAATGCCTTTAGGAGTTTTACTTCTAGTATTATATTACCAGGTCTTGATAGTGAAATTACTATAAAGCCTGAGTATAAATCTGAACATACACTTATTACTGTAGTAGATGGACAAGAGCAAAAATTTAATAATGTTTATGAAATCGGAGTTAGAAATTCCAATAAAAAAGTGAAACTTCTTAGGTTGTCCGATTATGAGTTTTGGGATAGGGTTTATATGAAGTTCTTAAAAACATACGATTACAAGATAAATGAAGCACGATTTTAAAAATAGGCCTCTAGGTAAGGGTATGACCTTTTACCTTTGAGGCCTGTCTTTATTATTGCAATTCTTGACTGCCCATGTAATAACCATGGTAACCACCAACATCTATATAAATAGGCCAAGAATTTTTTTTAATATATATACTATCAACCTATTGGCTGATTAATCTACACAGCTCATCTGCAAACTCATAAGTACTGGCCTTCCCCCCTAAATCGCTAGTCAAAACTTGCCCCTTATCAAATACATCTTTTAGGGCATTTTCTATCTTTAGGGCTGCCTCACCTTCTCCTATATACCTCAACATCATAACAGCAGACTGGATAAGGGCTGTAGGATTGGCAATTCCCTGGCCTGCTATTTGAGGTGCACTACCATGGACTGCTTCAAAGACTGCATAGTCCTCACCTATATTAGCGCTTGGTATAATACCCAATCCTCCAACTAAACCTGCACAAAGGTCTGATAGGATATCCCCATATAGGTTTGGCATTACCAAAACATCAAAATTTTCCGGATTAAGAACCAGGTTCATCGCAGCCGCATCTACTATGACATCATCAGCATAGACCCTATTAGGAGCCTCTCCCTTGGTAAGCCTTTCAATTCCATTTCTCTTGCTAACCTCATCAAACAACTTCAAGAATAAACCATCTGAAATCTTCATGATATTGGCCTTGTGGACACCTGTCAATCTCTTGTACCCATTATCCTTTAGGTACTTACAAGCAAAATCCACTATCCTATCAGATGCATCCCTGGTTATCAGCTTAATACTTTCCCCAGCATAGTCACCAATTTGGTGCTCTATTCCTGCGTATAGGTCCTCTGTATTTTCCCTTATAATAGTCAAGTCTATATCCTCATATCTTGACTTTATTCCCTTGAAAGTCTTTACCGGCCTTACATTGGCGAATAGGTTTAATTCCTTTCTAAGTGCTACATTTACACTCCTAAAACCCTTGCCAACCGGTGTAGTAATAGGCCCCTTTATGGCTATCTTATTTTTCTTAATACTCTCTAGGACATAGTCTGGTAGGGGACTTCCATATTCTTTAAGGACGGCCTCACCTGCTATTACTTCTTCCCATTCTATGTCTACTCCACTTGCTTTTACTACCTTTTTCATAGCAGTTGTCACTTCTGGTCCTATTCCATCACCAGGTATTAAAGTAATCTTATACATTCTAGACCTCCTTATTATTTCTCATCTTGATACTATTTAGCTTACCACCAGCCATTAGCATATCTATTTCCTTGTCGTTGAAGTTGGCCTTTACAAAGAAGGAGATATTCTTTTTCTCATCCTTCACTTCCAATCTACCATCCTTCAAGCCCTGGTATATATTGCCTATAGCAAGTACATCCATCTGGTCAATCTTGTCATAGTCATCTAGATTTTCAAATTCCATAGGTATGATACCACTATTTATCAAGTTGGCCTTGTGTATTCTAGCAAATGACTTGGCAATTACCCCCTTGATACCCAGATATAGTGGGGCTAGGGCAGCATGCTCTCTTGATGATCCCTGACCGTAGTTATCTCCACCTACTATAAAGCCTCCCTTATTTTCCTTGGCCCTTTTGGCAAAGTCTTCATCTATTGTAGAAAAACAGAAGTTGGCCAAATGAGGTATGTTGCTCCTGTAAGGAAGTAACTTGGCATTTGAAGGCATAATATGGTCAGTAGTTATATTGTCTTCAGTCTTTATAATTACCCTGCCCTCCAGCCTGTCAGTCAACTTAGTATTAAGTGGGAAAGGTTTGATGTTTGGCCCCCTTACAACCTCTACATTAGCTGGGTCTTCATCAGGCCTTATGATCATGCTGTCATCTATTAAGAAATGGTCTACGTGTATATCTGAAAAATCAATCTCAAAGTCCGCATCTCTAGGGTCCATTAGACATCCATATATGGCAGATACTGCAGCAAGTTCTGGACTTGCAAGGTAAACCTGGGCTGAATTAGTTCCAGACCTACCGTAAAAGTTCCTGTTAAAAGTTCTGATACTTATAGCATCTGTTCCTGGTGACTGGCCCATACCTATACATGGTCCACATGAATTTTCTAGTATTCTGGCACCTGAACTTATAATATCAGCAAGGGCTCCATTTCTTGCTATCATCTCCATAACCTGTCTCGAACCTGGAGCTATAACCAGACTGACATGGTCGGCAACCTTCCTTCCCTTTAGGATCCTCGATACCTTCATAAGGTCCTCATATGAAGAGTTTGTACAACTTCCTATAGCCACCTGGTCTACCTTAATTCTACCAACTTCTTTGCATGACTTGATATTGTCAGGACTGTGAGGTGCAGCTACCATAGGTACCAACTGGTCTAAGTCTATATCAATAACCTCATCATAGCTAGCATCTGGGTCTGCAACTAGTTCCACCCAATCTTCTAGCCTATCTTCTGCTATAAAATATTCTCTTGTCTTATCATCACTAGGGAAGATAGAAGTAGTTGCACCCAGCTCTGCACCCATATTTGTAATAGTCGCCCTCTGAGGTACAGATAGGTTTGCAAGTCCAGGTCCACCGTATTCATAAACCTTGCCTACTCCACCCTTTACAGTCTGCCTCTTTAGAACTTCTAGTATAATATCCTTAGATGTAACCATAGGATTTAGTTTACCCCTTAAGTTGACCTTTATTACCTTTGGCACCTTTATATAGTAAGGCTCACCTGCCATGGCAAGTGCAACATCCAGTCCTCCTGCACCAATCGCCAACATACCCACTCCTCCTGCTGTAGGTGTATGGCTGTCCGAACCCAGTAGAGTATCTCCAGGCACAGAAAATCTTTCCAAATTAACCTGGTGACATATACCATTGCCCGGTTTAGAAAAATAAATTCCAAACTTGTTGGCTACTGTCTGTATATACTTGTGGTCATCAGCGTTTTCAAATCCCTGCTGTAACATATTGTGGTCGATATAGGCTACAGACCTCTTTGTCTTGACCCTATCAATCCCCATGGCCTCCAACTGTAAATATGCCATAGTACCAGTAGAATCTTGCGTTAGAGTCCTATCAATCCTTATGCCAGCAGTCGTCCCTGCTACAAGCTCACCTTCTAGTAAATGCTCACTTAAAATTTTTTCAACTATATTTCTTCCCATACAAACACCTTCCCAATCTTCAACTAAATGCAAGTAATTATTTAAAACTTTCATTTTATATTTTTATTATAAGTCTAAATTCATCTAAAATCAAGACTTATATGATTTTTTTTGCAACTTTATATTTTTCAACTTCATTTATCCCCTCTTCTTTAAATTTGTATTAAATAAATGTTATAATATACTCACAAACTAGGAGGATTTAATATGACATTTGCAGATATTGGAATTAATATAGATATAATAAAGGCTCTTGAAAAATCTGGCATCAAACAACCAACGCCAGTTCAAAATATGAGCCTTAGCAAGATACTTGAAGGCTCCAACCTTATAATCGAATCTAATACCGGTACCGGAAAGACCCTGGCCTTTTTAATTCCCTTACTTAATAGAATTTGTCTAGGTGAGATAAATAATATTTTAGTTCTTGCACCCACTAGAGAACTAGTAATACAAATTTTTAGTGCAGGTCAAAATATCATAGATAAACTCGACAAGGATATAAGTATGCTTGCTATATATGGTGGTCGAGATATTAAGGCACAGATAAAAAAACTAAATGATAATATAAATATAGTAGTTGCTACACCTGGCAGACTACTTGATCATATAAATAGAAATAGTATTGATATTAAAGAATTTGATTGTCTGGTCATAGATGAAGCTGACCAAATGCTTTTAATGGGTTTTAAAAATGAAATAGACGCAATTATTTCTAACATTAAAAAATATGATCAAATTATATTTTCTTCAGCAACTATAGATGCCAAGGTAAAAAAACTTGCCTATAGATATGCCAAAAATTTAGATATCGTCAGCATCAACAAGAACCAGGACATACCTGACCTAATAGATCAGGAATTTATAAAGACAAGTGATCGAGACAAATTTAATGACTTTTGTAAAATAATAGATAGGGATAAGCCCTTTATGGCTATCGTATTTTGTAGAACAAAAGCTAGGGTTGACAAGCTAGAATTACAAATGGGTCAGGCTGGTTATAACTGCAAGAAAATACACAGTGACATCAGCCAAAATAAGAGGGAAAAAATAATGAAAGACTTTCGAGACCTTAAAATACAGTTTCTAATTTCAACGGATCTTTCTGCAAGAGGTTTGGATATAGAAGGACTAAGCCATATATATAACTACGACTTTCCAGAGAGATTAGAAGACTATATACATAGGGTTGGTAGATCAGGAAGACTTGGCAAGGAAGGTAAGGCTGTTTCCCTACTTACTGAAAAAAATATTCCTCTATATGAAGATGTTAAAAAACTGTAAAGTATTATTACTAACAAAAATTAGATTTTGGCATATAAAGTCCCCTATATATAATTCACACAAACTACTGGATTTAAAGTCTATATCTAATACACAACATTGTCGTATTATTGTCTAGATATAATGGATAGCATTACAGTTTTTTTAGTCTAGGTATAATACATGAAAATTAATATATTAATATATTAAAAATAAAGACCTCCACCTTAAAAGGTGGAGGTCTTTTATTCTACATAGCATAACTGTTCTTAGCACAACTGATATAACTTATATATCTGTTAAATACTCAATCTTTTCTGAACTATTAGTTATTATTACACTTATGCTTTTTACAGTTATCACAATTACCTAAACATACATCAATTTCTTCTAGACATTCATTGAAAGCTACCTTACTACTATTTTTGTGTCTAAAAATAGGAATATTCATTTTCTTAGCCTGCATTTCTACTATCCTTGTCAGCTTATGCGATACTGTTGATGTCATTATAACTATTGCATCAGGACTTCCTATAGAATTTTTCACCTGACTAGACATAGTAGTATATACCTTAGTTTTATAACCCCTATTTTTTGCTAATTTATAGTAATCTTTTTCCATTCTCTCATGTCCACCTATGACCAACAAGCTCATAATTAGAACCCCCTTTAAATACTCAATATATAAATTACTTGATTACAGATTTAGTCTGATAACAATTATCATCTATATACATCATATCTAAAAAATAAAAACTTGTCAATACTTATCGATAATTTTTTTCAGTTAAAGTTTATTACCATAGTTTATTGATTTTGTTACTTCCATACATATTATTGACCCTAGAGCAAGGCCAAGTGATACCATAAAATCACTCATAGAATATATTGCTGGTATTGCAAATATCGGTCTAATAAATGGTATCATTACTAGTCCAAATAAGCCTAGGCAAATCGAAACTGCTAATATTACATACTTATTAGAGAAGAATCCTAGTTTAAATGGATTTTTAAAATCTGATCTACAAGCAAAAGTCTGTAATGTTCTAGACAAAAGTAATGTCGTGAATGCAAGTGCGACACCCATTTCAGCAGACTGTTTCATACCTATATATTGGGCTATAATAGCCGCTAGACCTACAAATACTCCTCTTGTTAATATGGCTTGCCAAGTACCACCACCTAAAAGACCTTCATCCTTAGACCTAGGTGCTAGATCCATAGTTCCCTCTTCAGGATTTTCCATACCAAGAGCAATTGCAGGCAATGAATCATTCACCATATTTATAAATATTAATTGCAGGGCTGTATAAGGGTTTGACCAATCTGCAAAAACAGCAAATAAAATTGATATTATAGCCCCTAAATTACCAGAAAATAAGTATGTGATAGACTTTTTTATATTACTATATACAGTTCTTCCTACTTCTACCGCATCTATAATGCTAGCAAAATTATCATCAACTAGTACCATGGCAGATGCATCCTTAGCAACTTCTGTACCAGACCCCATCGCAATACCAATATCTGCACTCTTAAGAGCCGGCGCATCATTGACTCCATCTCCCGTCATAGCTGTTACCTTATTTTTCCTCTGCCAAGCCTCTACTATCCTTATTTTATTTTGTGGGGAAACCCTAGCATATACACTTATCTTCTCTAAACTACTGTCTAAGTCTTCATCACTTAACTGGTCTAATTCCTGACCTGTATAAGAAAGATCACCTTCTTCAAATAAACCTATAGACTTACCTATAGCAACTGCTGTAGTCTTATGGTCACCAGTTATCATAATTGGTTTTATGCCTGCACTCTTAGCCTTTTTAACTGCATCAATTACCTCTGCCCTAGGAGGGTCTATCATTGCTATCAAGCCAATAAATATAAAATCGTCTTCGCCTTGTATATCCACAACTTCATCTGGTTTAAGTTCTCTATAGCCAAATGCCAACACTCTTAAAGCCCTTCTTGAATATTCCTCATTTTGTTCTTTTATCGTTTCCCTAATATCATCAGTCATATCAATTATCTTATCTCCAGATAAGACCCCGGTAGATCTCGAGATAAGAATATCCGGTGCCCCCTTACTAATCATTATCTCCTTGCCACCAACCATATGGACAGTTGACATTAACTTCCTATCAGAATCAAAAGGTAGTTCCTGTAATCTAGAATATAGGTCCCTAACCTTATTGGTAGTATAACCCTTCCTATCCGCAAACACAGTAAGAGCAATCTCAGTTGGATCTCCTATTTCTTTTCCATCCTCTCCTATCACTGAGTCATTACAAAGTGCTGCTGCAAGACTTATCATTTCCTCTGAACCATAAGAATCAAAACTTGCAAAGTCTTTATCCTCTTCTTCTTCTACTCTAATAGAACCACTAGCTGAAACATTGTATTTATAATACTCTAAAGCTGTCATCTTATTCATAGTTAGGGTTCCTGTCTTATCTGTACATATTACTGATGTAGAACCTAAAGTTTCAACCGCCGGCAGCTTCCTAATTATAGAATTTTTCTTTGACATAGTATTGGTACCAACAGATAGGACTATGGTAACTATAGACGAAAGGGCCTCTGGTATAGCTGCAACTGCTATAGCAACTGCAAATATAAATGAATTTAGTATAACCATCTTTATATTTCCTGAATATGGATGAGTCATAGCCCTCATAACTTCTACAAGGAAGATAAAAATACAAGTTGCTAAAATCGCTAACCCCAATTTTTCAGAGAATTTTTCTATATTTGACTGTAACGGTGTCTGTTTTATCTCTGTATTTTCCAACATATCAGCTATCTTCCCGATTTCAGTCTGCATGCCAGTATTTGTACACACAAATTTAGCTCTTCCATTAACCACCATTGATGTTGAATAGACCATATTGCATCTATCTCCAACACTACAATCTTCCATAATCTTATCAAGACCCTTATTTGCCGGCTCTGACTCTCCTGTTAACATTCCCTCTACAATTTTTAACGACTCAGCCTCTAGTAACCTACCATCTGCAGGCACATAATCACCAGCTTCTAAAAGAACTATATCACCAGGAACTACTTCCTTTGAAGATATACTTATCTTTTCTCCATTTCTTATCACCTTAGCGCTTGGCACAGACAACTGTTTTAGACTATTAATTGAAGACTCTGCCTTTTTAGTCTGTACTGTCCCCAAAATAGCATTTAATATTAATACCAAGAAAATAATCAAAGACTCCATCATAGACCCAGTGGCTATTTGTATCACAGCTGCTATGATCAATATGATTACCATTGGGTCCTTAAAACTTTCTAAAAAAATCTTCCAAGTTGGGTCACTTTCCTTGTCCTTCAATTCATTTTTACCATACTTACCTAACCTAATCGATACTTGCTCTTGTGATAGACCCTCGTCACTTACACTGAGTACCTCTAATACCTCTTCGCTATCCATTAAATAGTACTTTACTTCTTCTGTCACATCTTTTCCTGAGCTTTTAACATCTTTTTCTACTGCATTTTTTGCTTCAGTTTTAACCTGTTTTTTTTCAAGTTCTTTATATTGCTTTTTTTCTTGCATATAAACCTCCATTTTTATACTTCATATTTTATATCTAAATAAAAAAACCTCAACAACACGACGTCCAAAATAAACATAAATCTTACTGCTTATTTTGAAGGTCTTGCTGTCAAGGTTGCCCCTGTCTGTTAACCGAGTATATAAAATACTGGCCTGACGATTAACGGATATAGTATACTATAGTGCTACTCCCCTTCATGTAACAATTATAGTATACTAACATCCCTCTTGTCAATCACTTATAGTTTAAAATATACATTATAGTTTAGAAATAACTTCATATTAAATTCTACCTTGCAAAAAAATTACCACATATTTAGAATTTGTTTTGATGGTATATTTTACATTGACCTCTATCCTCTTAGACTTTATATTTATGACTAGGTTTATATGAAAAAGTCGTTAATAACTATAAACACCTATAGTCTTGTTTATCTAAGAAAAAATCCAGCTATATTTTCAATAAAGTTATAAAAAGTCGTAGTTGGAAGATAGAATAAGTATGGAGCTGTCAATACCGCTATAAGCATAGATAGCTTTTTCTTCTGAGCCTTATCTAAATCAGTTTTCCTTAGGCAGAACTTATAATTTAGGAAGTAGATAAGTATAGCTACCAAGACAATAAAAACTGTCACATAAATAAATGTATCCGGTGTCTTAAATGGATTCTCCATCACATTATCTGCTATACTCCTTATAGCTATACCAATATTACCCGTAAGTTTAAAGCCAAACATTGTGGACAAGAACATTAGGCCACTGCCTATCATATCAGCTATGTAGCCACATATCCATACCTGCAAGATAGACCTTGAATAATTTTTCCAAAGCTGACCTTTAGACACTAGCCTAAGTCCTATTAGTAGAACTATAGAATCAACCACAAAATTAAATGGCATAGACACTATCCAAAACATTGGAAAAAGTATTAATACCCACAATGGGAAAAATAAATTATACAACTTTATACTGTTTTTTCGATTCAAACTATACCTATTATTTAAATCGCTTTCCTTCTTGTATCTAATAGCCTTCATAATAATCATCCTTTCTTAAAGTTAAAATAAATAATAAAATCCTTACCTCCAAAGCCGCATTTACTTTGTATCCAACAAATTATTATATAATTGTTAATTTCAAATTACATTAATTCAAGATTAGAGTCAAGTAGCTTTCAGGATTTTTTAATATTATTTATTTTTTCTTTTATAATCCTTAACTATTTCCCTCTACTAAATAGTATATCTGCTCTTTTTTGAAGGAATTCAGTATATTTAATATAGGATTTTTATTATAAATTCAAATTTATATAACTGCTTCTTTATTCTCACTTATCAAAAATATACAGACATAAATCTAGACTCTAATTCAGAGATCTTACAAGCATATCTTTCTTGCTTTTTTTATATGTAGCGATTTAATTTATACAATAAAAAAACAAGAAATAGTTATAAAAAAATAAAGGGTATTAGTTGCCCCAACTTATTTTAGTATTTACTTTATCCAGTAACCCCTACTGTCAAACTCATAAAACTTGACATTTACCGCTTGCTTGCCAGTTAGCATATCGCAATTATAATTGAAGTAAAACCAACCATTATTATGCTTCAACCACTCTGTTTTCATTTCTCCTGATTTTTCATCTTCAAGTTTTTTTCGTATTTTTTCTGCCACTTTTGTTCAGCAGTTTTCATTGCCTGGATAACTCTCTTATCAGACTTCTGCAATTCCTATTCTGCGAACATCTTACCTCCTGTTTTTTTCTCCTCTAGTGGATTATTTCCTCCACCATTACCAGCTCCTGTGTCTTCTGCCAGTAATTGTAAATTCGTCTTAAGTCCCTTATAGTTATTCTTCATCCCTCTAAGTTGCCATCCTTTCTTTTAAATAAAAATAAGACCTTTTAGCGACTTGTCCGGGTCGAATTTTATGCACTAAAAAAGCACGCTAACTATTGTTAAAGTGCTTTTAATAATTATATCCTGCTTCGTGCTTAACTTTATCAAAATTTGCTTTCGTTTCCTCGTCTGTCAAGTAGTCTTTTGCACAAGGCCCATACATCACCTTCTTTGGGTTTTTTAGAACATTTTCCACATCCTTTTTATCTAGATCAGTTATTTCTTCATCAAAGCTTGTCCACTTCAAAAAAGAATCTAAAAGTACTTCTATAATTACTAGCCCACTTGATTTTATTACGCATGCACAACGCCCATCTTCTAATGTTACCAGTATTCCACCTAGTCCATTGCTACCTATTAATTCTTTAAATTTTAACACATCTATCACCCTATATTTTATATTTTTTTGTGTTGTAGCCTTTTTAATTTTATGAAGTGTTTTTTTTTTAAGAAAAATAAATTCCTCGTCTGATATATACGCTGTTTTTGTTTGTCAACATGCTTATTTATGTCAAGTATTATTACGACTTTACTCAGGTCAAGTCCTTGTATCTTCTCCTTATCGATAAGAATTGCATGTCTATATTTTATATGATACTTAATTGGCATTACAAAATTCAAACTATCAATCTCAACTATACACATTCAAGCATGTAGTTTGCTTCACTTTTTCTACATTTTTATACAGTGTGAGTAATCGATAAAAAACTTAACTGATAAAAAACTAAATTCTATGAAATATATCCTGAAAAAACTCCTATATAAAACAGGCAGGGTATTCTTCTCAACTAGTATTTCTTTTGATTATCCTGTTCGCTAACATACGAACATATCTTCTAGAATATGGATTTCTTTAACGTTGCTCCAATACAATTACACCGAATGTTTTTCTCCTCCATATCATTAACGAACATGGTTTTGATGTACTTATATTATATCATCCCTTTTAAGGGGTTTAGAACACATTATATAAATAGTGTTACTGTTTTTAATCTATAATAATATTCCCTAAGTTTGGCATCCATATCTGTAGTATCAGTATATGGCTCAGTTTCTGCACATAACTCAGGGAGTTCATCAACTATATCATATGTCTCATCTGTAACAATATCATCCCAATTATCAATTAAGTAATCCTCTAAGAAATGATAAAAGTTGTACTCTCTTGTGATGTTTTGATATCCCTCAGGAATTGTAATTGTACCAGTATTAAGATATGATTTTATTAAATTCATTAGATCTTTAATCATATTCAATACATCCTTTCTTAGCATTCTTCCCTTTTTTATATACTATGTTGAGATTATCCACTATATCACCTCTACAATGTCATCTAGTTTTACATCTATATCTTCCCAAGTATATTCATCATCACCAACAGTAACTAAAAAGACTTCATAGTCTCCATATATCTCCATTACATCACCTTCTCTGCCATCTTTTAAAACTACTGTATCATATTGTTTTATTTTCATATTACTTTACTCCTTCAATTACCACAATAGTTAAATGCGATTTATTCAACCCTAATATACCTCTTCTAATACCTTACATTTTACTTATTTTTCCTGTTCACAACACCTATTCAATGTGTTATTGGTAACTCCATCCATTCTCACAACCTGTCTATGTAGATAAGTATCATCAGTAGGTCTATCCACTTTCTTCTTAGGCTTATACATCTTTTTCTTACATAATGATATATTTAGTCATAAGATGGTGGTAAATCCACCAAGTGATTTTTTGTCCTAAGCCTATTTATTAGGCTATTTTTAGTCCTCTAAAGTCTTTTGTAAATCAGCAATTATATCCTCTAACTTTTCAGACTTTTTAAATTCGTTTTCTTCCCTATTCACATCCTTTAACACTTTGATTAGCATTCTCAGAAATCCATTGAATTGCTTGTCAGTCATTCCCATTTCTTCCATTGTACTCTCCTTTCTCGTCTTACCCCATTACTCACTTGCTTCCTTTGCTGTAATTATATTATATACTTTTAATCACCATAAGTTGAGTACTTTTTTAATATTTTAAAGAAAAAACATCCTAACATATGTTAGAGTGCTTACTCTTGACTATACTTCCAGTCTAGTATCTTATCGTATAACGACTGTACATATTTTCCTTTTTCAGTATACCAGTTTTGACCATCAGGATCATAATACATACAATCTTCACCCGTTAGATACCAATCTATTTCTGTCTGCAAATCTGCGTAATTACTTGTATCCACTATAAGCTTTATACTTCTATTGCAATTTTTCAGATAGTCTATCTCTTCATTTGTTAAACCAAACATACTTACACCTTTTCTCTCCTCAAATTACATTGAATTAAAGTGTTTGTAATTGGGTTATATGTAACTCCACATCTTCCTTCTAACACCAACAATACACTATTACTTCTCTTTTTGATAATACTACCACTAACCAAGCACTTTTCTATATCCTCACTGGGGACGTGTTTATGATTCAACCTCTTCATAATTTCTTTTGAGTTATTCGGATTTGCCCAATCATGAGTACCTATCGCTCTGCCTGTAAAATGATATGATACCCTTTTAATCTCTACTCCATCAGTAGTTTTCATACCAATAAGCTTATCTTCCAGTTCATTGTTATGCTTTTTGAAATTACTATACTTCACAAGTGGAGATATTTCACCTTTTTGAACAATTCCTGTATATCCCTTTACGATGTCCCATTCCTTAGTTCCATCATACCTTATTTTTTGAAAATCATCAAACAATTTAACTCCGTCATAACCTAAATTCTTGTATTTTTTAAACTGTTCCTTATCACTATACCTATTTTTCCATTTCTTTTCCTCTATCAAATACTTAGGGTCAGACTCAACATATTCTTGTGCCACTCTTTATAGTTTAGTGACTTATCAACCTTGACTTCGTTATTAAACATGTATCTGACCGTCCTAGTGCCTTCCAAAGCTCCAGTGTATGGTGCAGTGGTACTTCTGCATCTAGGGTGCATTGGCGGATAATTTACCCCAGCATGTTCATCTTTAAAGCTAAATATTATACAACCTAAAATAAAAACATTGCCACAAGATATTCCACCCATCACACTACCTACTTTTTTTATATTTTTTTATATGGTATTTATAATATGAAATAAGATAAGCAAATATCTATAAAAAGTATCTTTTTAAAAAAAGTTTACAAGAACCATTGAAAATACATAACTTATATGTTATTACATAAACATAGAGAGGAGGTGCTAAGTTGAGTAGGCAAGGTAATAGAAAATAAAAAAGTTAGTTACTCCAAATAATATCTACCATAGCAACACTTGTTGACGCAATCATAGGCTTGATATCATTTTAAATAGTAACTCACACAAGTAATTTCGAGAGCGAAAGTCCTCAAACTTACAAATATTATACCATACTCAACATATAAGTTAAATGAAAAAATTACTATTATTAATCGCATCCATACTATCATTTATAGTATATCTTAAGTCACATGAAGTGCTATCAATTATATCAGGAATATTTCTCATGATATCCTTTATCTGTGACTATCTTGCAGACAGAAGGGAATAATGAAAGCTAAGACATCAGACACACAAATCAAGGCATATATAAATTAGGAGCGAAAAAACAAGGAAAAGGTAAAAATTGGAAGTTACAAAAGAACAGCTAGGCTCTTTGTCAATAAGCATTCTGACCAAGACGACCTTGACGAATTTAAAAATCTAATATCTCTAAGAGAATAAGAACTAAAAAACAAGGGTGGCATCTAGCCACCCTTGTTTTGTTACTTCAAATTCTTCTTAATATAATCAACTACAACATCAATAGTATCCCATATTGACCTACCAGCTAGTACAGTAACTCCTGTAGGTGCTCCTGACCTACAACAACATTAAACACCTATTCACATCTATATAAAAATAGGTCCTCTGAAGCAGTTGACTTCTTGGATCAATTAGAAGAATAAAATACAAAACATTGCCACGGAGCATATTACCCCGTGGTTGTTTTAGTATTTACAATCTATTTAGCACCTAGTGCTGCCATTGTGATGTAGTTATATGGCTGGTTGAAGTGAGGTAGGAAGAATATATCTAATAGAGCAAGTCTATCGATAGTTACCTTCTCCTGGATAGCCAATGAGAACATGTGAATACCCATTGACATATCGTATTCAGATGCCATCTGAGCACCTAAAACTACTCTAGTCTTCTTGTCATATACTATTCTTATCTTAACATCTGGATTACTTGTTTCTATAAACGCTGGCTTTTGAGTATCTTCAAAGTCAGTGTATTCAACTTCAAGACCTAGCTTTTCAGCCTTAGCAACAGTTATACCTGTAGAAACCATCTTTAGGTCGTAGATACAGATACCATTTGATCCCTGAACACCTATAGATTCTATTGAAGTACCTGATGCATTGTGAGCACCAACTATACCACTTCTTACAGCATTTGTAGCAAGTGCTATATAGTTAGTGTTGTCTATTGTATTATCGAATACAGTAGCACAGTCACCTATAGCATAAACATCCTTTATGCTTGTTTCCTGCTTCTTATTTACTAGATAAGAACCATTTCTAAATAGTTCTAACTTATCCTTACCAAGAGCATTATTTGGTCTAAATCCTATTGATAGGATAACCATGTCAGCCTTTATCTCCTTCTTGTCAGTTACTACAGAAGAAACCTTACCGTTTGTTCCCTTTATTTCCTGAACTGCCTGACCAAATTCAAGGTTTATGTTATGCTTAGCAAGATTTTCCTTCATCAAGCTAGTAAATGGTTCATCATAATAAGCTGGAAGGCAAGTATCAGCTATATCCACCATTGTTACAGTCTTTCCTAATCTTTCAAACGCTTCAGCTAATTCTACACCAATATAACCAGCACCAACTACTACCACATCTTTAATATCAGGATTTGCCAGCTTTTCGATAACTTCCGCTGCATTTTGGTATAGTTTAACCTGCTGCACATTCTCTAAATCCTTGCCTGGTATATTAGGTATTATAGGAAGAGATCCTGTAGCTAAGATTACCTTATCGAATGTGTCTTCTATTTCTGTTCCATCTTTCAGTCTAACAAATACCTTCTTAGCATCATAGTCTATGCCGTGTACATCTGCTTCCATATGTACCTTAGCGCCCATAGATTCTAACTGAGCCTTATCAGCATAGAACAAACCATCTGGCTTAGAAATCTGCTTTCCTATCCAAAGAGCCATACCACAACCTAGGAATGAAATATTACTATTCTTGTCATATACTACCACTTCATGCTGAGGATAGTTACTTAAAATTGTTCTAATCGCTGCTGTACCAGCATGGTTTGCACCTACTACTATAATCTTACTCATAATTACCTCCATAATGTTTTAACTTGCAGTAAGGCTTTATTATCTTGCCTGCTGCTATCATATTTTATATTTATTGACGTCAAAATTATCCTGTTATAGTTTTACCCTGCGAATTGTTTTCATAAACATATTTTCAAACAAAAAAAACGATTTTTCATACTTTTCTTTTTTTATCTATTAAACCTCTTTTATTTCAACGTTTTCAACTTATATATTATATAAAAGAAAAAAGTTTTTTGTTATTTTTTTGCTTATTATAAGCAAATATTATCAATTATACGTTTATAAGAAGCTATTATCAACTTATCCCTTATCACCTTATCAGGGTCTATTATACATTTATATAGTTCTATTATAGGTTTATAAATAAATATTATAAATTCAAAGAACCCCTTAGGAATTATCTAAGGGGTAAATAATAATCTTACTATTGCAAACTTATATTAGTATTTTATAGGCTTTTATTAATTTTTTACGGACTTGTGTTAATTTTTACAGACCTGTATTAATTCTTTACAGACTTATATTGTTTTTTTTACAGATCTGTGTTATTTTTTACAAACCTGTTTTAATTTTTTACAGACTTATATTGTTTTTTTTACAGATCAGTATTGATTTTTTACAGACCTGTATTATTTTTTACAAACCTGTATTAATTTTTCATATACTAATATTATAGTTTGTAAGAATAATTTTATATCTACAACTATATAAAACTATATCTACAACAACATAAAACTGTATCTACAATTCAATCTACTCAGGTACTATAACTAGAGTACACTTAGCATGTTTTAATACATAGGCCGTACAAGAACCTATCATTCTAGTTAATCCTTTTTTAGTTGACTTAGTCATTATAATTATATCAGACCCAAGGCTTTCAGCATTTCTTACAATTTCATCGCCTGCATAACCAAAAGTAAATGAAGCATCTACCTTATAATCGCTAACTAAGTTTCTAGCCCTATCCAACAAGTCTCTACCGTTTTTTTCAGAAGTTTTAATCTCATCACTCATAGAAATACCATCAATAAAAACGAGTTCCTTTACATTTATAATATGCAGTTCAACTTTTTCAGGAGAATAATTTTCCTTAATAAAATCCAAAGAATGCATACTTCTCTCTGTTCCATCAATTGGAACCAATATTTTTTTAGTTGCCATAAAAAACACTCCTTTCAGGTAATTGTAATGCTAAAGCTAATTTAGTATCTGCTAGAAAGCTCCACTCATCAATAATTAAGATCTCTTATTGATAATTGACTTAAAAAATTTATTAGAATAATCGACTAACTATTGGCTAAAAAACTTTACCGCACATCTACTAAAAAACTAACTTAATATTTGCTATTATGTTCTCTTTATTATTTACCTTAATTATACAACTAAGTATAAAAAAGGTCAAATAAAAAGGTAGCCGAGTTGAAGTGGCTACCTTCTTATTTTTATTAGTTTATCTTGAGTTATTTTTATGTGCATTTATAATTTACCCAGATCAACATGTTTTAAGCAAATATTACTATTTTTAATCAGTATTTTTTATTCATTCTATTTTGCTAATTTATTTCTTCCTACAAAAGAACCAACTATACCCGCTACGATTGCTGGTATTACCCAGTTAAATCCTAAGTTAGCAAGTGGTAATTTGTTTACAAAATCCAATGCAGGTACATTAGCTGCAAGAAGTGTTAATACACTTATTATGAAAGTTAAGTAAGCTGAGAACCTGTATACATTTGGATTTTTAACCTTACTTCTAGCAATAGTTAATACTATTAACACTATTGAAGGTGGGTATACTATAGCAAGTATTGGGTTGGCAACCATTACCAAGCCTGCAACACCTATAGTAGCTGCTCCTGTTGAGAATATACAGATTATAGCTACAAAAGCCGCATAACTAACCTTGTTCTTTGTAAGATTAGCCAAGTATTCTGCACTGGCAGATGTTAAACCTATTGATGTAGTTAAACAAGCTAGTGATACAGCTACTGCTAATACAGTCTTACCAGCGTTACCTAATAATAAGTGAGTGATGTTTACTATAACCTGAGATTTCTGAGCATCAACACCATACATTGTAGATACTGTAGAACCAAGGTAAGTCAAACCACCGTAGATTACGCATAAACCTATACAAGCAACTATACCTGCCTTTACTAATAGCATTACCTGATCCTTAGGATTAGTGTAACCCTTTTCTCTTAAAGTCAGAATTAAAACAGCTCCAACCGCTAGAGGAACAAAGCAATCCATTGTCTGATAACCGTCAGTTATACCTCTTTGGAAAATGTTTGCAATCATCGGCTGAGAAATCGGTTGACCTAGTGGAGATATTACACCCTTAACTATAATTACTAGTAGAGCTATTATCAAGAATGGTGTCAATACCTGACCTACAATATCAATAACCTTTGATGGTCTAACCGTAAGTACAAATGTTAGTATAAAGAAGATTGCAACAACCAAAAGCATTGGTGTATTTTGTCCAACAATAGGTGTAATACCCATTTCATATGTAGTGGCACCTGTTCTAGGTATTACTAGTAGAGGACCAACACACATAATATCTGCAAAACTCAATAATATTGCAGGCCCCTTACCTATCTTCTCAAACAACTTCATAATATCACCCTCACATAGGGCAATTGCTATAATTGCTAATAAGGCCAAACCAGCATCTGCAAGTGTAAAACCAACAAAAGCTACAAACCAACTTGGTCCTGCAATAATTCCCAAATATGGCGGGAATATCAAGTTACCTGCTCCAAAGAACATGGCAAACAAGGCAAAACCAAACGTCATGATGTCTTTAAAATTACTTTTTTTCATCATTAATTACTCCCTTCTGATACTTTTCTTACAACTTTCTTTATTACTGTAAATCAATAATAAAAAGCTGTAAATCTTTATTTTTATTTATCTAAGTTAATTATACGTTTTCTTTTATTAAGTTGTCAAGGTTTTTTTATTTTAAAAAACTAACTTTGTTAAATAAATATTACTTATTTTTTTAAATCTATTATGTATATATACAATATTATAATAGTTAATTTATATAGTTTACATATTATTTATATGTATATATTGACTTTATTTTTTAATCTATATAAAATCAATATGAAAATAAGGATACATGTATCGTTTTCATATAATAGCCTTACAAGGCTTAAAAAAACTAGTATCTTACCTCTTATTATTCCTTATTGAAAATCAAGACATGTATTTGTTATTTTTTTTTTAACATCTATTTTAAGCAAATAAATCAAATAGTCTGTATAAATACTATATAATATTAGTTAATGACAGTCCTATATATTATATAAAAGTTTCTTTTTTGTATTTTAAGCCTTTCAATAAAGATTTTCCTTGTATTGAAATTCTCATTTACTCCTTTATTCTATTATTTATTCTTTTAGTTTTCTTTATTATCATCTTATTTAATCTTCTTGTGATACCTGTACAATTTGAAATTTATCCATCATATTATTGCGACTTAAAAAAACTTCTTGCCAAGATATACTGTGTATGCATCTGTAGCAAGCTATTTGATCATTTTTCTTGTCTTTAGCGGGTAAGGTTTAACATATTCAAAGAGTTTTTATCCCACCAAACTAAATATTATACAACCATAAAAAATGGATAGGGTAAACCCCTATCCATTTATATTATACTAATTTCTTAGCAATATTATCTTGTCATTAAGTAGATATTAAAGACCTAACTTTTCAACTACTTGCTTCATAAAGTTAGAAGATACTACTCCACCAACCTGAACAACATCCTTAAGAGCCTTTACATAATCCTTCTTGAATAATTCAGTCTGATCAGAAGTCATCTTATCACCAGCTAGTACTATTGGAGCCTTTTTCTTAGCTGCAAAGGCACCTGCAGTCTGAGCATCTACTAAATACTTATTTGCTCCAGAAGCAACAATTAGACCCTTAGTCTTATCTGCACCTGTGAAGAACTTATTTACAACTTCCATATTTGTAGCATATCTATCAGCACCAGATAATCTAGAAACTGTAACATTACCATCATTTAAAGTTTTAACAGCCTTATATCCTTCTGAAGATATAGATGCAGTACCACCTACTATATAAGCATTAGTTATGTTACCTAATTCAGCTCTAGTAGCTCTATTGAAACCATCCTTCTTCATTACGATTATAGGAGCAATTTCAGCAGTTTCTAAGTCTGCTCTTGCAGCTACAGCAGATACTGACATTGCATCAGCAGCACCGTTAGCACCTACAAAGAACGCCTTTGTGAAACCATTAGCAGCCTTATCATTAACGTCATACTTAAATCTTCTTGCAACTTCAAGAGATGTAGCAGTTCTATCAGAACCAGCTAATCTAACTACAGTTACTCCAAATTTATCCTTTAACTGCTTTTCTACACTTGCAGGTACAGAATTTTCTCCACCTACTATGTAAAGAGTCTTATTAGATACAGTATCAACTGCTCTAGCTATTTCATCTAAAGTAGCCTGGCTTAATCCCTTCTTTGGGTGAGCTAACAATAATGGTGCATTATACTTAGCTGCTAAAGGAGCTGCAGATAAACCATCAAACTGAGCTTCACCACCTACGATAACTACAGACTTAGCCTTATCATCTTCATAGTGCTTCTTAGATATTTCAATTGCAGTAGCGTATCTATCTGCACCATCTAATCTAGTGAAGTGACCAGCAACAACAGTTTTCTTTTCTTTTAAATCTCTTAAAACTGTATCTAAGTCAGCCTGAGTCTTGCCCTTGATTACAAACTGAAGATTTCTCTTATGAGCCTTATCATTTGTATCTACTACTGGCATAGCCTTTAGCTTTAACTCGAATGAACCATCTTTAACCTTCGCAATAGTAGCTCCAGCGAAAGCTGCTTCTACGTCTGCCTTAGCAGCCTTGTAGTTATATCCACCATAGTTGAAAACAACCTTATCATCAGCACCTACTTTATTAAAGTTATTTACAAAGTCTGCACCCTTTTCAGTGTAACCACCATCTCTTGTAAATACATTTACTACTTCTACAGGAGCAGTCTGTACATCCTTTAAGAAATAAACATCAGTATCTCCATAAGGGATATCAACATTAAGAGTCTTATTTTCATCATTTTCTACTTCTGCAAACTTAACAACAGTATCAAGTACATTCTGTTCATTGTTAGTACCAGTTATAAACTGATTGTTTTTATCCATAGCCTTAGTTAAATCTACAACTGTAGAGTTAACTTCAAAAGTAAAGTTTACACCACTTGCAAGCTTTAATTCTACTTTTTCATACTTGTCTGTAGCTGCACCTGCAACCTTAGCCTTAGCTACTACAAAATCTTTTCCATCTACTTTTAAAGATTCAACAAATGTAGCTTTGCTAGAATCAGCATTTTCTTTAGCTAAACCAACTAAAGTTTCAACTAACTTTTCAAGAGATGCTTCTGTTGCATCATTCTTACCTGCTTCTTTTGCAACATAGTGCTTCTTTGTAAGAGTTCTAAATGCAGAACCTTTATCAGCACCCTTATCAACTACTGCAACTACTGCATCAGGATTTGCCTCGATTAATTTTTCTAACTTTGCTACGTCATCAACAACAAACCAGTCAGCACTAGCCTTATTAACTTCTTTTTCTACCTGACCATCCTTGTACTTAAAAGAAAAGTCTGCATCCTTATAGTAACTAGTATTTACAGCCTTGAATTCCTGACCAGCCTTATTTACAAGAACTATATATCTAGAATTTGCAAACTCAGGTACTTCATTTGCAGATAATTTACCTAGACCATCTACCTTCTTATCACTATACTTTACTGCTAAAGCAGCTTTGGCCTTTTCTACAGCAGTAGAAGCGGCAGAATCTTCGTGCGTATTCACATCAGCACTTGCTAGAACTGGGGCTACAGTTGTCACTGCAGTCGCAGCAGCCATTAAAACAGCTATTTGTTTCTTCATGTTTTTATTCCTCCCAAACATATTATTGATTACATTTCTTTTTTAATATAATTTATGATTCCGAACGAAAATATATAAGAATCATATATTTCTCACACATTAATATTATTACAAAATTGTAATAATTTCAAGATGTTTTTGTAAAAAAATTAAAAAAAAGTGAAAATTATTGGATAAATCACTCATTTTTATTAAGTTAAACAAAACTTTTACTATTTGCATAAGCTAATCTTAAACAAAATAAGTATATTCTTCATATTATTCACTAATGCCATCTAGCATTTTCTCTTTTGAATATGGATATTCTTTTTCAAATTGCCCTATCACAAAGTACCTATATCCTTCTACATTATAGTAGCATGTCATTAGGGATATTATTGGCTTAGAGTCGTACTGGTCTATTACCTTGTCTTCAATAAGGTCTATCCTGTCATCTTTTACCTTCATAGTCTTGATAGCCTTGTATTCATATATAGTTTTTTTGTTTGTTATTTTGATTGTATCCCCAATTTTCACCTTTACCAAGCCACCAAATAGTATTTTGTCGTTTTCGTGGTAGTGGCCTGCTATTGCATAATTGCCCTGACCCATATGCTGGTTTGGTTTCATATTACATGCCCCATATAAGAGGCTATTATCTTCTAGCCCGTCAAATATTGCTATATTCTTATTGATTGATGGTATTACTAACTGGCCTACTACCTTTGATAGGTCTGCCCTATCCCTGTGTAGTATGACTCCATTTACATTTATGGCATTAACCTTAGATGCGTCGTAGCTACGGTTTGTATCCTTGGCGTTTTTTTCTAGGTCCTTTTCAGTAAGTTGGGCTATATTTACATCTTGACTCTTTTTGATTAACATGTACTCTGATATTTTTGGCATCGATATTAGGACTATACCAATTAATATCAGAAGTGCTCCTAACTTTTTCATTTCTTCCCTCCTTATTATATTAGCTTACATTAGTTTCCCTAATATTAACTTAATATTAGTTACTTTATTATCAGCTCGTGCTAGTTACTCTATTATTAGCTTACATTTGCTACTTTACTATTAACTTATTCTAATTACTCTATTATTAGCTTACATTTGCTACTTTAATATAATATTAGGTTACATTAACTTATAATATATTCTTCATATTATATTATTTTTCATATTATATTATCTTTTTTATATTATATTACTTATATTAGTTTCTTTAGGTTAGTAATACATATACTTACAGCTACTAATTCTGCTATTAGGACACTCCACCATACCCTATCCAAGTTTCCACTTAGGGAAAATATATAGGCTAGTGGTACTAGGACTACAAGCTGTCTTATTATGGATATTATCATACTTAGTGTCCCCTTGCCTATAGCCTGAAATACTCCTATCGAAACTATAGATACTGCCGCAAATACAAAGCTGGTGCTTAATATTCTAAAGGCTGTTGTTCCCATTTGCAACATTTGCTTAGATGCGTTAAACATACCTAATAAGGCGTTTGGCACTAAGAGCATCATCATACTTCCTATCAGCATTATTATTATGGCATACTTCATTCCTATGAATATAGCCTCCCTCATTCTCTCCTTGTCTCCAGCTCCATAATTATAGGCTACTATTGGTATTATTCCGTTATTTAAGCCAAATACTGGCATAAATATAAAACTTTGAAGTTTGGCATATATTCCCAATAGGGCTACTGCAGTTATTGAGAATTTAGCCAAGATTTTATTAAGGGAAAATATTGTGATTGATGTGATTGATATCATAACAATAGATGGTATTCCTACCTTGTATATATCCTTGATTATATTAAGGTCAGGCTTCATATATCTTAAGTCTATTTTTATATTTTTTTCCTTGTTTATACAGAAATATCCTACTATAAAGGCTCCTATAAACTGGGATATTACTGTAGCTATAGCTGCTCCGGCTAGACCCATAGCAGGTAGTCCTAGGTAACCAAATATCATAATTGGATCTAAGATTATATTCATTATGGCCCCTGTCATCTGGGCAATCATTGTGTATATAGTCTTGCCTGTTGCCTGCAAGAGTCTTTCAAACATTATGTGCATAAATATGCCTAGAGATCCCATCAGGCATATCTTCAAGTATATTGGCCCATTTTTTATTATTTCCATATCATCAGTTTGTAGCTGTATCAATTTTTCTGATAGAAATAGACCTATTATAAAAAAGGAAATAAAACTTAGGAAGGCTAGCAATATACCATTATTTGCTATCCTATTTACTTGTGAGTGTTTCCTAGCACCTAGGCTCCTGGCTAAAAAAGAATTGACCCCTATTGCTGTACCTATACCTACTGACATCATTAGCTGCTGTAGTGGAAAAGCCATTGTTACTGCTGTAATAGCCTCTTCACTTATTTGTGCTACAAAAATGCTGTCAACCACATTATATAAAGACTGGATTATCATAGATATTACTATTGGTGTCGATATAGTTAGTATTAAACGTCTTACATTCATTGACCCCATCTTGTTTTCTATTACTTTTTCATTTTTTAATTCGCTAGACAAATTTTCTACCTTACTTTCCTATTAATTTTTACTTATTTACTTGTATTTCATATTATTAATTAACTTTCGCTAATTAAATTTTGTTATTACCTTTTGTTAATTATCTTTTGCTAATTGTCAGCATTCTTACTTATGTATTTTTAACTGTATGTGTGCTTACTTATAATACTTTCTATTTATTACCTCATATTCTCTTCTTGCTCTTTCTTATTTATACCATTTATAAGACCCTTATAGCGAAGGTAGGCTCCTGAATATATTATATTGTCTATTATAGCCTTGTTAACCTTTATCTCGAGTTCATTAACTGCTTCTTCAAGTCTGGATAGAGTCATACCTAATAGTTTGTCTACCCTTACTTTGAGCGTTTCCCTATCATTCTGGTAGCTTGTAAATGGGTTATACCTTCCCTTTTTTAGGTCCTCATCTAGGTCTTCATAGGCATCCATAATGTAGATATACTTGCCTATATTAAAACCCACTTTTTTTAATTTATCTTTATATTCATCATCTTTATAAGAAAATATTTCTCCAAGAAGTCTTGCAAAACAGTTAGAGGTTTGATCTATTGACCTCGACTGATTTTTTTCTAATTGATTTAACTCAAATAGGCATTTTCTAATAAATTCAGCTTTTTGTGGATACTTATTGTAGGCTGATATAAATGACTTTTTGTAAGCATATTTGGCAAACTTATAAGTCAACTTGCCATCATCTCTTAGGTCATCTTCTATTTTATAATAGGCAAGCAAAATATTCATACTTGCTGCATAAGTTGTGATTTCATTTATAATATGCTTTTTCTTTTTGATTGGATTAACTATACACTTTTCATGAAATACTTGAGCACTGGGTTGGTATATGGAACTTAGCAAAACTATGAGAAATGTAATATCATAGTTTATGGTAAGCCTAGATAGCTCTGTGTGATTTCTCTTTAGGTACTTACAAAGTCCACAATAATATGCCTTGTAGTGGTCGTATTCACGAAAGGTTAGGTCCATTTTATTTATTCTTACATACCCAAACATTTAACTTCCTTATCTATATTTTTATTTTTCCAGAAAATTTTTCATTTCTTTATTTTGTGTATTTTGTTTTTATATTTTCGTGTGTTTTATTTCTTACATTTTCGTGTACTCTGTTTCTTTATTTTCGTACACTTTGCTTCTTTTATTTTCGCCTGCTTTGCTTTTGGTTTTTATGTGTTCTTATATATTTTTATATTTTTTGTTTGAAAATAAATGATGCTAGCCTAGCTTGTTCCCTTAGCATAGTCATACCATTTATTGTCTTTATACCCATTTGACTAGCCTCTCTTAACAGTCTAGTTTGGTCAGGGTTGTATATTAGATCAAGTACGGCCTCTATCTTTTTAAAGTGTCTTATATTTATTGGACTGTCATCAATATTAGGGTACATACCAACAGGACTGGCATTAACTATAATATCTGCCTTGTCATAATGTTTACTGATGTTATTATAATTATCCTCTCCAGTTCTGGAAATAATTACTATGCGACTAGCTCCAAAATCTTTCATATAGGCCTTTACGGTCAAACTAGCACCACCACTACCTAGTATCAGGACATACTTATCTTTTATACTTATTCCTAGTTTCTCCACCATCTTAGAAAATCCGTAATAGTCGGTATTGTCACCGTAGATACTACCATTGGTTAATCTTACTAGGGTATTGACAGCTCCTATAGACCTTGCTCTATTGGATAATTGGTTACAATATTTTATAAGTATTTGTTTGTAAGGTATAGTCACATTTGAGGAGTCTAGTGGATAGTTTTTCATATAATCGTCTATCTTGTCCCTGCTTATTTCATAGAGTTGATAATCATAATTTCCAAGTTGTGCATGCAGCTCTTTTGATCTACTGTGATTTAATTTTTCTCCCAAAAGACCAGACTTCAAGTCTTTAGTTGGTATTAATTTCGTATTAAAACTAGCTATATCATCAAGGTCTGTATCAACTACTTGGCAATGCCCTATGGACCTTGGTATTATCAATTTTATCTTGTTTGATTGTCTTTTTTTGTCCACCCTTATAAGGTCTATCATTTGGTCCATGTCATAGGGGGATTCTATTTCTAGACCTGCCTTGTTTAAGGCAATAGTTATTGTAATAAGATCAGAAAAGTTCATAAGCCCTTTGTTCACAGCATATCTAGCTATAAGGTTAAGACCTATACCTACTGACTGACCATGACTTATTTTATAGTCACTTAATTTTTCTATAGCGTGTCCCATCGTATGACCAAGATTTAGAGCCTGCCTTTGACCCCTATCAAACTCATCTGATGATACATATTTTGTCTTTATGCTTATAGCCTTGTATATATCCTCAATTAGGTTTTTTTTATTATTTTTTCCTGCTAACTTTTCTATGTCTAAAGACCTGTCAAGTACAGCGTATTTTATCATTTCAGCCATACCCGATGACCAGTTCAAGTCATCAAGACTGGATAAACTTCCTATGTCACATACTACTAGGTCGGGCTGATAAAAAGCTCCTATTTGATTTTTACCATAGGCCGTGTTTATAGCTGTTTTTCCACCAACACTCGAATCTATCATTGCTAGTAGACTCGTCGGTAAGTTGACAAGCCCCATACCCCTTTGGTAACTAGCAGCACAAAAGCCTGCAAGGTCTCCTACTACACCCCCACCTAGAGATAAGACTATATCTTGTCTAGTCATAGACTGACTTGACATATAATCTATGATTTTCTGGTAGTTTAATATATCCTTACTAGGCTCACCTGGATTTATTAGGTACTTACATACCTCATAACCAGCATCAAGTAGTGATTTTTCAATAGGAGCGGCATATAATTCACCAACATTTATGTCACTTATTATGCAAACCTTACAAGACTTACTTGCCGGTAAGTTTTCAAGCATTATATGCCCTATCTTTACAAATAAATTACTAGAGATGATAACATTATAGGACTTTGTCTTGGTATCTACTTTTATTTTTTTTACAATTTCTTCTATTATCATGTTTTCTTTCTTGTTTGCTATATCCTCTTCCTTGTTTGTTATATTCTCTTCCTTATTCATCCTAGTTAGTCTCCGATAAGTTTATAGTATTGACTTGATTTTATTTACCTGGTCAACTATTTGACCAAATTGACTAGGTAATATAGCCTGTTGACCATCTGATAAGGCATTTTGTGGGTCATTATGAACCTCGATAATCAACCCATCTGCCCCTGCTGCTATTGCTGCCAAAGACATTGGTCTTACTAGGTTTGATATTCCAGTCCCATGACTTGGATCCACAATCACAGGCAAACAGGATATTTCTTTTAAGATAGGCACTACTGATAGGTCAAGTGTATTTCTTGTAATGTCACTAAAGGTTCTAATTCCTCTTTCGCATAGGATTACTTGGTCATTTCCATGATGCATTAGGTACTCTGCACTCATAAGCCACTCTCTTATAGTTGACGAAAAACCCCTCTTCAATAAAACCGGCTTACCTATTTGACCTAATTCCTTTAATAGCTCAAAATTTTGCATATTTCTCGCCCCTACTTGGACTATATCAACATCTTCAAACTGATCTATCTGCCTTACTCCTACAATTTCTGATATTATTCCTAAGCCTGTTTTTGCCTTAGCTAAGCTTAGTAGGTCTAAGCCATCAGCCCGCATTCCTTGGAAATCATATGGTGATGTCCTCGGCTTATAAGCACCACCTCTTAATAAACTTGCTCCAGCCATTTTGACAGACTTGGCAATAGATACTATCTGGTCTTCAGATTCAACTGAACAAGGTCCACCTATTATTATTGGCGATTTGCCACCTATTTCTATAGGACCTATACCTGTATTTATGATAATAGGGTTTAGACCATGTTCAAAATCCCTCTTGGTTCTCTTTAAACCTTCAATCATATAGACCTCCTTCCCAGTATTAAAAAATACGTTAAGATATATTATATCATATTTTGCTACTTGATAGGATATTTTAACCTCCTCATAAATCCAATTATTCAGCACATTTTTTAGAAATATGGACTAGTAATTTCATTTTCATATGTAGCTTATAAGTTTTTCTTGTAGATTAATGTATGCGGCTTACAAGTTTTCTTATAGATTATTATATGTAACCTGCTAGTTTTTTCTTATAAATTATTATATCTAGCTTGCAAGTTTTTCTTGTGGATTGTTATATATAACTGGGTTATATATAACCCATTAGTTCTTTTATTATAGATTCCTAGGCTTATATAGTAAACTTATTTTTAAATAAGGTTTACATTAACTTTTTATTATGATAGAATATTAAACATAGTCTTGTAAACTATTTCTCATTTTATGTTTACAACTTGTTACTTAGCCTTATTTTTGGCTTGTTAATTTATTTTTTTTAATCAGGAGGATTTATATGAGTAAGAAATTTTTAGACACAAAGACAATGATTCTTTGTTCACTATTTACTGCCTTGATAGCAATAGGTGCATTCATCAGGATACCGCTACCAGTCACAGTATTTACTTTTCAGTTTACCGTTGTATTATTAGCAGGAGTCCTACTTGGGGCTAAACGAGGTGGATTAGCTACTCTTTTATATGTACTTATAGGATTGATTGGCTTTCCAATATTTACAGAGGGTGGAGGTCCCCAGTATATACTTAAACCAACTTTTGGCTACCTAGTTGCCTTTATAATTACAGCCTACTTAGTTGGTTATTTTAGGGAAAAGTTTGGTACAAGTTCATTTTCAAAATTACTACTTGCCTGTTTATTAGGTATGGTTATTACATATTCAATTGGTAGTATATACACTTTCTTTATACTTAACTATGCCCTATCTACCAAGATTTCATATCTTGCATGTCTTGCTAGTCTATTCCCATTTGCCTTTGTAAAGGATATTGCTAGCTGTATACTTGCCGTTCTTGTAGGTCAGAGATTAGCTAAGCATATTGAATTTTAGGTTCAATATTTTTTATTGGCAATATAGTAGGGAAAACTTTCACTATAGAATAATGTAATACCCGCAATAATAATAGACCTTAACCGAGTTTTATTGGTTAAGGTCTATTATTTTTTACTATCTAAATCTCTTAATATAGGTGTTTTACTTCACTGTGTAAATACCTTAATATAAGTGTTTTACTTTACTGTGTAAATACCTTATTCAAATATTAAAAGAAGTCCCATCTTAAATTGCTTGTCTGCCCTTACTGAGTGTAGTCCTCCCTTGGCGAAGTGGAAATTTTCCCCTGACTTTATATGGTGGTCTACTCCTTCATACCTAATTACAGCTTCACCATCAAGTGCAAATACTAGAGCTTCTCCTGGTGCTGTATGTTCAGATAAGCCAGTGCCTGCATCGAATGCCATAATTACAAACCTTACCTTATCATTGTTGACTATTTCCATATTTACTATTTTATTATCTTGGTATGATATAAGTTCTGAAAACTTAAATACTTTTCCTGCTTCTATTGACTTGTTCATAATATTTTCCTCCTACTTGCTATTTTATCTATGTTCAAAATTGACTTGTATATCAAAAATTATTGATGTTTAATCTGTATTTAAAACTGACCTGTATATCAAAAATTATTGATATTTAATCTGTATTTAAAACTGACCTGTATATCAAAAATTATTGATGTTTAGTCCTCAACTTCTAGTATTTTTTGCCACTATTAAACTCATTATACTCTGACATCAGGGTTTTTTTCACCAAACTTTTCCTTTAGTTCTTGACAAATTTCACTACGAGACTTTCCCTGTTTTTCCATATTTTTAACTGTCTTATATGCTGCAAATAGTGCTGATGGCCCTATTTCTGAGCTGAAGTTTCCTATTCCCTGGTTCCATATCAATAACTCAAATACATCGTCAAGGGCTCTACTATCCAAGCCATGTATATATGCCTTTACTAGTTCCCTAGTTGCCTGACGCATTCTGCCTGCGCCCACAGCATTTGTTAATGACAAAAGCAGCCTTGTTTCATAAGGAAGGTACCTCTTTTCTTCATTCCATGTCAAGTCCCAAAACTCAACTGCAATTTTTCCTAATGTCTCATCAATTAGTGGCATATTAGTAAGTGCTGCCGGACGTAATGGTATATTTTTTTCATCCTCCTTTACTTGAGCACGGTAAAAGTATACATGGAACTCTGTATCCCCTTTCTGCTCTGTATGGTGCTCATATCCAAGGTCTTCCATTACCTCATATAGGGGGATAGGATCAAAGCTCTGTATTACCTCTAGACCCTGACCCTCTGGAACTGCTTTTGCCTGTTCCTTTAGACCCATAAAGAAGTTCCCCTGTATACCACGAACATCTACCTTCTTAAACTCCTCAATTTTCCAATCCTTAAATGCCATAACCTTACCTCTCTTTCTTTGCTTATAATTCTATTTATTGATATTATCATTATCAATAGGCAAACATATTTTCTTTATGATATTTTAGCTTCAAGTCTAACCTATTGTATAATACTGATATTTAGAACCCAATCACCTTAAAAGAAGTCCTTATTCTTATTTATTACCTTCTTGTATAATCTATTATAAATAATTTTCTTTCTTATTTCTGTATCTACAGATACACTTTTGAAATTTTTTAGGTATAATTATAATATATATATTTTATAAAAAGGAGGTATTATGGATTACTCTACTCTAACCAAATGTACCTTGTTTAAAGGTATAGACAAGAAAGATATAGAAATTGGACTCAAGTCCATTTCTCATAAAATACACCACTATGATAAAAATGAAATAATTTTTCATCTTTTAGAACCCGCAGATTTGCTAGGTATTATACTAAAGGGACGAGCTGAATCTCAAAAACCCTTCCCCAATGGAAACCAATTCAGTGTTACTATAAAAAAACCTGGTGATATTATTGGGGCTGCGGCTGTATTTTCGACCAGCCACAAGTACCCCTGTGACGTTGTTGCAACAGAGTCTATTGATGTACTTATATTTAAAAAAGATGACTTCCTTCGTTTGATTCAAAGCAACCTGATAATACTAGAGAACTTTATGACGGAGATGGCATCAACTACCTATATGCTCCAGCAAAAACTTACCCTACTTTCCTATAGTGCTATTGTAAAGAAGGTAGCCTATTATCTGATGCTACAAAAGAAGAGATTAAATTCCGATATGATCCCTATACCTGGTTCTGTTACTAAATGGTCTTTGCTGATGAATGTATCTAGACCATCCCTGCATAGGGAGTTAAAGAGCCTAGAAGACCAAGGTGTTATCCTGTATAAGAAGAATAGCATCGAGATACTAGACCCTGATGCACTTGAGGATATTTTAGAAAAATAATATGACAAAAAGGAGAGTTAAATAACTCTCCTTTTACACCTATAAAATTAAAAACTACTTTTTCACTTATTATTTAAAAATTCAGATATATTTTTTATTCTGCTATATAAGATATTATATAGTGCATATTTTCTGGAATATCGAAGTCTACATCTTCCACTACTAGCCTTCCATTCAGACCATCATTCATAGCTGTCTGATGAAAGTGTGATAGGGCGATACCAAGATCCAAATGTTTTATCTTCTTTATGTCATTATTTAAACTATTCTTGTAGTTACAGAAAAAATGAAACTTGTTCCCTTTCTTAACAAGTGCCCAAGGCTGAGCATTTGTAGCACTAGGTCCTAGTCTAAGCATTTCTAGTGAGTTAGCATAGCTTCCTGCGTCCTCCTTAGAAAGGGGTTTGTTAAAATTATCTAAGAAAAATAACTTGTTCCATTCCTTTCTCTTTTTAGACCCTAGACTAGCCCTTGTTATCTTTTCTATAAATGAGCGTTTTTTTCCTGGGTATCCAACAGGACAAATGCATGGGAATAAGTCCTCATCAGATATTTCAATTACATTTTTAAAATCCTTCCTACTGAATGTTCCTGCAAGCCAAACTGTGCCTAAGCCCATATCTGTTGCATATAGCACTAAATTTTCAAACTGGTAGCCAACCGCCTCCATTGCGTATGGTTGATCTTTAACAGTTATAGCTAAGAAGTCCTTTTCCCCTCTTATAGTCCCATATGTTCCTAACTGGACATCATCTGCACCCTTGTCCTTACTGATATATTGTACCTTAACCTCTATATCAAATGGATTTGTTAAGTTTGCATTGAAATCCATCAGCTTGCTTTTATCCTCTTCAGTTAGAGACCTTTCCTCATAACTTCGTGTACTTACCCTGTTCTGTACTGCTTTTTTCACATCAATTGGTAATCTATCTACTATTTTGAATTCCATATTTTTATTCCTCTCTATTCAAATTAGTATTGCTATATAAATTTTATATATTTTTTATTGTCTTTATCATGCTTGTTATATTTATGGTGTTTATCATACAAATGTTATCACTATCATAATTTTTCAACTTATATTATAGTATAGTATTTTTTATTTGATTTAGCTTATAATTTTAACTTATTAAGTTAAAGATTTGCACTATGTTTTCAATATTGACTATCTATCCTTTTTAATTATTTCCATATCAGAAGAATACCTATAATGATATAATCTATCATACATTATTATATAAAAATCAACTATATAGGAGACTTTTATATAAGGTTTTTATATAAGATTTTTATGTAAGATTTTTATGTAAGATTTTTATGAATATTTTCTGCCTATACCTTATTTTCGTCTTATCATTATTATTAATATCCTACATTTGTAAATTACCAGTTTGGTATCCTTCTTATATATTTCTTTATCAACTGTATTATTAAGTTTATTTCAGCACTAGTGAGTGTTTTTATTGAAGTGTACTATCTCATCCTTACTGGCAAGATTAGTAAGATAATTCCTTCAAAATGCTCAACCTATTATCTTTAAAACTATATCCAAAATTACTCCACCTAAGTTATACCGATTAATGAAGGAAGGAAGCTAATATATACAGTAAGTATATATGGAGTGGATATTTTAACGCTATCATTGTAGATAACACCACCAATAATTCCACCTAGCACATAGTTTAGAATCTGATCACTGGCTGATGATGGTGCTAGATTACCCTTTCCTGATAAATTAATTATTATAGCCATGGCAAAAAATCCTATCAACAACTTAATTGATACTAGTAAAAATCCACTCATAAGTTTTCTCCTCTCTTAATATTTTATTAGCATTATTAACAGCATTATTGCTTGATTAGGAGTGCCACACTTTCACAATGTGTTGTCCATAGGATAGGAACACAAATTATTAACCTCGTCGCTTGATTGAGGATACAATTTGTTGTCAGTTTCCTCATTAACTTCCTTTGCATTTTTTCTTCTACTCTTAAATAACCTTCCGTCCTGAGAGTCTTTTTTACCAGTCTTATATATGATAGTAATCATTGCAGGATCAATTTCTCCTTCATCGTTAGTTCCCCCAATGATGATTTTATCTACTATACTTTCAAATACAGCTCTATCAAATTTCTCAAGGTATTTATTGGACTCAAGTATTTTTTTAAATCCCTCAAGCCTTTTCTTCAATGCTTTTTCATCGGTAAGTGTTACCTCTAAAGTCCTCTTTTCTGCAAGTAGTTTCTCTTTACTAATAGCTATTTCATTATACTTGTCCTGATATATATCCATGCTGATTGACTCATTCAGCCTTAACTCAACAAGATCCTTCTCTTTTTTTAGTACCTTATCAAGTTGATTTGTAATCTTCTTCAGATCTTTAGCTAAACTGTTGTCTTTCAATTCTTCTTCCACAGTTTTAAGGAATTCATTGGTAATTTCCACATTATTATGGCATACCTGACGGTAGCTTTCCATAAATGCTTTTTCAATAGCTTCTTCCTCAATTCCTTTGCTATGCGGACAATACTTCTTTCCGTTTTTAGTAGCATTGACACACTGCCATATAACTTTTGTATATTCTGAACTTGAATGCCAATTTCTTCTTGAAAGATTATGACCGCAAAATCCACATTCAAGCATACTGCTAAAAGCATATTTTCTTGAATACTTTTCTCTTTTACCACCATTATTGGCAACAGTATTTCTGTTTTTTGACCTTCTCAATCTAATACCTTGAGCTTTTTCAAAAACTTCTTCTGAAATGATTGGCTCGTGATGGTTTTCTATATAAAACTTATCCTGTTCTCCATAATTGTCCAATCTTCTCTTTGAAATAGGATCAACCGTATAGGTCTTTCCCATCATAAGATCCCCTTTATATTTTTCGTTTTTTATGATTCCTAAAACAGTTGTTTCAGTCCATCTTTTATTTCCTCTTGGCGATAAATATCCTTGTTCTTCCAGTTCTCTGGAAATTACCATACCGCCAACACCTTCAATGTATCTTCTGAAAATATATCTTACAATCTCAGCTTCTTTTTCATTGATAGAAATGCTTTTAGTTTCCGGATCATAGTCATAGCCTAAACACCCTTGAAAGCCGACCATTTCTCCTCTTTCCATCTTCATTCTCAAACCTTTTTTGACATTGGCTGAAATGTTCTCTACTTCCTGTTGAGCAACTGAACTTAAAATTGTTAAAAGCAACTCACCGTCCATTGTTAAGGTGTTTATGTTTTCTTCTTCAAAAAAGACTGCAACATTAAATTCTTTCAGCTTTCTTACATACTTCAAGGTATCTAATGTATTTCTCGCAAATCTTGATATAGACTTTGTAATTATCATATCTATATCGCCATTTATACAGTCATTTATCAACCTTTGAAAGTCAATTCTTCGATCAACCTGTGTTCCTGTTATCGCTTCGTCAGCATATATTCCGGCAAGAGTCCACTCGTTATTCTTCTGTATAAATTCTGTGTAGTGTTCTACCTGAGAATTATAGCTGTTAATCTGATCTTCGGTATCCGTACTAACTCTGCAATAAGCTGCCACTCTCTTTATAGAGCGTTCAACACAGCCTGATGCAGTTCTTTTTAGTGTGGTATCACCTTTAATAACTTTTACATCTTTCTTCACTGCATCCGCCTCCTTTTTTGTATCTTTCTATGCAGTTTCATTATACCACACTTGCAAAACATTATAAATATAATTCTGTTGAAATGTTGTACTTTTTCATCAGTTTTAACTTTATCTTCCTGTATTCAATATCATTTAGTAAATGTTTGGACAGCAAGATAGATAGCATAGATAATTGGAGGCTATATTTTAGTAATTCGTTATTCATTATAAACCCTCCTCGTTAAAAATCATTTTTAAGTTTTATGACATTGGTAGGTGCATTGGCTGCTACATAGGAATCTCACCTCCGCCCCTTATTAAGACGAGCCGGCTTAAACTATTGAAGTATCATTATCACTACTTGTATCACAGAACAGATTGCACATCTGTTTTTTTATGTATTCTTATTTATCGCTCGCTTTCTTATATCCTTGGCTAACCAGTATTCATAAAACCGAAAACTTTCAGCAGAAAGGTCATGGCGTAAGTCATAATCCTCCACAAGTAGATAAAGTCCTACCTTGGTCTATTCAGTTGTCAAAGATCAATATTTGAAAGGGATTGTTTTCTTTACATTTTCCTATTTGCCATAAGCAGGCTATCTCTTATTCAAGAAAGTAAAGGAGGTCAAACTCCCCTTCACTTTACATAAGGAAAATTTGACCCCTTTGGTTACCGAAGTTCTAAAGTTCTTCGATAAATTTTTTCAGCTTTTCAAGAATTTTGTTTCTTCTTTTGATTAAAGCCGGATGTGTAATACTTTTAAGCTTTGCTACTGAACGAACCGTTTCATCATTGAAATACAAGCGTTCAATAATATCTCTTTCTTCTGCATTGAGCCTTGATATAGCATTTCTGACTGCTTCAATCATCATCTGTGTTTCCACAATTTTTTCTACATCAACGCTTTCATCAATAATGCTATCCACAAAGTGTCCATCATGATCCAATGATGAAAAAAAGAGCAAGTGGTTTTTCTTGTCCACCTGCTCTAAATACTTTTCGTGTTCTTTTTCTCGCCAGTAGACTTTGTATATCTGCTCGCTGACTTTGACCTTTTGTCCGTTTACATATAAATAAAATTCTTTTTTCATTTTGAAGTCCTCCGTTTCTTTTGACTGACTGTTTTTCAGACAAAAAAAGGAGGACTTCTGCATCCGGGCATAAGAAGTCCTCTAAAATGAACGAATTTCGTTCTTTTTTGAAATGTATTTAATTGTTTAAGAGAGTATGCGTAAGCACAGAGAACTACAAGGATTATAGAAAAAAGGAGTATTTTTATTCCATTTCAATTCTACAAGGAAACTTATATACTTGTTCATCTCCCTTTCCCTCCGTTCATTATTGATAAATAGCATCCATACCCACAGCCTCTTTTGATTATTTTCACTTTTATATCAAATGTCCTTGTATTTATGCCTTGTCTTTTCCCATTTTATTAAGTTCACTAAGCATCATAAGTATTCCAACAGTAATCATAATGAAATCTACCAGTGGTTGTGTGAACCATACCGCTTTTATTCCAAATACCATTGGCAAAAAGATCATTGCAGGAACAAATAAGAACAACTGTCTAAGCATAACAATAGTTCCGGCTTTCTTTCCATTTCCGATTGATTGGAAGAATGTAATCGTCATAACCATCACGCCGTACAAGATAAATACAGAATAAAATAGTCTGAAATTCCCAACACCCTGAGCAATAATGTTTGCTTCTACACCGAATAAAGATAGTATTTGACTTGAAAGCAATAAAGACGGAATCCAAAAGATTGCTGCAAGAACCAGCCCGCCAATAGAAAATACTTTCATAGCTTGTCTTACTCTGTCATACTGCTTTGCTCCAAAGTTAGTTCCTACAACCGGCTGTAATCCTTGGCTCATTCCCCAAAGTGGAATGAACGAAAAGGCATATACACGAAGCGATGCTGCCATCAAAATCCCGTTCGGATCTCCGCCATACTTAAATGCCATTTTATAAAGCATCGTCTGTTGTATCATGAATAAAAGCTGCATCATCATAGCTGATGATCCTACCCCAAACATTTCTTTTTTTATCTCAAGATCAGATTTAATCTTATGAATTTTAACAACCTTACTCTTTTTCAAGAAATAATGTAGTGTTGCCACTGCCTGAACAAATTGTGCTGTGATGGTTGCAAGGGCAGCACCTTCGATAGCATATTCTCCCATAATAGTCATTAAGATTGGATCAAGAATAATATTTAGCAAAGCTCCAAGCCCCATAATCATCATGGCTTTTTTCATCAGACCTTCGCCACGCATAACCATGTTGGCAGACTGTGTGAAGTTTACAAATAGAGAGCCTATAAAAATCACTCTAAGGTATCTAATACCATAGGCTTTGATTTCACCCGTTGCGCCAACCATATCTAAAAAATGCGGAGCAAGAAGTATTCCTCCAACTGTAATAATTACAGAGAAGAAAATCACCCAATAGATTAGGTTACCCATAATTTTATCTACAGTTTTTTGATCTCCTTTTCCAATCGCTCTTGAAAGGACGGATGCCGAACCCACACCAAGCAAGGTTGAAACACCACTGTTGAAAAAAGTAAGTGGCATTGCAACGCCACAGGCAGTCATTGCTGTCTGTCCTATAATTTTCCCTGCAAATATTCCGTCCATTAACGGATACAGACCGATAACAATCATTCCGATAACTGCCGGAATAGATAACTGAAAGAGTAAATCTATCGGTCTTTTGGTTAGTAATTGTTCTTTCATATCTTGTTTCACTCTATAACTCCTCCTTTAATCATTTAATTTCCACTGAATAGCTCTTTCTCTTTGCTCTATAAACTTTTTATATATTGAAGATGATTTCATCAGTTCATCATGAGTTCCTACATTTTCAATACTTCCTTTATCCATTACAATAATCTGATCGGAATTCTTAATTGTTTCAAGTTTATGAGCAATTACTATTACAGTCTTATCTTTTAACAAATCATTAAGAGCCGCTACAAGCTCTTGTTCATTTTCGGGATCCACGCTTGAAGTAGCTTCATCAAGTATGACAATTTTACTTGGCTTAAGCATTGCTCTTGCAATAGAAATTCGCTGTCTTTCTCCTCCCGATAAATTGGAACCACCTTCTTGTAAAATGGTTTCATATCCATCCGGAAGCGCCGTAATAAAGTCATGACATCTTGCGTGTTTTGCGACTTCAATAATCTCATCATAAGTTGCATTAGGATTTCCAAAGGCGATATTATTTTTCACTGTGTCGTCAAATAAATAAACATCTTGGAAAACAAAACTGAAATTAGATAATAGATTGTCGTATCTATAATCTTTTACATTTGTACCATCAATTGTTATCTCTCCGCTATCCACATCCCAAAATCTTGCTATCAGATTGCATATAGTGCTTTTTCCACTTCCTGACGCTCCAATCAATGCTGTTGTTTTTCCTGATGGTATAAAAGCATTTACACCCTGAAATAATTTTTTGTCGTCATAAGAAAAATCTATATTTTTTAGGGATACATCAGAGTTTTCAATCGCTACTTTCTGTCCCTCACTAATGGTCTTTATATCTCTAAGTTTTGTAATCGCATCAAGATTTTGCACAGCAATTCCTCTTAAGTTCTGCATACTTCCTGCCATCTCAAAACCTGTAAAAACGACAAAGCTTGAAACAATAAGCATTACTGTTTTATATGGCTCTAATTCTCCATTGCTATATCTAATAATGGAACTTAAAATAATTGCACACATACCTAATTTGAATACAAGAATAAAGATCAAATTTACCGGTACAATTACTTTTTCAACATTAAAGTATCCTTTTTTGTTGTCGCTGATGCTGTTTTCTAAATCTCCGAGCATTTCTTTGTTCTTACCAAAAGATTTTATAACGCCGATACCTTTTACAAATTCTAAAGTATTAGCATTCAACTCTATCTTTAATTTTTGCAATTTCTTGGTTAGTTGATCCGCTTTGTTTTGAAAAACTGCATTAACTAATAATCCAACCATTAAAGTTATTAGAATAATCACTCCTGTAATAAAATCAAAAGGCAACATAAAGCATGCCATAATAACAGTTTGTATTATTCCTACAAACATCATTTCAATAATATTGACACCTACTGTTTCAAGCTCTCCTATTACACTTGTTAATCCTCCTGAAATATCTCCCAGTCGGTTAGAGTTGAAATATCCCATATTTACTTGTTTTAGCTTGTCTCCAATATACAGTCTGTTTTCTGCACCCAAATTATAAGTTGCTATATATTTGTTGCGATCTGCTAAATAACCAAATACTATTTTGCCTATAACACTAATTAGAGCTATTCCAAATACTATATAGACATCATTCATAATAACTTCTTTTCTCTCAAATAATTTCTCAAAAATTTTAAGCAAGAGGAATAATATCGCTCCGAGAGAAATACCTTCAAAAATACTTTTCACGATTTCAAAAACGAACATTCGACTTAATTTTTGCGACTCTTTTCCTGCAATACTATACAGCTTCTTTAGAAGTTCTCTCATTTATATCACCTCCCCATTTAAGTAAACGCTGTTATGTGCCTTCCACATCTTGGAGTAGGTGTTGCTACTTTGAAGAAGTTCTTGATGCGTACCTTCTGCTTCAATTTTTCCCGAATTGACTACAATAATTTTATTCGCATGAATAATCGTTGAAAGTCTGTGAGCAATCATAATAACAGTCTTATCTTTTACCAAAGCATCAAGAGATTTTTGTATTTCAGCTTCGTTGTCCGGATCTGAATATGCCGTTGCCTCATCAAGAAGAACAATCGGGCTATCTTTTAGTAAAGCTCTTGCAATTGTTATTCGCTGTCTTTCTCCTCCCGATAAGCTATTTCCTGACTCACCGACAACTGTTTCATATCCATTAGGTAAATTCATAATAAAATCATGGCAACTTGCTTTTTTACAAGCACTTTGAATTTCTTCCATGCTTGCATCAGGTTTTGCCATTCTCATATTGTCAACTATACTTTTTTGGAATAAATAATTTTCTTGAGAAACATAAGTTACAATATCCATGTTTCTTTCAAGAGAAATATCATTTAAATCTACATTACCAATAGTTATTTTTCCGAAATCAATATTCCAAAAACCTGCAATCAGTTTTGCCAAAGTCGATTTTCCTCCGCCGGAATATCCGACAATAGCTGTAAGTTCTCCTTCCTTTGCAGTAAAGGATAAATCTTGAAATACTTTTTTATTTTCGTCATAGCCAAATGTAACATTATCAAAGGTTACATCGTATGAATTTATTTTCTGTGATGTATTTCCTCTTTCAAGTTCAGGAAGTTTCATAACATCTTTTATCTCCTCAATGACTACTTTTACATTAGCCATAGTATCTAAATGGCTCATAGCCTTAATAAGTGGTTTATAAGAAGCATAGGATAATAAAACGCACATGATTAAAGTTCCTACATCAACAGTTCCTTTCATGAATAAAAATAAGGAAGTTGGAAGTACAAATATTAAAGTTGATGGTAAAATCTCCATAGCTGCTGTCATATAAAAGCAAATGCTTAGATACCAATCCAACATACTATTTTTATTTCCTTCAACTGCATTCACAAATTTATCATAAGATGATGCAGATTTATTAAACGCCTTAATAATGTTAATGCCACGAATATATTCAACAACTGTGGTATTCATATTTTTGGATGCTTCCTGATAGCGTTTTGATTTTTCTTCATATCCGCCCATCATTAGCATTGAAAATAACAATCCTAAGGGCAATGTTATGAGATTGGCAAGACCTATTCTCCAATCCATAACAAATATACTGATTAGTAAAACAATAGGGATAATGATATTTGCAATGACTTCAGGAATAACGTGGGCAATTGGTTGTTCCATTTTATTCAAAGTTTCAACCATAAACTGTGTCCACTCTCCACTTCCTTTCTTTTCTATTGTTCCCATCGGAAGCTTGCTGAATTTCCTTGCTAATTTTTTTCTTGAATCTTCAATAACACAAAATGCCAGATTATGTGAAATCAAAGTTGATAATGTATGAAATACTACACTTCCAACCAATCCAAGTAATATAATCATTATCTGTTTACTAAAAACTACAACGCCTGTACTGCCATTTGCTATTTTTGTTACAATATTTGCTACTGCAAAATATGGCAAGACGCCACAAACGACACCTATTATAGCTATAAATATTGACAAAATTATTTGTCCTGTATGCTTTTTCATCACATCCATAGTATCACCTCTCATATCCCATTGAATTTAGCAAAGTATTTATGTCTTTAAGATAGTAATCTTCTGTAATTCTTCCATCTTCAATTTTTATTATTCTCTCACTAATCTTTGCAATAAACTCTATATCATGTGAAATAATCAAAAATTTTGTTCCCAAGTCTCTTTGTTCTCTAATTAGCCTTGCAACTTGTTCCATACTTCCATAATCTAATCCCGATGTAGGTTCATCTAAAATTACAACCGAAATATTTCGCATCATTGCTACTCCTAAAACCAATCTTTGTTTTTGACCTCCGGATAAAGTTGACGGGTGTTGATTTTTTAGTTCAAACAAACCCAATCTTTTTAAGATTGCTTCCGCTTTTTCTACATGTTTTTCTTTATCTTTTAGTCCCGTAACAAGTTCATCTACTAAATCTTCGCCAAATAATTGAGAGTCAAGATCTTGAGGAATGTACCAAATTTTCTCCAATCTTTGCTTTCTCTTAATCGGTTTATCTTCTAAACATATTTCTCCTGTTGTTTCTTTTTGAAGTCCTGAGCAGATTTTACCTAATGTACTTTTACCTACTCCGTTAGAACCAATTAAGGCAATAATTTCATTACTGTCGAATTTGAAACTTATATTATCCAGCAATAAATTTTTTCCATACTTTTTTGAAATTCCACTTATCCCAAAACTTTTATATCCTTGAACAATTTTATTTGTAAAACTATCTAAAATAATATCTTCAAAATTCAATGAGCGTAATCCCATATTATTCAATTCTTTTGAAGTGAAAGCATTTAACTCATCAGATGTATATTTTTTCTTTATTTCTCCATCTATCATAAAAATATAGTTATCTGCTATTGAATTTAAGTAAAATAGCCTGTGTTCTACGATAACGATAGTTTTTCCTTCATCCTTTAATTTTTGAATTAGTTTTGCAAATTGGTAAGTTGATTTTAAGTCCAAATTTGCAGATGGTTCATCAAATACATAAATGTCCGGTTGCATAGCTTTAGCTGAACAGATTGCAACACGTTGCCTCATACCATAAGACAATGTATAAATACTTGCATTTAATAAATCTAATATATTCATCTCTTTAGCAGACTTATGAACTCTGTCAACTATTTCATCATGGGATAGACCTGAATTTTCACACCCGAAAGCAATCTCACCTGCTACTTCATTAGCAAAAAATTGACTTCTTGGATCTTGAAATACATTTCCAACAAGAGATCCTATTTCCCAAGTATTTAATTTTCTTAAATTTTGGTTATCAATAAATACTTCTCCTTCTAAGGAACCTTGATAAAATGAAGGGATCAATCCATTTATAACCCTTGTTAAAGTAGACTTTCCACAACCGGATCCGCCAACTATAGCACAACATTGCCCATTTAAGATTTCTAAATCAATGCCATTTAACAGCTTTTTATTTCCTCGATAGGCAAAGTTTATGTTATTAAGTCTTATCTTATTTTTCATAACTCCCCTCCTATCTCAAAATACAAGCTACCATTAAGCAAATACTGATAAATATTATTATTAAATCTGCTTTTGTAAATTTTGTTTCATAATAACTATTCTTTTTAGTTGGATTTTCAATTCCTCTTACGATAGCTGCAGCAGCCAATTCATCACCAACTTTAATTGAACGAAAGATTAAAGGCACAACTGCATATTCCATTGTTTGTAAAGGGTGGAATAAAACTCTTTTTACACTTCCTGTAAAACCCCTAACTCTCATTGCTTCTCTAATAGTCTTGAACTCTCCTGATATTGTTGGAATAAATCGAATAATTACAAGCAAAATCAAGATGATATTTTGAGGCAAAGCACATTTTTGAAAAACTGCAATCAACTTACCTGACGGTATCTTAAAAGTTAAATATGCTGCCATAATAGGAACGATAAACTTGTATACCATACCTAATAGCATTGGCGAAATGAAAACTATCCCTTTAGGAATCATCTCTAAAAGCCAAAATGTTGTAAAAGTATATATCACAACATAAAACAAGCTCTGTTTGTAAAAGCCGAAGTATACCAAAATGATACAAAGCCATCCCACAAACAGAGCATGCATATAGTAATCTTTTGTAAAAATAGATACTGTACAAGAAATTAGAGTTAAGAGTAAACAAGCCGATCCACCAAGACCATCTATTTTCCTCATTCTCTGTTCCATAACATTAATCTAATATACCTGCTTTCTTAAAATGTTTTTTCAATATTTTTTGTGCAAACAAAATTCCTAATGCGGATAAAAGAACCGTCACAACAACTCCTACCAATATTAATGATGGTGAAGATACCAATTCATACTGAAGCTTTAGTGTCGCATCAGCAAATCCACTTGCAAGTGCTTGTTTTTGATAGCTTTCCCATGCAATCCAACAAGGTACTCCTATACCAAGAAACATTCCTATTGCATAAGTACACCATCCAATCATGTTTCTAATCGGATTTCTATAAGTGTTCTTTCCAATCATAGTAAGTTCACATACAATAGCTAATCCAATAAAATATGGCACCATAAATGCGTACCCCATTGCAGCTGTAATCAAGGCATAAATCACTATCCAAATAAATAATAATCCGTGTTTATTAACTCTATTTGCTGCGACAAGATAAAATATTGCTCCTATAAACATTTCAATTCCTGCCGTACCATACAAATATAAAATCGGCATAGTAACTGTCCCCATACCAACAACAATCGAAATAGCAAAAAATAATGCTATCATAATTGCAACTGTTACAATATCTCTTACTGTTAATTTTTTTTCTGACATCTTCTTCTCCTTTTTAAAATATTAGACACGGCTAACTTATTGGCATTAATCCAGCAAAAAAATACCTGTCTTTGATAAATATTTTATCAAAGAACAGGTATTTCTCTTACTACCTAAAAGGTATGTTTTTGCTCCAATTAGGTCAAATTATTTTTCCTATATTGTTGAGGTGAAACTCCGAAATAAGTTTTAAAAGCAGAAGCAAATTTACTCGGATTTAAATATCCGGCAAAATCAGCAACTTCCCCTATCGTAATATGTGGTTTATCAATTAGCAACTTTGCAGATTCTTCCAAGCAAGTATTTTTTATAAAACTTCCAATAGATTGTCCTGTTAAATGCATGAAGCAACGCTTTAAACTGGATTCAGAAATCGCATACTGTTTTGCAAGTTCAGAAATAGAATATTTATCAAATGGATTTTCAACAAGTGCCTTATAGCAATCTTGTGTTGCTTCATAAATTGGTTCAGAAAAAGTTGGTATTTTTTTCATATCTTCTGTTTTTATAAAACTTAAAAAAAGTAACAACTCAATGATTTTGATAATAGAATATGCTATGCGAATGTCCTCACTAACCGTATATAATTCGTTTAATATATGGTTTATTTCTTTTCTTGATTTTATTATTAATGCCGGACCATTTTTACACAACATATCCATAATTTCTTTTATATTGATCTTTGCAAAAGGAAAATATTTATCTATGGATCTTTGGGCAATTTTTATATCTATAAATACAGTCAATCCAATATATCGTTTCATAGGTATGCTCGAACTTTCAAAAGGAACTTTTCCTAAATCCACAACACTAAAATCACCTTTCCCTACGAATGCTCTTTCATTACTTTTTAACTTAAATTCATAGCAACCATCCAAACAATGGTCAATTTGAACTATACCCTTACAAGGATTAATCTTCTGATGCGAAGATTCCATGTTTAAATTGTTATAAGACAAAGTAAAACCATCTATTAAATTATAGCAACACATTTCTCCTGTACCCGTTTCATTGCTAAGTTTATAAATTTTCTTATGTCCTAATTCGTTCATGTCGGAAAAATCATATCCCTTATAGGCATTTTCTACGATTGTCTTCTCACTCACAGGTATCATCACCTCACTTTTATTTAAAAATTATTATGTATATCAGATTTAATAAATTAAAACACCGCCCAGTTAGTTTGTGCTAATTATTTTTCAATCATCTCACACAAATAAAAAACATCTTCAACTCGTTTTTCTAACACCTCACAGATTATAAGAGATAATTTTGTTGTAGGATAAAATTGTTCATTTTCTATTGAGTTAATAGTCTGCCTTGATACCCCAACAAGTTGAGCAAGTTCTTTTTGAGATATTCCAAAATTTATTCGTTCCTCTTTGAGTCTATTTTTTAATATCATCTCAGCACGCATGAGCAACCTCATTCTATATACCAATTATTATTTATTTCATTCTATATTATATATGTCAATAAGTCAAGTTTACTTGACTTATTATGATTTATATTATAAAATTAACTTATAAATTTTTAAGTATATGCTTAGAGCTATTCTTATACTATTAGTATATGAGCAAGCACAGTAAGTGTACGGACACTTACGAAAAAATTGATGAAGCAGCCCTTTGGGATCTGCTTCTTTTTTTATCAATTTTTAACTTGTTAGGGTGTACCCTAAGACCCCGAAATGCATTCAAAGGAGGATTTACCTATGGCAAATAGAACACGAAATGAAAGACTTGAAATTAAATTAACCGAAGAAGAAAAGGCTCTTTTTGAGGAGAAAAGAAAACTTGCAAAATGCAAAAATATGAGCCTTTTCATTCGCAAGTGCGTTTTAGAAAAGGAAATATATCAAGTGGATTTAGAGCCATTTAGAGATTTACAAGGCTTACTTTCCAACGCTACAAACAACATCAATCAGATTGCAAAGCGTGTAAATTCCACCGGCATAATCTACAAAGATGATATAAACGACATAAAAAATCAGATTGAACATTTCTCAAAAGAGTTGTGGCAGATACATTCACTGCTTCTTAACAGAACTTCCGGAGGTGATTAAATTTTATGGCTATTACAAAAATACATCCTATAAAATCAACCCTTAATCTTGCCATTTCATATATTATTAATGGAGAAAAAACAGATGAGCAAATCTTAGTAAGCACTCATAAATGTCATCAGGAAACTGCTCATACCCAGTTTTTAAGAACAAGAAATGATGCAGGCACAAACGGAACTGTTCTTGCAAGACACCTCATTCAATCCTTTTTACCCGGAGAAGCAAGTCCTGAAATGGCACATCAAATCGGTCTTGAACTGTGTAAAAAGATATTAAAGGATGAGTACGAATATGTCTTATCTACCCACATAGATAAAGGGCATATCCACAATCATATCATATTCAATAATGTAAATATGGTAACAGGCAAGTGCTATCAATCTAACAAAAGAAGTTACCACCAGATCAGGTATCAAAGCGATAAGCTATGCAAAGAAAACAACCTATCTGTGATTGACGAGTTCTACGAGAGCTATAAGAAAAAGTACAAAACAAATGGTAAGTCATGGTATGAAAATGAGCAATCTAAGAAAGGTACTTCTTGGAAAAGCAGGCTTCAATTTGACATTGATCGTTTAATAAAACATTCTAAGGATTGGGAAGAATTTCTAAAGAAAATGGCGGAACTTGGTTATGAAATAAAACATGGCAAACACATTGCCTTTAAGCCAAAAGACAAGCAGAGATTTACAAGAGCTAAGACGATTAGTGAAGATTATACAGAAGAAAGATTAAAAGAGCGTCTTACAGAAAATCAATCTATTAAAGCCCCGCCTGTCAAAAAACGAATTGGAAATGTCATCAATATGAATACTAATGCCAAAGTGAAAGAGAGCAAAGGCTATGAATATTGGGCAACCAAACATAACTTAAATACAATGGCTGAGTCAGTTGTTTTCATAAGAGAACATGACATTAACTCCATTAAACAACTTGATGAATACATCAGGGAAAGTGCTGAAGAAAGACAGAACCTGCAAGATAAAATCAAAGAAATTGATAAGGAAATGCAGCTACTTTCTGATACTATGGAACAAGTTCATACTGTTAAAAAATATCGAGCCTACTACAAAGAATATAAGGCAAAACCTTCTGATAAGGCATTTTTTGAGGAGCATAAGGCTGAAATCACACGCTACGAAACAGCTCTTGCAAAACTTAAAAAGTCCTATTCAAAGCTGCCTAATTCAAAAGATATTTTAGATAAACTTGATAAATTGCAAGAAAAAAAGAATACCCTAATGCAAGAGTATTCTTCTACCAAATCTACTATGGACGAGCTTTATAAAATACGAAAGAACTATGGAATTTACATGGACAAGGAGATGGAGAGATAGGCTTTTAAATCTTCCTATTGCTTTAATAGAAATTTATGAACAGCTTCTAATGTAAATGCGTATGATAAAATTGACAAAAATATTACTACAATGCTAAGGAACATAACCGATTCAAATTGTTTTGTTTTAGCAATGAAACGACGAACTGATTGTATCGGTTTTTTCTTTTTTCTATCAATATAAACACTTATTACTCTAAGCAATAATATATAAGATATTAACTGTTGAATTACTCCTATAAATACTCCAAAAATTTTATATACTGATGCAAAAAGACTTCTTCCATCTGTTATTGTTCCACTCATTGTTACTGCCATTTCTTTAATGTTAAATCCATAATATAGGGTCAATGCAGAAACAACTATTGAAACTGCGATGAATTTAACTGTAACTTTTTGAACTTCTTTACTAATAGATATAACAAATAAAAATAATATACATATCATCAGCGGGATAAGTCCAAACCACTTTAAAAACAAAGAAATATAATCTACATATTCTTTGAAAAAACTAACTACTATAGAAGCTACAAGCACTCCTGCAATGATTAGTAAAAAAACATCATTGTCATTAGAATTTTCACTTCTAACATTTTCAGCTCGTCTTATTGTAGTGTAATGATAATCTGGGGATTCAATAAAAGTGGTTTTAGCAGATATTTCTATATTCGTATTAAACAATTTTAATATGATATTTTTAATTTTGGAATTTAAAAATTTAACTTTGTTAACAAGTTTTATTATAAGTAAAATTACAAATGA